>JBGATY010000047.1:7201-21336 GCA_044228955.1 Planctomycetota bacterium | reverse complement strand
AAGACGTGGCTCGAACTCGGGACGAACCGGCTCGCGCGCGGGCTCGCAACTCAATCCGACCGGCTCGAGCCTCTGTACCTGCGCCCCTTCGCCGCGACCGAGCGCAAACGCTAGCACGCTCGAACGGTCTTGGATGAGGCCGAGCGCGATGGCAGTCTCTCGCGCGTGAACCCCTATCGAGTCTGGGCCGACATCGACCTCGACGCGCTCACCCACAACCTCGCCACGATCCGGCGCAAGGCCGGGCCGGGCGTGCGCATCATGCTCGTCGTGAAGGCGGACGCGTACGGTCACGGCGCCGTCGCGATCGCGCACCACGCGGTGCGCTGCGGAGTCGCCGCCCTCGGTGTGGGCTCGTCGGCCGAGGCCCTCGAACTGCGCCACTCCGGCATCTCGCTCCCGATCCTCGTGCTCGGCACGATCATCGACGACGAGGCGGTCGATTGCCTGCGCAACGGCGTACACCTGGCGCTGCACTCGAGCGATCGCCGGGCGATGCTGGCGAACCTGGCCAAGAGTCTCGGCGTCAAGGCCAGGATCCACCTCAACGTCGACACCGGCATGGGACGGCTGGGAGTGCTGCCCCACCGCGCGCTCGACCTGCTGCGGGAGGTGCACGAATCCAAGCACCTCGAACTCGCCGGCGTGATGACGCACGTCAGCGCGGCCGACGGAGCCCGCGCCGCGAGCACGCACGAACAACAGCGCCTCTTCGAACGTGTCCTGCGTGATGCGCGCGCCGAGCGGCTCCTGTGCGGCTGGATCCACATGGCCAACTCGGCGGCGATGTTCACCGACTTGCGCCCGCGCTACGACACGGTGCGGCCGGGCATCAGCGCCTACGGCGTGCTGCCCACGGACATGCCCGGTTCGGACGAGCTGAAGCCGGTCATGTCGCTCAAGAGCCAGATCGTGTTCCTGAAGGACATTCCGGCAGGCTACGCGGTCGGCTATTCGTCGACGTGGCAGGCCGAACGCGCGACGCGCATCGCCACGCTGCCCGTCGGCTACAACGACGGCATGTCCTGGCGACTCGGCAACAAGGGCGAGGTCGTCGTGCGCGGCCTGCGCGCTCCGATCGTCGGCCGCGTGTCGATGGACTACACGACGATCGACGTCGGCCACATCCCGGGCGCGTCGGTCGGCGACGTCGTCACGTTGATCGGCTCGGACGGCCACGAGTCGATCACCGCGGAGGAACTGGCCCGCAAGGCCGACACGATCGCGTACGAGATCACTTGCCACGTCGGCAAGCGCGTGCGCCGCACCTACCGCGGCGGACAGAACGTGCTCGTGCCCGCGCAGGAGCCGAGGTCGACTCCGACCCCGCCGCGCGGCGTCGCGCGGATTTCCGACGACGCGTCGACCGCGCGCCGCGATCCCTGAGATCGTCACGATGCGAGCGCCCCTCCGCCTCGCCGCGCGCATCGCCTTCGGGACGATCCTGTTCCTCGGATGGGCCCTGCTCGTCCTCGCGATCGGGCTTCTCGTCGCTGAAAAGACCGGTTTCCTGGCCAAAACGGTGCGCGACACGCTGGCGAAGCGGCTCGGCCCGCTCGGCGACGAACTCTCGATCCGCGAGGCTCGGCTCTCCTGGTTCGAACCCGCGATCGATCTGCGCGGAGTGCGCATCGGTCGCGATGGTGAGTGGTTGGACCTCGAATCGGCGCGGGCGTCCTTCGCCTTCCTCGGCTCGCGCGGACCACGGGTCGACGAGGTCGAAATTCACGGCGGTCACGTGCGGATCTCGCGCACGCTGCTCGACGCCCTGCAGGAGAAGAACCGCGACATCGAGCCCGCGTCGCGCCTCGCGATGCACGACACGCTCGTGCCATCGGTGCGCATCGAGGACGTCGGCATCGAGCTCGAGACGACGCACTTCGGCGTGCTGCCCCTCGGCCGGATCGACACGCTCCTGCGCCCGGACGAGCGCGGCCGGCCGGAACTCTGGGGCCGGATCGTGCCTTCGCTGGCGGCGTCGGCGGCTGAGTCGGGCGTGGTCTTCCTGCACGGAAAGATGCGCGACGACGTCACCTTCGAGGTGCGCGCGGCGGCGACCCACTTGCCGATCGGAACGGACTACCTGCCGGCAGGATCCGACCTCGAGTTCGTGCGCGAATGGGAGCCGCACGGCGTGTTCGAGTTGCAGGCGGCGGCCCTCCTGAGCCTCGATCCCGCCGTGCCACCGCGCGTGCGGATGCGCGCCCAGATCCACGACGGAACGGTGCGTCTTGGGACCGGTGGACGGCGGCTCGAGCAGGTCTCGTTCGAACTCGGCACGACCTGGACGCCCGAAAGTTGGAGCACCGCGTTCGACCCGAACGCGTGGCGCGGCGAGATGAAGCTCGCCTTCGGGCTCGAAGGCTCGCCGGTCGAGTGCACGGCCATCCTCGGTCCCGACGCCGGCCCGGGACTGCTGGGGAAGGCCTGGGCGCATTCTCCGCGGCTGGCTCTGGGAGACTCCCTGCGGAGCGCCCTCGGCGATCGCCCCGAGATCTCCAACATGTGGGCGGTGTTCGAACCGCGCGGACGCACGGAGCTCTGGCTCGCCGCGCGTCTGCCCGCGGACTTCGGGCGAGCGGAGGACCTCGCGCGGCACCTGCAGATCTTCGGGGCGGCGCGTTTCGGCGGCGAAGGCGGCATGACCTACCACGGGTTCGCGCATTCGAACGGCGTGCGCGACATGGGCTTCCCGCTTCCGCTGGAGAAGGTCGCCGGAGAGGTGGTGTTCGCTCACGACGCGAGCCAGCGCAGGCCGACGCGGATCGCGCTCGCCGGGCTCTCGGGCGATTCCGGATCGAGCACCATCACCGCGAACGGCATCGTCGAATCACACGACGTCGATGCGCCGCTGGACGCGCCGGGCCGCGGCTACGTTGAGTACGACCTCGCGCTCTCGACGCGCGGTCTCGCGGTCGACGAAAAGCTGGAGCGCGCGCTCGTCGGACTCTCCGGTTCGCTGCCGCCAGCCAAGACGTGGAGGCCGTTCCACCCGCAGGGCGGCCGCATCGACGTCGACTTGCGGCTCGCGCACGGCGTGTCGATGCACTGGGCGGCCGTGGACCTCGACCTCGTGATGCACGAAGTCTCGATGGCCTGGGACGATCTGCCGGTGCCGATGACGCCTGCGAACGCGCGCCTCTGGTTTCGTGGAGACGGGGCGGTCGAGCGCGCGCTGGGCTTCTCGCTCGTGGGACCGCTGCGCACGGCGAAGAAGCTCCGCCTCGCGGCACGCGTGCAGTCCGACACGGCGGGAGAGCGCGCGACACACGACGTGCGTCTCGACGAATGCGCGGTCTTCGATCTCTCTGTCGAGCGCGTTTCGCTCACGGGCGACGATGCGAAGATCCTGGTCGGCACCTTCCCGAAGATCGGCGAGCAGCTCGACGAGCTCGCTCCCAAGGGGTTCGCCGACGTGCGCTACACCCGCGTCCGCTCGACGCGCGGGTCGCCGACGAACACGCACGTCGAGGTGACGCCGCGAGACCCGGCGCAACTGACTCCCCGGCAGTTCCAGATGATCACGAGCGCGGTGCGCGGACGAGTGCTCGTCGGCACGAGCGTGGACGCGACGGGCGCCGAAACCACGCGGACTCGCCTGATGCCGCTCGTCGGGAACTGGAGCGCGAACGTGCCCGTCGCGTTCATGGCGCGCTTCCCCGAGCGCACGGTCACGATGTTCGGAGCCGGCATCGATCCGTCGAGCAAGAGTCTGCTCGGCTCGCTGCGCCAGGCGATGAGCTCGCCTGGTTCCGCGCCCGTGGACATGGCCGCGGTCAAGCTGGACGGCGCGCTCGATTTCGTCGGCGAGATCCGGCTCGGCGAGGGCTCCGGCACGAAGAACACCAGCAACTACCGCTTCTTCGTGCACGACAGCGCGCTCTCGACCGCGGACGGATTCGCCCTCGACCGCCTCCGCGGGGAGCTCGTCGTGGCCAACGACCAGTTGATCGGAGAGGCGCTGCGCGCGCGGCTCGCCAACACGCCGGTCGTACTGCGCGACACGCGGGTGACGTCGAACAAGGACGGATTCAGCCTCGCCACGCACTTCGAAGCCGAAGGCGTGCCGATCGACCGCAAGCACCTCGCGGCCTTCGTCGATCCGGGCACGCTCGACGCGCTCATCGACGAACTCGCCTGGAAGGGCTCGCTCGACGTGCGTGAGGGCCGAATCGTCGTCACGGCGCCGAGCGAAGGGGCGGGCCGACTCGAGTTCAGCGGCAAGGTGATCCCCCACGGAATGTCGATCCAACTGGGCCTTCCGATCACCGTGCAACGCGCGACGGCCGTGTTCGACAAGCTCGTGTTCGAAGGCGGCAAGGTGCGCGCGATCGTGCACATCGAGGGGCTGGACGGGCTCGTGGCGGACCGCGTGCTGGGCGACGCGTCGATGTTGATCACCTACTTCGAACCGAAGCTCTCGATCGAGAACTTCACCGGCCGTCTCGAGGGCGGCGAGGTCCTGCCGCTCGGAGGCGACGCGAACCGGCGCGGCACGGTGTTCTCGATCGGCATCGAGCCGCCTTTCGGATTCGGTCTCGCGCTCGGCTTGCGCAACGTCGAGGCGGGCGGGCTGTTGCGCGGCCTGTTCCCCTCCGACATGGCCACGCGCGGACGCCTCGACGCGGAATTGCGGCTGCAAGGCGACATGGATCACCTGCTCGGCATCGTCGGCAGCGGTTCCGTCAAGGTCCTCGAATCCAGGCTGTGGTCGATCCCCGTGTTCCGCGCGCTCTTCGGACAGTTGGGACTCGACGACACGGCCGTGTTCGACAGCATGGCGGCGAATCTGGTCGTCAAGGACGGCCGGGTCGAGATGCGCGACATCACCGTGCGCAGCCCGCTGCTGCAGCTCGTCGGCTCGGGTGCCCTCGATTTCGACGGAGGCCTGAAGTACGACCTCGAAGTGCGCTACGATCTCATCGACAGGCTCGGACCGTTCACGCGGCTGCTCTACTCGATCCAGAACAAGCTCTTGTCCGTCGCCATTCGCGGCGACATGGCGCGGCCCGAAGTCATCCTGGAGAACCCCTTCACCTACCTCTTCCGCCGCCATGATCGCGATCAGCGCCCGCTGCCGCTGCCGCCCTTCGCGAATCTGCCGACGCGCTTCTAGCACACTCCGATGAGCACGAAACCCGACCTGTTCGCGGTGATCATGGCCGGTGGATCCGGCACACGCTTCTGGCCAGCGAGCCGCAAGAAGCTGCCCAAGCAGTTCCTCGCCGTGGGCGGGAAGCGCAGCCTGATCGCGGAGACTGCCGCTCGACTGGGCACGCTCGTCCCGCCGGAACGCCGCCTCGTCGTCGCCGGACAGGAACACGTGGCCTTGGTGCGCAAGGCCCTGCGCAACCTCCCGCCCGAGAACGTCCTGGCCGAGCCGGTGGCGCGCAACACGGCCCCGTGCGTGGCCTGGGCCGCGCTCGAGGTCGAGAAGCGCTCCCCGGGCGCGGTGCACGCGGTGTTTCCTGCCGACCACGTCATCGGACCGGCCAGGACCTTCCGCAAGACGCTGCAGGCCGCGGCCGAGGAAGCGCGCACGAGCGGCGCGCTCGTCACGTTCGGCATCCGTCCGACGTTCCCCGCGACCGGCTACGGTTACATCGAACAGAAGCAGGCCGTCTCGAAGCACGGCTCGCTCGACGTCTACGCCGTCGCGCGCTTCGTCGAGAAACCCGATCGCGCGCGGGCCGAACAGTTCCTCGCGGCCGGGCGGTTCCTGTGGAATTCGGGCATGTTCGTGTGGACGACGACCGCGATCCTCTCCGAGATGCGTCGCAGCGTCCCGGAGTTGATGCGCGCACTCGAGAAGGCGCGCGACAACGCCGAGATCGTGCGCCTCTACCCCACGTTGCCGTCCGTTTCGGTGGACGTGGCCGTGCTGGAGAAGGCGCTCTCGGTGCGCGTGATCCCCGCCGATTTCAACTGGAGCGACGTGGGCGCGTGGCCGGCGCTTCCGGAGACGCTGCCGCTCGATGCCGCGCACAACTGCATCGCCGGCGGAGCGACTCTACTCGTGGAGGACGCGACGCGTTGCATCGCGTACGGCAGGCGCGGTGAGCTCATCGCGCTGCTCGGCGTCGAGGACGTGATCGTCGTGCGGGCGGGCAACGCTCTTCTCGTCGCGAAGAAAGACCGCGCTCAAGACGTCAAGAAGATCGTGACGCGTCTCGAGAAGGAAGGTCCGCAGTTCCTGTGAGCGCGCCCCGGGCGAGAGCCAAGGGCGGCGTGCTCGCGATCGACCACGGCACGAAACGCACGGGTTTCGCGGTCTCGGATGCGCTGCGGCTCGGCGTGTTCGCGCTCGAGCCGTTCCACGGCGACGGCGGTGGCACGGAACTGGTCGAGTACGTCGCGCGGCTGTGCGACGAGCGCGCCATCGCCACTTTCCTCGTCGGATTCCCCTACGACGCCACGGGCGGCGAGGGCGGCCGCGCGCGGGACGTGCGCGCCTTCACGGAGCGTCTTGGGGCTCGATTCCCGGGAACCGAAGTCGTGCTCTACGACGAGCGCTTGACGACGAAAGCCGCCGAGGACCTGCTGCGCGAGTCCGGTCATCACGGATCCGAGCGCAAGGCGCGCCGCGATTCCTGGAGCGCGCTCGTGCTCCTGCGCGACTGGATCGATTCCGGCGAACCGTGAGACGGTGTCTGCTCCGGTCACACGAGCTTCAGCTCGAGCCAGCGCGTGACGCTCGCCACGATCTCGGCCGATTTCCGTTCGTGGAACAGGTCGTGCCGCGCGCCCTCGAACTCGAGCACGTCGACGCGCGCGGACTTCAGCTGGCGCGCCTCGCTCGGCGGCGCGATCTCGTCGGCTGCGCCGGCCAGCACGAGAACCGGCATCGGCAGCGCGGCGATGCGCGGCACGTACCGTTTCGCCGCCTCGAGCGCTTCCTCGCCGGCGCGCAACGTGACGATGCCGTGGACGTCCTCGTCGCCGACCATCGCGCGCGCCGCGGCGGGATCACTGGTGCGTTGTTCCGCGTTCCAACCGGTTCGTCCCGGCGACGTCGGGCCGACCTTCTTCCACAGCTTCGCGATCCCACCCGCGCGCTCGGGCAATTCGAAGCGCGGGGACAAGAGCGGCGACGCCAGGACGAGGGCGGACACTCCGTCGGGCTTCTCGCAGGCGTACGCGAGGCACCACAGCGCGCCGAGTCCCTGCCCGACGAGCACCTTGGGCGCGTCGGGTTGCCGATACGCCAGGTGATCCTGCACGTCGCCGAGGTCGCGCACGATCTCCTTGATGCCGTTCGTGTGGCCGCGCTCCCCTTCCGACCGGCCGTGGCCTCGCAGATCGGGCAATGCCACCGCGAAACCCGCTGCCGCGAGTCCGCGGGCGAGCGGCATGTACCTCCCGCCGTAATCGCCCGCGTCGTGCACGAAGGTCACCGCTCCGCGCGGCTCGCCGTCGGCCGCGAGTTCGAGGACGTGCAGGAGCACGAGGCCCTTCGACGTGTGGGAGAGCCCCGCGCCGACGTCGCCCTCGGGGGTGGACTCGCGCAACTCGAGATAGGTGACGAACGGCTCGCGCGTGTTCGGTGTCATCGAACAGGAGCGTACCGCTTTTTGGTAGACTCCTCGCGACGTGAGGCGCCCGGACGGCCGCTCCGATCGAGCTGCGAGTCAGCGGAGTCGGGGAGGAAAGTCCGGACTCCACGGGTCAGGGTGGTTGTCAACGGCAACCGAGCGCGAGCTCAGGGAAAGTGCCACAGAAAACAAACCGCCGGCGCTCTCGGGCGCCGGTAAGGGTGAAACGGTGCGGTAAGAGCGCACCGCGAGTGTGGTGACACACTCGGCACGGCAAACCCCACCCGGAGAAAGACCAAATAGGGAAGGTGATGGCGACGACCCGCGCCGAGCACCTTCCGGGTAGGTCGTTCGAGGCCGGCCGCGAGGCCGGTCCCAGAGAAATGGCCGTCACCCTTGCGGGGCCAGAATCCGGCTTACAGGGCGCCTCACGTCACTTCTCCCCGCCCTTGGCCGAGGCGGGTCGTCCGCCGCTTTCGGAGCGACCCCACAACCGGCAGTGTCATTCACTGCCCAATGGTGCCGGATCTTGACGATTTTCACGTCTGGCCTTAGCCTCCTTGCGCCGCAACGCCGCCCCGACCCGCACGGGGCGGCTGCATTCGGCGCCCCGATCCGCTCAGAAGGCCATGGAATTCGTCTACGTCGTCCCGCGCTCCGCGCTCTTTCCGGAGTACTACCCGCACGGGTTCACCCCGTTCCCGGCTCAGGGAGCGGGTCGACTCGCGGAGCATGCGGGGGGGGGCCTGTCGGCGGCCGCGCTCGAGAACGTGTTGCAGCGCGAAGGCTTCTTCGTGGAACGCGCCTACGCCGAGCGCACGCCGAGTTTGAAGCAGGTGATCCCCTACTCGATCGTCGAATGCAACGGGCGCGTGCTCCTCGTGAGGCGCACGGCGCGGGGCGGCGAGACCCGCCTGCACGGCAAGCTCTCGATCGGCATCGGCGGACACATCAATCCGGAGGACCTCGAGATCGCGCCGCGCCCGGGCCGCACCGCGCTCGACGCCGGCTCGGAACGCGAGATTTCCGAAGAATTGAGCATTCCTGGAACCTATGAGACACGCCGGGTCGGACTCCTGAACGACGACTCGAATGCGGTCGGCGCAGTTCACGTCGGGGTGGTACAAGTCATCCACGTGCGAGGAACGGTCGAGATCCATGAGACAGAACAACTCGAGGGGCATCTCGTGCCCTGCGAGGAGTTGAGCGCCCTGCTCGCCCAGGGCGCGAACTTCGAGACCTGGTCCCGTTTGTTGCTTCCCCATCTGAACCAACTCCTGAACCTAACCACCGCCGTGAACTCGTGACCCTGGTGAAAGACACGAGACGGCCCTGAGAAAAACACATGAGCACTGCCAGCAAGAAGAACCGCGAAATGGTCCCCGAGCGCATCTACGACATGCTGCTCGGCACGCGCACCGCCGACAAGGTCACGGTGCACTTCAAGGACGGACGCGTCGTGCAAGGCGCCCTGATCTTCAATCCGTTCAAGGGCACGGGCCGCCTGATCAACATCGATCAGGAAGTGAGCGTCGACTTCGCCGTCGACGACATCCGCGACCTGAAGTTCTGATCGATCCACCATCCGACGCCGATTCGAAACGAGTCGGTGATGCGCGCTCCGCGAACTCTTAAAGGTTCGCGGAGCGCGCTGCATTTCGCGCGCACTCTCGCAACGAGGCCTCGTGGTGCACACACTGGGCTCTCCACCATGACACTCGGAACGATGCTCCTCGTGGGCGCGGCCTCTTTCGGCGACGCGCAGACTCAGAATCGAGACCCGGCCCTGTTCGTGCGGGGCACCCAGCGTTTCGAGCCCGTGCCGACGCGCCCAGACGGAGCACCCGTCCTCCTGCCGCTGTTGTCGCGATCCGAACGCGTCGTGCGTGCCGTGCGTACGCAGCGCGGGATCGGGCTCATGTTCGCCAAGGGAGCGGACGTTCGCGTGAGCTTTGTCGAGCACGCCGACGACGAACGCGTGGTCGTGGACGACGCCGGACGGCCGTTCAGGCTGGTTGGAGCCCACCTGCCGCGCACGATCCTGTCCGAGGGCCTCGAGGAACTGCTGCCGTGGTTTGCCAGACAGGACGGCTGCGCTCCGCGCGCGCAAAAGGCGGTGATCGACGACCGCAACAAGGCTCCGGGCGAACGGATCGTCGCGTTTCGCGTGTCGGGCGATCCGAACACCTTCGCGCTGTTCGACGCAGCGCAGCGCGTACAGGTGGGGAGCGAAGACCAGGAGAAGTTCGTCTCCCCGGACGCAGCCCTGGCGGGCGACCTGGACCAGATCGTGCTCGCTCGTCTCGAGCCGCTCGGAGAGGAGCATTCGCTCGGCGAGTTGGACTCTCGAATGGTCGCGGACGGAATGATGGAGAGCTGGTACGCGCCACCGCCCGATCCCGCGCCGGGTCGCACGGCGACGCTGCTCGTGCGCGGCTCGTTCGCGGCGTGGCGGGCAAGCGCACGCGCGGCACCTGCATCCAGCGCGCTCTTCCGCGACGTGTCGCATGCGGCCGGGATCGACATGGTGCACATGGAAGGGCCGGACTTGCAGCTCGACATCCGTCCCACGATGGGTCCGGGCGCCGCCTGGGGCGACGTCGACGGCGACGGGTGGGTCGACCTGTTCCTGCCGCAGGGCGGAGGCCGAGAGGGCTCTAGCGTCGCGAAGAGCAAGCTCTACCGCAATCGCGGCGACGGCACGTTCGAGGACGCGAGCTCGAGGAGCGGGCTCGCGCTCGAGGGCGCCGGCATGGGAGCGCTGTTCTTCGACGCGGACGGAGACGGCGATCTCGATCTGTTCGTCGCGAACTACGGCCGCAATCGTTTCCTCCTGAACGACGGTTCGGGTCGTTTCAGCGACGCGAGCGATGCGGTCGGACTCGGCACCGATCGCTGGCACGCCGCGGTGATCGCAGCGGATTACGACAGGGACGGCGACCTCGACCTCTACGTATCGAGCTACCTGCGCTACGACGAATCCCAGATGCCGCCGGCGGAGGAGCTCGGCCGCTACCAGCGCGAGGACCCGATCGCGATGCTGCCGTACGCGTTCCCGGGAGAATCGAAAGCGCTCTTGCGCAACGATCGGAGTGCCGTGCGCGAGGCGTCGACGAAGGACGCACCCGCGTTTCATTTCACCGACGTTGCCAAGGATCTCGGTCTCCAAGACGAGGGTGGCCGCGGCATGCAGGCCGTGTTCTTCGACTTCGATCGCGACGGCGACCAGGACCTCTACCTCGCGAACGACGTGTCGCCGAATCGCTTGTGGCGCAACGAAGGCAACGGCAAGTGGAAGGACATCGGCTTCTCCACGGGGGTCGACGACCCGCGCGGCTCGATGGGAATCGCGATCGGGGACGTCGAGGGCGACGGCGACGAGGACCTGTTCGTCACGAACTGGCAGCTCGAGGCCAACGCGCTCTACGTGAACAACCTGGTGAACAGGACGAGCGCCAAGAGCCGCGTCGCGACGTTTCGCGACACGGCGATCGACGCGGGCCTCGGCGGAGTGTCCGTCGGCGTCACGAAGTGGGGCTGCGAGCTCGTGGACTTCGAT
Source organism: Planctomycetota bacterium (assembly GCA_044228955.1). Classification (GTDB taxonomy): domain Bacteria; phylum Planctomycetota; class UBA1135; order UBA1135; genus JAEUIA01. The sequence goes on along the minus strand of JBGATY010000047.1, from coordinate 10,245 downwards.
CTCGACGGCGATCTAGACCTCGCCTACGCGAACGGCTACACGTCGCCCGACTACGAAAGCACGGGGATCTGCGTCGGCCAGCCCAATCATTACTTCGAGAACGATGGAGAAGGACGCTTCAAGGCCGCGTTCGAGCGGGCGGGCACCGACTTCACCGAACCGCTCGCCTCGCGCTGCCTGCTCGCGTGCGACTACGACCAGGACGGCGATCTCGACCTCGTCGTCACGGCGAACAACGGACGCGTGAAACTCCTGCGCAACGAGCTCGAGCACGGAAAGCGCCACTGGCTCGCGGTGCGGTTGCACGGAAAGGGCGCCAACACGTTCGCGATCGGAGCCGAGGTCGAGATCGACGTCGACGGACACACGCTGCGGCGCAGCCTGCGCGCCGGCACGAGCTACCTCGGCGGCAACGCACCCGAATTGCATTTCGGTCTCGGCGCGGCCGAGCGCGTCACGGCCTGCCGCGTGCGCTGGCCCGACGGCGGATCATCGACCCACGCTCTCGCCGGCGTCGACCGCTTCGTGACGATCCAGGAGCCCTGAGCACCGTGTTCTCGCCCCTGCGCTGGACGCCCGCGCAGATCGCCGCGTTTCGCGCCGCGCAGAGCGCACTCGCCTTCTCGTACACGAGCATCGGCTCGACTCGCGGAGCGACTCCGCCGGGAATGAACCGGGACCAACATCGGATCCGGCTCGGCACGGGATCGAGGACGTGGGATCGAGCGCGCGAGGCGATCCGAGCCTGGCGCATGTTCGACCTCGGCTGGGTCGAGCTCGTCGATCCCAAGGCGCCGATCGAAGCCGGGACCACCGTGGCCGTGCTCGTACGTTCGCTCGGGCTCTGGTCGTTGAACGCGGCGCGGATCGTGTACGTGGTCGACGAAAGAGACCGCTTCGGTTTCGCGTACGGCACCTTGCCCGACCACGCGGAGAGCGGCGAGGAGCTGTTCCTCGTCACGCGCGACGCCGGCGGAACGGTGACGTACGAGCTGCGCGCCGATTCGCGTCCGCACCAGTGGCCGGCAAGGCTCGGCTATCCGTGGGTGCGCAGGCTCCAGAAGCGGTTCGCGCGCGGCTCGCTCCAGGCGATGCAGCGCGCGACGTCGGCCGAGCCGGGCTGATCAGATCGTCTTCTTGTTCAGGTAGAAGTCGAAGCGCTCGTATTCCTTGTGCCCTTCGCGCTCCTTGACCTCCGACACGGTCTTCGGCGGCGGAACGATCACCTTGTCACCGGGCTTCCAGTTCACGGGCATCGCGCACGAGTGCTTGTCGGCCATCTGCAAGGCCTCGAGCAGGCGCATGACCTCGTCGATGTTGCGCCCGACGTTCATCGGATAGTAGACGAGCGCGCGCACGACCCGTTGCGGATCGATGACGAATACAGCCCGCACGGTCGCCGTCGCGGAGGCTTTGGTGTGCAACATGCCGTAGAGCGACGAGACGTCCTTGTTGAGGTCCGCGATCAACGGATACGGGATCTCGACGTCGAGAATCTGCTTCAAGTTCTCGCGCCAGGCGAGGTGGCTGTGTATCGAGTCGATCGAGAGACCGATCAGCTTCGTGTTCTTGCGCGTGAACTCGTCGTTGCGCCGCGCGAACTCGCCCAGTTCGGTCGAGCACACGGGCGTGAAATCAGCCGGGTGGCTGAAGAGGATGACCCAGCTCCCCTTCTGCCACTCGCTGAAGTGGAGCTTGCCGTGCGTGGTGTCCGCCTCGAAATCGGGCGCGGTTTCGCCGATACGGGGCATGGTTTGGTTGGTGATTTCGGCCATGATTCTCGGTCCTCCTCGTCCGCTCGGACGTTCGTGGAGTCTAACGCAACCGCGCTCATCTCGGCACCCAGGCCGAGAGGATTCGTGCGTGGCGCACCTTGGTGTCGGAGAGCTCCGCGCAGATCCGTGCTCGGTCCGGCGCACCGCACTGAGCGAGATAGCGTGCGTACTCGGCGTACCAGCGCGCGATCACGGATTCTGATGCGGCTCTCGTCCTCGTGAAAACGCGCCAGAACCTGCGCGAGCTCGGGATCGCGCATTCTTCTTGCGAGTTGTCCGTACAACGAGCGCGCGCCGAATTCGGCCAGGAGCGCGAGGCGCATGTCGGCGAGGAGGCTCGGATGGACGAGCGCGCGTTGGGGCTTTGGATTCACGGCTCGTCGGTGGAACGCTCGAGCGCTTCCGTGGTGGAGATCGTCTCGATCTCGCTCGGGCGCGATCCCAGGTGGCGCTTCAGCGCGGCTTGGGCGCGCGCGTCCGAGGAGGTTCCGAGCGCGGCGATGGCCTCGCGGCGCATCCGTATGCGCGGGCTCGCCAGCAGTTCGATGACGGCCTCGAGTTCGCCCTCCTGGAGCCGCGAGCGCGTCAGTTCGCGCACGGCCACCGCCCGAGCGGCGTCGGGCCTCGATTCGTCGCGCATCCACGCCAGCAGGATGCCGCGCGCGCGTGGGTCCCTGGTCGAAAACAGCTCCGCGAGGACACGCGCCTCGAACACGCCGTGCGCGGAACGGGTCTCGAGCGCCCGCTCGAGGTACGCGAAGGCCTCGTCCGGCGCCGAAGTCGCGGCGAGAGCCACGATCGCTCCGCGCAGGCTCCACCCCTCCGTCCGCTCCAACGCGCGCAGGGCGAGCTCGTGTATCTCGGGGTCGCGACCGAACGACCGCAGCCCTTCGAATGCGGCGAGTTTCACGTCGCGGCTCACGTCGTGCCGCACCGCGTAGAAGCACAATTCGCGCACCGCGCCCCGCCGCTTTGCCGAGACGAAGCGGGTGAGCGCGACGAGGGCGGCGCGGCGCACGTTCGGCTCCTCGTCCTCGGCCGCGAGTTTCAAGAGGAGTTCCTCCACCACCAGGACCTCAGGGGCCTTCAGTTCGCCCCGGCGCGAGCGCGAGAGCACGCCGATCGCGCGCAGTCGTCCGGCGAGGTCACCGCGAGTGGCGAGCGCGAGCCAGCAGCGCGTGGACATGCGCTCGTTGAGCTTCATGGGCACGAAATCGCGCGGGTCGACCCGCACCCAGGCCGGTTCGCCGTCGCAGGGGAGCTCGAAGA
>JBGATY010000047.1:0-7191 GCA_044228955.1 Planctomycetota bacterium | reverse complement strand
CTGAACGGTCGCGCTTTGATCCGTGACGATCTCGACGTCCACCTCGAACTCGAAGACGGACGTCCCGTGGTCGACGTCAGGCGTCGTCTGCTCGAGGGTGAGCACGACGCGCTTCGCGGTCGCATCGTACGACCACGACGAAGCGACATCCGGATGACCGATCCCCTCGACCCACTGGACGAAAAAGGTCCCAAGGTCGCGGCCCGACGCGGCTTCGAACGCAATTCGCAACGACTCGTTCGTCACGTTCCCCCCGCGGGTGGCGGCCAGGTAGCGGCGAATGCCGTCGAAGAACATCTGGTCCCCGAGCAGTCCACGCAGGTAATGCAGCCGCGTCGCGCCGCCCTGGTAGACGTGACCGGTGAAGAACGAAGCGAGCGGGAACGGCGACGAACGCGAGGTGATCGCGCGACGGTTCGCCCCGACGTCGCGCGCCAGGTACTCATCGCGGATGCCGCGCAGCGTGTCCTCGAACGCCTCGCGTCCGAGCGCTTTCTCCGCGTAGAGCGCCGCGAAGTAGGTCGCGAAGCCCTCGTTCAACCAGGCATGTTCCCAATCCAGGCAAGTGACGAGATCGCCGAACCACTGGTGCGCGGCTTCGTGCGCGATCAGCTCGACCTGGTCCCCGTCGGAGAGACCCTGCTCGTCCGGGAGCATCGTGTCCGTCAGCGTCGTCGCGGAGACGTTCTCCATGCCACCAAACGCGAAGTTGTCGACGCAGACCTGCGCGTACTTCGGACATGGATAGCGCACTCCCGTGATGGCGGACAAATACTCGAGAATCGACTCGGTCTCGTCGAACGTGACACGCAGATTCGCGGCGTGCTCCGGCGCGCACGCGAACTGGAGCGGCACGTCGCCCCATTCTCCGTGCTCCACCGTGAACTCGCCGGCGACCAGCGTCTCGAGGTAGGTTGGATGCGGGAAGGACATGCGCCAGCTTTCGGTCGCGCGCTCGCCATGCTCCACGCGCTCGATGCGCTCGCCGGCCGCGATCGAAGTCCACGCGATCGGCATCGTGACGCTCAGTTCGCTCGTCGCGCGATCGGACGGATGATCGCGACACGGAAACCAGGCGCGCGCCTCGTTGCATTCGCCATGTGTGTGTACCTGGGTCGCTGCGCCGTCACGATCGCGCGCGAACCAGAGTCCAGCGCGCGGCGTCCCCCGGTAGCGCACCGTGATCTCCTCGAACTCTCCGCGCGCGAGCGGCTTCGCGAGACGGACGGTGAAGCGATCGCCATCGCGCGCATGGCCGAGTGAGCGGCCTGCACCATCGCTCACGGACACGACCTCGAACCCATCCAGGTGAAGATCCACCTCGGCGAGAGTCGCGGCGGTTGGCCAGACGCGGATCGTGCACGCCGCGTCGAGCGCTCGCCGTGCGGGATCGATGTCGAGGGCGATCGCGTAGTGCTCGACGTCGAACGGCACCCCGAACGGCCGTGCCATTCGATCCCGGCTCGCGACGGAGGCGGTCGTGCAGGCGGAACACACCGCGAGAATCACCCCGCCGATCGAGCGCGCCACGTGCATCGGGCGCGGATCCTAGCATCGGTGGGCGCCGCGGATCTTCGCGTACACTCTCTGCCCCGTGGACTTCCTGCTCGAGTGCATCGGCTTCCCGCCCGACCAGCCGCTGGACGAGATCATCGATCTCGTTCGGCTCCGAGGCGAGGCCGCGCCGTGGCGTGGTCCGGCGCGGAATCACCGGCGTCTTCCGCTCGTCGACGGACTCGAACTGCGCATCGATCGCGAGTCCGAGGACGATCCCTGGAGCGTTCTGCCCCACTACCAGACGAAGCGCCGTCTGCGCATCGCCGTCGACGACATCCGCGCGGTGCCGGACTCGCGCTTCGACGCCCTGCTCATCGGCTGGGCCGCTCCGCCGGTGCGCGAGGACGACGAGGGCGTGGCGAACCTGACCTGGCACAAGGGCACGACCGCGACGGCGCATGCGCCGGGCGCGTACGCCATCTCGACCTACTTGACCGACGCGCGCCGACTGCCGAACGAAGTACCTCCCGGGCTCGTGCTCGCCGTCAGCATCGCCGGGTTCGCGCTCGACGTCTCGTACATCGGCGACGACGCGGGTGCCTCGAATCCCGTCTTCCACGAGCGCGATGCCGGCGCGGCGATCGAACCTCTGGGCGGAATCACCGAACCCGGCGGCTGCGCGGACGTGTCGCTGCGCATGAGCGAGGTCGTCTCGCTCGTCAACCCCGTGACGGGGCGCGCATTCGATCGCATCGAAGCCTTCGCGCCGGAGCGCCCGCACACCCTGTTCGTCAGCCGTTGGCAACTCGAGACCGACGATTTGCCGGCGCCTCGGCCGGGCCTGCGGATCGAAGGCTCGTTCCTGTTCACCGGAAGGCTCGCGGGCGGGCTGCCCGGGCCGAAGCAGACGGCGCGCGGCGCGTTCGGTTGACCGCTACTTCTTCGGCGGCTCGACCGTGAAGGGCAGGCGCAGGCGCCCGATCTCCGCGTCGGTCGCGCCCGGCTTCGAGAACGAGAACACGCGCACGACGACGAGGGCGAACTTGCCGTCGGCCGACGTTTCGCGCGAAACGATCGCCTCGGTCGGCGTGGAGCCCGACACGAATCCGGCTGCGCTCGAGCGTTCCGTGCCCGCGAAAATGGGGATGGCAGTCGGATTCTTTTGGTCACCGAGCGCGCCGGCGAATTCATCGGCGTCCTTCTCGGTGTCCCACGCCGTCACGAGCTGGAGCATCGCGTCGTCACCGCGGCGCAGGAGCACGAGCCGGTCGCCGCCCCATCCCTGCGCGGCCTTGTTCGTGTACTCGACGCCGAGGATCGACATGGGGTTCGTCAGGTCGAGCCCGGTGCGCTTCGCGATCGGAGTCGTGACGAGCGCGAGGTACAGCTCGCCGAGCGTGTCGACGCCGGCGAGTCTCCAGCCCTCCGGCAACGTCTCCGTCGGGATCGAGACGCGCACAGGATCATCGCGCTGACTCTCGTCCCAGTACTTCTTCGGGTGCAGGATCTGCTCGGACGAACGCGGGGGGGAAGCAAACGTCGTCTTGATGTCGGCGGTCGTGGAGGCGGTCGCCAACACGTTCATTCCCGAACTGCGCACGAGGAACGCGTCGCCGGTCAGGTACACGGCGAGCAGCGGCTTCCACATGTACGGCGGCGCTTGTGCGAGAACCTCCTCGCCGAGGCTTTGCGCGGCCATGAGATCCTGCGGCGTCACTTCGGCGCGGTGCTTCATGAACCACTGGTTCATCAGGCCCGTGCCGCTGCCCTCGACCACGGCTTGGAAGGCGAGTGTCGCGTCGGTGTCCTCGCCGCACTTGGCGAGCGTGCCGTCGATGTCGAAATGCTGATCGTCGAGCGCGTGCGTCAGTTCGTGCGCGAGGATGATCTTCGCGACCCCGCCCGTGAACGTGTCCATGAGGAAGAACGTGTTCGAACCGGGGTCGTAGAAGCCGCCGACCTGCTCCTCGAGGATCTTCATCATCTCCGCCTGGTAATCCATGCCGGGCGGGATGAGACCGAGGAGTTTCGCGACCGTCTCGTCGCGCGCGAGCTTCGCCGGCGACTCGGTCTGTGCCTGGCGGGAGCGCGCGTACTCGAGGAAACCCTTCTTGTCCGTGAGCTTCACCGCGACGGACTCCTTGAACTTCATCCCGCGCAACTCCTCGACCTGCACCCGGATCTCGTCCGCGGTGCGCTCGAGTTCGGACAGCGTCCACACCGCCTTCGCGGGCGTTTCGACGGGAGATTGGAGGGCCAGGGCCAGGGCGAGGGTGAACATCTGCGGTCCTTTCGGGGCGTCGTGAGCGGGGAAGAATGGTCGATTCCAGGCGACCTCGCAAGCGCGGTTCGCCTGCCCACCGGCTATTCTCTGCCCACCCGTGTTCGAAACCCGATTCGAAAGAGGAGTCGTCGTGGGCCTCGCCCTGCTCACGACAGCAGCTTGCGGCCGGGCGCGACGCGTCTTCGTTTCGAGCCCCGGGCCGTCACCCGCGAGTGTCGTGCGCATGGGCGCGTATGCGTCGCTCACCGGCGTGGATGCTCCGATCGGGAGAGCACTTCACGAGGGGTTCTCCACCGCCGTCGAACAGTGGAACGCGAATGCCGATTCGAACGGCGGCCTGCGCGTCGAACTCGTCGTCTACGACGATCAGAGCCGCGCTTCAGGCGCGGCCGCGGCCGTGCGACGCCTCGTCGCGGACGACCACGTCGCGCTCGTCGTCGGCGGATGGAACACCGAGCGCGCGCAACTCGCGGCGGCCGGGACGAACGCGTTCGTCGTGTGCCCCGGCTGCGCGGCCGGCGATGAGCCGGGTGTGATCGGCCTGGCTCCGAGCTTCCACGCGCGGGCGGAACTCCTCGCGGATCTCGTCGTGCGGACGATGAACATGTCGAGGGTCGCGATCCTGGTGCGCAAGGACGCCGCCCTCGACCGCGCCGCGGCCGAGGCCTTCCGAGCGAGTCTGAAGGCGCGTTCCGTCGAAACGGCCGACGCGCTCGCGTTCACGCCCGAGACGATCGCCGACGTGCTCGCGCGGCTCGTGGCCGATTCCCCGCAGGCCGTGCTCGTCGCCTCGGACGGAAACGAAGCGGCGCTCGTCGGCCGTGCGATGCGCCGACGCGGAGTGCCGTCCGCCCTGCTCTTCTTCGGCACGCCGAACATCGAGGTCCTGCCCGAGGCCGATCGCGTCGCGGCCCTCGAAGGCGCGCTTTTCCCCGGTGTTTTCGCGCTCGGACGGACGGACGAGGTCGGGACGCGCTTCGTCTCCGCTTTCCAGACTGCCCATGGGAGTCCGCCGAACGAACGCGCCTTCCTGGGCTACGCCGCGGGCAGGCAGGTGATCGAGGCGCTCGCCGCCTCATCTTCGGCCCCATCGACGGAATTGTCCGAGGCGCTCCGGCGCACGAAGTCCGTGGCCAGGCTCGAGATTTTCCGCGTGGAACACGGCACCCCCGTTCCCGCGCTCGCGACCAACAACTGAACGGAACACCAGACGCACATGAGATTCGCCAGCCGACTCTTCTCCCGTCGATCCGTCACCGAATTGCACGCGGAAAGCGAGAAGAGCGGGCTGCGCCGCACGCTCGGTCCGCTCGACCTCGTGATGATGGGCGTGGGCGCGATCATCGGCGCCGGCATCTTCGGGACGATCGGTCAGGCTGCCGGCGCCGCCGGCCCCGCGATCGTGGTGTCGTTCCTCGTCACGGCCGTCGCCTGCGGGTTGGCCGGCCTGTGTTACGCCGAGCTGACGAGCGTCGTGCCGATAGCGGGCTCGGCCTACACGTACGCTTACGCGACCCTCGGGCAGTTCGTGGCGTGGATCATCGGCTGGGATCTCATCCTCGAGTATGCGATCGGCAACGTGGGCGTCGCGATTTCGTGGGCCGACTACGCCTACGCGCTGATGAAACACGTCGGCATCGACTTCCCGATCTGGCTGGCCAAGGATCCGCGCTATCTCTCGGACGCGGCCAGCGATCCGAAGGTCGTCGAGCTGATCCAGAGCACGGCGCCGAGCCTCGGGGGCCACCCGATCTGCTTCAACCTGCTCGCGGTCTCGATCACGGTCTTGATCACCATCCTGCTCGTACGCGGCGTGCGCGAGAGCGCGACGCTGAACAACGCGATCGTGCTCCTGAAGATCGGCGTACTGCTGTTCGTGGTCGGCGTGGGCATCCAGTACTGGGACACGAGCCGGTGGGGTCTGATGCCCTACGACGGAGCGAAATTCGCGCCGAACGGCTGGGCCGGCATCGCGAAGGGCGCGGGACTGCTCTTCTTCAGCTACATCGGATTCGACGCCGTTTCGACGGCCGCGGAGGAGTCGAAGAAACCCTCGCGCGACCTGCCCATCGGGATCCTCGGTTCGCTGGCGATCTGCACGCTGCTCTACATCGCGATCGGCTTCGTGGCGACGGGGCTCGTGCCGGTCAGCGAACTGCAGTCCGGAGCGGATCCGCTGAACATCGCCATCGCCTCGACCGGGAAGGAATGGGCCAAGATCGTCGTGTCGGTCGGCGCCACGGCCTCCATGACGGCGGTGCTTCTCGTCTTCCAGATGGGGCAACCGCGCATCCTGATGTCGATGTCGCGCGACGGGATGCTGCCGCCGTTCTTCGCTCGCGTTCACCCGCGTTTCGGCACGCCGGCGGCGTCGACCATCCTGACAGGCGTGGTGGTGTGCGCGTTCTCGGCATTCGCGAACATCGTCGAAATCGTGAACCTCGTGAACATCGGGACGCTGTTCGCGTTCGTCGTCGTGTGCGTCGGCACGCTGGTGCTGCGCTACAAGGAACCGCACCTGGCGCGTCCGTTCCGTGTGCGCGGCATCTGGTTCGTGGCGTCGTTCGGCGCCTTGTCGTGCATCTACCTGATGACGCAGCTCGGGCCCGAGAACTGGTCGCGGCTCGCGTTGTGGTTCGTGATCGGATTGAACGTGTACTTCGTCTACGGCTTCGCGCGCAATGCCGCGAACGCGGCAGAGCGCTCCGCGTTGCGCACGCGCGCTCTCCTCGTGTTCGCGGTCTTGATGGTCGCGCTGGCCGTGTTCATGAAGTTCGGCGACCGTTGGCTGTCCGCGCCCGCCAAGGCCGGATCGGCGACGACGTTGTGGGACACGTGGGTAGGCTTCCCGCCGGGATTGGCGCACGGAATGGCCCTTTTCCTGGGGATCTGCGCGCTCTGGAACCTGTTCGCCCTGGCTCGTCGCCCGGCCGCTTGAGCCCCCCAGGCGCGGAAACTCTGCGCGGAAACACGTCTGTCGCGTTGCTCCGCTCGCGGAGTACCGGTAGTTTGCGACCGTCTTCGTCCGAATCGCAAAACCCGTATCGAGACGCGCATGAGCACATTGAAGAAGCAGGAATGGGGCACGCGCTTGGGCGTGATCCTGGCCGTGGCAGGATCAGCCGTGGGCCTCGGGAACTTCCTGCGCTTCCCCGGACAGGCCGCGCAACACGGCGGTGGCGCGTTCATGATCCCCTACTTCTCTGCGCTGATCCTGCTGGGCATCCCGATCGGCTGGGCCGAGTGGACGATGGGTCGCTACGGCGGCCGCAAGGGATTCCACAGCGCGCCCGCGATCCTCGGATGTGTCGGGCGTGGTCGCGTGTGGCGCTACCTGGGCGTCCTGGGCGTGCTGATCCCGCTCGGCGTGTCGTTCTACTACGTGTTCATCGAGTCGTGGTGCCTGTACT
>JBGATY010000046.1:0-21646 GCA_044228955.1 Planctomycetota bacterium | reverse complement strand
GAGAGCTCGGCGGGATCGTCGACACGCATGAAGATCCACAGCGCCTGAACGACGAACGTCCCGCCCAGCGCGACCAGCGCGAGCGCCGGCCAGCGGCGTTTCTGCGCGACGAACAGGAAGGCGAGGTCGAGCAGGAGCACGTATCCAAAAAGCGCGATCGGCCGATCCTGTCCGCTCGACAGGACGATCGGGGTCGCGAATCCGCCGACGAGCCCGAGCACCGCGATCACGAGCGAGCCGTGGCGTTGCGCCAGGAAGGCGCACGCAGCCGTGACCGCGACCATCGCCCCGAACGCCGCGGGGAAACTGATCATCCCGTACAGGACGTGCGCCGCCCACGACGCGGCGTACAGGATCACCGCTCCCGCCCCCGTGATCGAATCGGCGACGATCGGATATCCGCGCTTGCGCAGCGGGTGAGAGCCGACGAGACACGCGAGACCGGCGATCGCCGCCAGCACGACGCGCCGCTCCGGCGTGATCCACCCGCGCTGGATCGAATACTGCAGGAACAGGAAGCCCGAGATCGCGACGACGATGCCGCCGAGCACCGCGGCGCCGCGCACTCCGAGCCAGCGTTCCCACTCGAAGCGCTGCGCGGGAGGCGGGGCCTGCGGCGCCGGCGGTTCGAACGCGACCTCCGGTGCGCGGCGCGGCGGAGGCGGGGCGGGAACGGGCGGCGGAACCGACGGGACGGGTGGAGGGGGCGCGGATCCGACTCGCGCCGGCGAAGCCCACTCCCCCTCCGACTTCCGCGCGGCGAGCGGGCTCGTTTGCGTCGCGATCGGAGGCGGCGCCGCGCTCGGCCGGGTCACGGCCTCCACTCTCTCCACCACCGGCCTCTCGGGCGAAGCGGCGGCGCGCTCGCGCTCCAGCGTCTCCACGCGACGCGACAGATTGCGGATCATCACGACCGCGACCACGACGAACACGACTTGCGCGGCGATCGAACCGGCAATCAGCAGAAAGAGGAGCGGAATCCAGTCCGACATCGTCCACATCATCCGCGAAGCGCACTGTCATCTCCAGTCCTCGTGGTATCGTCTCGCCGCTCCATGGCCGACGACGATCTCGAAACGGGTCGACCGCGCGATCCGGTACGGCGTGGTCTGGGCAACGCGCCACTCGGGCCCAGCCAGGCGATCACGCTGTTCATGAGCTTGATGCTCGTCGGGCTGCTCGTGTGCACGCCGATGCAAGGCCACGACGAAGTGCGCATGCTGACGCTGCCGCAGCCGATCGAAACGGCCGAGCGCGTCTTCGAGCGCAATTTGTGGCTCCAGGATGCGATCGAGGCGACTCCGTCGACGCGCCGCGAGCTCGTGCACCTGATGATCGGCCGCTCGGATCCGGCGCACGAGTCCGCGATTGCGGCTTTCGGGGACATCCTGCGCAAGAACGGCTATCCGCGCCCCGATCTGAGCGGCGAGACCGTCGCACCCGACCAGGACGCGCTGGACGGACTGCGCGCCCGCCAGGTGGTCCTGTTGCTGGAGGCCGGCCGCGTCGAGGAGGCCCAAGCGGATCTGCAGCGGCTCACGAACTCGGGCCGCGGATCCTTCGTCGCCGCCCTGCAGCGCGCGTTCGAAATCGGGCCTTCGAACGACGCGCGGCCGTACGATCAGTACGACACCACGCTCGCCGGTGACGACTGGATCGGCACGTCGCTCGAGCTGCGGCTCGCCCGCGCGATGAACGACGCGGCGCGCTCGAACGAGATCGAGCACCGCGTCGCGGTCAGGCTCGCCGCGTTGTCGCAACGGCTCGTGCTCATCGCGAGCATCCAGGCGGCGATCCTGCTCCTCGGACTCGTCGCGCTCGGGGTTTGGCTGGCGCGCAATCGTCCGCAGTTGACGGCCGGAACCGCCGAAGTGCCGCCGGCCTGGACGTTCGAAAGCGGCTACGCGACGGCGGTGCGAGCGGCTTTCGCCACGATCGTGATCTGGTTCGTCGTGAGCCAGATCGACGCGTTTCTTGGAGGCGATCGAGCGAAGCTCGCCGGCGAGGTCTTCGCCGGCGCGGTGCTCATCTGGCTGGTCCGTCGACGCCTCCTCCGTCCCCTCGGGACGACGGTCGGATCCGCATTCGGACTCGGATCGATCGCGCGGCCGCTCGTTTTCGTCCCGATCGCGTTCGCGATCTTCACCGTTCAGTGGCTCGGTTCCGAACTGATCGCGGTGGCCCTCGACGCGGGAGGCGTGCGCTCCCACTGGGCCGAGAGCCTCCAGGCGACGGCCTCACTCGGCACGGGCATCGAACTACCCATCGAAGTGATCGTCCGCTGCGTGCTGGCGCCGTTCTTCACCGAGATCGGCGTGCGCGGCCTGTTGTTCCTCACGCTGCGCCGGAACTACGGCCCCTGGCAAGCCGCCCTTTTCTCGAGCCTGCTCTACGCCGCCGTGCAGTTCCATTCGTTGCCCGGCCTATTCACGATGACCTGGGAAGGCTTCGTGCTCGCGCTGGCGTTCGAGATGTCGAAAAGCCTGGTGCCGAGCATCGCGGGCCAGGTGCTCGGGAGCCTCCTCGCCATGACCGCTCTGTGGGCGTTCTGGCGCTGAGGGACAGGGATCACTTCGTCTTCGGCGCGAGATCGAACTTGTCCCCGCGGGTGAGCACGTGCAGCTTCACGTCGCGAGCGGAATGCTTCTCGCCACTTTGGGGCGGCGTTCGCACGGCCGCGCGCGCGTCGACGACGAACACGGAGCTCTCGCCGATGACCTCGAACGCCGTTCCCGACATCACGACGGCGGTCTTCTCGTCGATGCCGACGCCGACCTGTTCGGGATGATCGAGCACGCAGGCGAGCAGCCGATTGAAGCGCTGTCGTTGCAGGAAATGCTGGTCGAAGATCACGTCGGGCGCGACTCCGAGTCCATCCGTCGTCTGGGTTCCGCCGGCGCGCACGTTCTTCAGGTCGGCCTGGTCGCCGCCGATGATCATGCACTTCGAGAGGATGGCGCAGCCGGCGCTCGTCCCTCCGACCACGGCTCCCGCGCGAAAGCGATCGACGATCGCGGTGACGACGTCCGCCTTGGCGAGCGCGTCGTAGAGCGTGGTCTGGACACCACCGGGCATCCAGATGAACGCTGCGGCCCTGATCTCCTTCAACGCGGCTTCCCGGTCGGAAAGATCGAGGACGTGCACGTCCGTGGCGCCATGCTCCATCCAGAACGTGCGCGATTCCTCGCCCGCCTTCGGGTCGGACGAAGCCTGCGCCGCGATCAACACGCGCGCGGACTTGCCGCCGGCGGCCTGCAGCGCGCGCTCGATGATCTCGGGCGTCGTTCCTCCTCCACCGACGGCGATCACGGTCCCCTTCGGACCGGGAGCCGGTGGCGTGACTTGGGTCAGAGGGGCCCACGCGAGCGACAACGAGCACAGGGCGAGAGCGATTTGGAGCTTCATGCCCGGAGGTTCGAGCCTCCCGGGGCGTTCGTCAATCCGGATCGAGAGCGATTCGCGCCGGGGCCGTCGGCAGCCCGGCGCAGCAGCCGGCCGGACACGCGGTGCCGGGCGAGCGTTCCCACGGGCTGTTAGACTGGTTGGCCGGACGGTGCTCTCACCCTCGAGGGCGGCCGACCCAGTCCCCGACGGAGGAAATTCGATGAATTCAGGCTCGAGGTCCAGGTGGACACGCGCGCTGCTCGCCGTGTGCACTCTGGGAATCGCCGCGCTGGTCGTGCAAGCGCAGACGGCCAACCCGGAATGGACGAAGAAGTACGACGCGATCGTCGGGCGCTTCGACAAGGCGCAGAAGGACTTCACCGAGTCCTTGAAGAAGATCGAGGACGAAGCCGAGCGGGACAAGCTCGAGGAGAATCGTCCCGGTGAGCAGTTCATCCCCGAGTTCCAGACACTCGCTCGCGAGGCCAAGGGCAGCGATGTCGCGGTGAACTCCTGGTTCCGCGTGGCGGAGATCGCCACGGACTTCGGCCGCAAGGAAGACGTCGTCGAGTCGGTGAAAGCGCTCGTCGACGGCTACGTGACGTCGCCGTTGATGGAGAAGTTGCCGGGCATGGCCGCCGGCCGAATGGGCGCGCTGCTCGGCAAGGAAAACGCCGAGTCCGCGCTCAAGACGCTCGCCGAGAAGAGCCCCCACAAACCCGTCCAGGCGGCCGCGCTCTACTCGGTGGCAACCCGGATGATGAACGAGAAGAAGGCCTCGCCGGAACGTCAGGCTGAAGCGCGCACGATCCTGGCCAAGGTCCAGAAGGAGTACACGGGCGTCGTCAATTCGCGCAAGCAGGACTACGGCGTGATGGCCGAGGCGATCTTGTTCGAACTCGACAACCTGCAAATCGGCAAGGTCGCGCCCGACTTCGAGGTGACCGACGAGAACGGCGTGAAGTTCAAGTTGAGCGACTACCGTGGAAAGGTGGTCGTCCTGGATTTCTGGGGCATATGGTGAGGCCCTTGCCGTGCGATGCTCCCGCACGAAAAGACGCTCGTGAAGCGTCTGCAATCGGAGCCCTTCGCCCTCATCGGCATCAACAGCGACGGTGAGGCGGACAAGGTCAAGGCGATCCTCAAGGAGAACGAAATCACCTGGCGTCAGGCCATCGATGGGAGCACGAGCGGTCCGTTGGCGAAGCGCTGGAACGTCAAGGGCTGGCCGACGATCTACGTCCTCGACGCCAAGGGCGTCATCCGGTTCAAGGGGCCGCGCGAGAAGGCCATGGACGAGGCCGTCGACACGCTGCTCGCCGAGCTGAAGTCCGGCAAGAAGTGAAGTCCGAGGTTCGCGACCGCGAGCCTGGATAAAATCGGAACGGCCGCGCGCCCACTGGGGCGCGCGGCCGTTCGCTCATCCCGAGCCGTTTCGTGCTGGACTCCGCCCGGGCTCCTACTTGAGGTCCAGCACACCCGAGTGACTCTCGTCCGAAAGCGTGACGGCGTTCTGGACCGTGGAACGCCCCGGTCCAACCGAGCGGTACCGCGCGCGCACTCGCGGCGAGTCCGGTCGAACGCGCGGAGGATGCGACCCGTGCGCGTCGACGCGCGCTCTTCAGCCGGCGTCAGAGCTCGATGCGGTGCCGGACGCTGCCCTCGGTGAGATCCAGCACCGAGTCGACGCGCTCACCGCTGTCGAGACGGACGTGCAATCGCGCGCTCATCGGCGGGAGGCCGTCGACCGTGAATTTGCCGCCCTCCACCGAACCCGAGCGCGACAGGTGTGCCTGCGCGAAACCGCTCAAGAGACCTCCGCCCGTCGCTCCCGAAATCTCGAACTTCCCGCTGCCCGCGGGCGCCTTGTCTGGGCCGACGATCTCGACCTCCAGACGACAGCCGGCGCGCATTTCCACCGCGAGTGGCGGTGGCGTGATCGCGGCATTGCCTTGGCCGATCCAGCCATGCTCGACCAGCGCCTCCTGGAGCGCGGTGCCGCTGAAACGCAGCACGTAGCGTCCCTGGAGCGGCGGCAGCGTGACCTCGAACGCGCCTCCGGCGTCGGTCCGGGTTCGCGCCAACTCGTCGCCGATCAGGTTCCCCGTGACCTTCAGCGCCACGACGTCGACGTCCGCACACGGCGAACCGTCGGACCGCGCCACGCGTCCGGCGACGACGCCTCCGGGCTGGGCGCCGTCGACGAACTCGATCTTCGCGTTCGACGTCAGCAGCACGAGCGTCACGAGCGCCGGCAGGACGAACAGGAGCCCGACGAGCAGGAGGACTTTCTGCCTGCTCGCGGTCACGGCCAACTCAGACCTTGGCCTTGCCCGCGGCGATGCGCTGCTCGGCGAGGCGACCAGCGGCTTCGTGCGTCGTGATGTTCTCCTTGCGCGCGATCTCGAACACCCGCTTCAGGTTGGTGTAGACGTTTTCGAGCTTCGCGAGCGCCTTGGCCTCGCTGTAGCCGCCCGGCAGCATCTCGATCGACACGTTGATGATGCCGCCCGCGTTGATGACGTAGTCGGGTGCGTAGAGGATCTTGCGCGCCTTCAAGTCGCGGCCGTGGCGCGGCTCGAGCAGTTGGTTGTTCGCCGCACCCGCGATGGCGCGGCACCGCAGCATCGGAATCGTCTCGTCGTTCAGGCCCGCGCCGCGCGCGCACGGCGCGTAGACGTCGCACGGCACCGACGCGTGACCCTGGTCGGAAACGGCCTCGAATCCGTGCTTTTTCACGAGTTCGTCGACGCGGGCTTCGTTGATGTCGCAGATGATGATCTCCGCGCCCTTCTCCTTGAGCAGCTCGGCCAGACGACCACCGACCGCGCCGACGCCCTGGATGAGCACGCGCTTGCCCTTGAAGTCGGCCTTGCCGTCGAGCTCCTCGAGCACGGCGCGAATGCCGTACAGGCAACCGAGTGCCGTGTACGGGCTCGGATTGCCGGAGCTGCCGCTCTCGCGCGAGAGACCCGTGACCCACTTGGTCTCCTTGCGCACGACTTCGAGGTCCGCGATGCCGATGTTCATGTCCTCGGCCGTGATGTACTTGCCCTCGAGCGAGTTCACGAACTTGCCCATCGCGCGGAACATCGCTTCCGACTTGCGCTTGGGGTCGCCGATGATGACCGACTTGCCGCCGCCGAGGCCGGTTTCGGCGACCGCGGACTTGTACGTCATGCCCTTCGAGAGCCGCAGCACGTCGAAGAGCGCTTCGTCCTCCGACGCGTAGGGCAGCATGCGCAGACCGCCGAGCGCCGGCCCGAGCGTCGTGTCGTGCACCGCGATCAGCGCGTGAAGTCCGGACTTCTGATCCCGGCAGCGGACGACCTTTTCGTAACCGTCGACCTCGATCTCGGTGATTTCCATCGTCGTCTCGCTTCAGGGAGCCTGCAGGGGGTGGTCTGGAGAGCGCGGAGCATGCTCCTCTGGAGGATGCCCGGCGGGGAAAAAGCGGGAACAGGATAGGGAGCGCTCGTGCGCATGTCGAGCGGTGGATGGACCCAAAAAGGCCGTATTCGCGCCGCGCCGGGCCCATTCACGCGTCCGCCGCGCCGTATCCTGTGCGCCCCGCGCCGCAACATGATCGTGCCTCCGACCCCTCCCGACGCCGCGCGTCGCAATCCCCTCGCTGGCCTCGCGTTCGTGACGACCTGGGCCACGGGTACGGATCCCGCACTCGACCGCATCGTGCGCGTCGCGGCCATGAAGGCGGGCGAGACGAGCGGCGAGTGGGAAACGTTCGAGCGCTTCGTGAATCCGTTCGAGGACGAGGACGGTGAGGGCGAGCGCGCAGCCACCACGAAGCGCATCGAACGCGAGTTCGGCATCGACGCGAGCGATCTCCTGGACGCGCCGACCGCGACAGGGGCATGGGACGCCATGATCGACTTCGTCGACGGAGCGACGGTCGTCGCGGCCGACGCGGACGTGTTCGAGGGCTGGTTCGAGCACTTCGCACGCGCGCGCCGCGGCGCACCCGCCTGCATCGCGCCATGCGACGTCGCGGCGCTGTTCCTGCCGGGACGACTGGCGTCGAAGCGCGCCGATCTGGTCGGACTCCTGAATCGCGGCGAAGCGCGCACGCCCGGCCCGCTCGAACTGCACGCGGCGATGGTCGAGCTCGCCACGCGCATCCACGCGCTCGAGGACGACGTGCTGCGCATCGCGGTGCTCGGATACAAGCGCGCGTGGAGCGGACTCGTCGACGCCGACCCGCGCGCGGCGCGACGCATGCAGCTCGTGTTCGCGCTCCTGGATCGGCCTTCCCTGTGGACGCGCGCCCCGGACGGCGCGGGCAACGGCCTCGTCGACGGGCGGATCGTGGCTCTCGGACGCGACGATTTCGCGATCGAGGGCCTCGTCGAGGAGGTCGAACCGCGTTGCGCGCGGGAGCGGGAGCGCTTCGAGTCGCTCTCCGGCATGCCCGCCGACTCGAACGCACCCAAGCCATTCGCCGCCGAGGACATGGCGACTCTCGACGCCGTCTTCGAGCGTTTCCTGCCGGCCGATTTCGCTCGCAAGGCCGGGTCCTCTGCGGCGCCGACCTACCGGCCGTCGCAGCACCAGGTCGCGCGCGAAGTCGCCCGCTCGCTCGGCTCAGAAGAGCTGTTGCTGGTCCACGCGCCGACCGGAACGGGCAAGACGCTCGCGTACCTCGTGCCGGCCATGCTGTGGGCGAAGCGTCACGGCGTCCGCGTCGGCATCGCGACGTACACGCGCGCCCTGCAGGAGCAGGCGATGGACCGCGAGGTGCCGCGCGCCCTGGCGATGCTCTCCGCGGCCGGAATCGCGACGCCCACGTACGTTTCGGTGCTTAAGGGCCGCGACAACTACGTGTGCTGGCGCGCGCTCAAGCACGCCACGCCCGAGGAAGACTCGCCCGAGGCCTGGTTCGCGTGGACGTACCTCGCCACGTTCGCGCTGACGGACCCGGACGCGGATCTGGATCGTCTGCCGATGCGTGCCCCGGTCGCGCTCGAAGCCGTCGAACCTTTCCTGCGCGCCTTGCAGGCGATCGTCCGCACGGCCCGCGCACTGACGGCCTGCTGCACGCGCGCCGAGGACAAGCGCACGTGCGCCGCGGAGGTAGCGCGCAAGCGCGCCGAGAAGAGCCACGTCGTCATCGTCAACCAGGCCTTCGCGCTGGCGCGCCAGGAGTTCTTCCGTCACGTCGTGTTCGACGAGTGCGAGCACCTGCACGACCAGGCCCACAGCGCATACAGCCGCACGATCGGGTTCCGGGACGTGCGCAAGGTCCTGGCGCAACTGCGACAGCCCGGCCGCGTGCACTCGCGCGCGCTCCTCGATCGCTTGCAGCGCTCGTTCGTCGATGGCACCCCGTCGGGCGATGCGCTGAACGAGACGATCGAGATGTGGGACGCGCTGCGCTCGAGCGTCGACGTGCTCGCGCGCGAAGTCGAGGCGTTCGAGACGTGGCGCACGAACGCCCTGGCGGAGCGCGTCGATCGCGAGGAGCACTCCATGCTGCGGGAGTTCGTCCTCGAACACGGATCCGACGAGCTCGTGCAGGCACGTGTCGACGTCGTTTCACGCGGCAACGCGCTCGACGCGCTGGTGGCGGCTCTCGTCGAGCGCGTCGACCAGCTCCACATGCGCAATTCGGGCACGCTGCGCCGCGCGTTCGATCGCGCGCGATTGGAGCTGAACGAGATCGTGGCCGTGATCGACGCGTGGATTCCGATCGAGGAGGGCGAGACGCGGTTCCGGCCGAGCACGTTCTACGACGTAGAGCGCGACAACCGCGGCGACGTCGTCCTCGCGGCGCGCGTACTGCTCCCGAACGAGTTCCTGGGACGCAATTACTACCCCGAACTGAAGACGGGCGTCTTCATCTCGGCGACGACGTGGCTTCAGGACGGATTCGCCGCCGCGCGCGCCTATCTGGGCCTCGATCGCGCGGAACATCCGGCCGAGGACGAGGAGCGCGAGCCGTCGAAGGTGCGCACGTTTCGAGCCCCGGACGTCTTCGATTACAGCCGCGTTCTCGTCGCCGTCCCGCGCGACGCGCCGGTCGTGGGGGCGGACAAGGGCAAGTTCCTCGAATACGTGCGCCGTTTCGTCACCTACCTCGGCGAGCGGACGCATGGACGCATGCTCGTCCTCTTCACGAACGCTCAGGACGTGAAGAGAGTCGGGGAGGAATGCGCCGGCTTCTTCCGCGCGCGGCGCATCCCGCTGTGGTTCCAGAACATGGAGGGCAGCGCGAAGGAGGAGCTGTCGGACCTGTTCCGATCCAATGTCGACTCGATCCTCTTCGGCGTCGACACGTTCTGGTACGGCGCGGATTTCCCCGGCGAAACGCTCGAGTATCTGATCATCGTGCGCCTGCCGTACGGCGTGCCCGATCGCTATCACCACGCGCAATGCGCGACGATCGGCGCGATCGAACAACGCCGCCAGATCTACGTGCCGCGCGCCCTCGCCAAGTTCCGCCAGGGTTTCGGCCGCCTGATGCGGCGCGAGAGCGATCGCGGCTGCGTGTTCGTGCTCGACGGACGCATCAGCGATCCGCGCCACCGCTTCTTCCTGCGCGAGCTGCCGCTCGAGCGCTCGTTCGACGTCGGCACTTCGCCTGCTCCCGAAACGAGCGGCGCGCGGCTCGTGCGCGGCGACACGGACCACTGCGTGCACGAGGCGCTGGCGCACATGGGGCTCCTCCAGGAGGTGAAGCGCCGTGGACTCGATTCGAGTTTTCGTTCCGACGGCCGCCCATTGCGCGGCCACGAGGAAACGCCGCTCGAGCACGAGCGCCCGCCTGCCCCTCCCAAGGTCGTGCGCCGCCGCGAGCCTCCCACCGACCCCTTTCACATCGCACCCGAGGACCTGCCGTTTTGATCGAGACGCCGCGTTGGATCGAAGTGCGCGTGCTCGCGCCGGTCGGATGGTGCGAGTTCGTCGCCGAGCAGCTCGCCATTGGTCCGTGCACGTCCGTCGCGTTCGGACGCCCGTCGCTCGCCACCGAGCCGGCGCCGGAAGGGTTCGATTTCGTGCGCACGTTCATCCCCTCGCACGCCGATTCACCGCGCCTGCGCGCGGACATCGCGGCCGTGATGCGCTCGCTCGCCGAGCTCACGGGCGACGATGAATTGCGCTCGCTCGCGCTCGAGTTCCGCCCGCTGCCGCCCGAGGACTACGCCACCTCGTGGAAGAAGAGCTGGAAGCCGTTCCGTGTCGGCCGCCTGTGCGTGCTCGCGCCCTGGAGCGTGTCGAAGCCGCGCCGGACCGATCTCGTGATGCACCTCGAGCCGGGGGGCGCGTTCGGATCCGGTCGCCATGCGACGACGCGCACCTGCATGAAGGTCCTGCTCGATCGCATTCGTGGCGGTGAGCGCGTCCTCGACGCGGGCTCCGGCTCAGGCATCCTCGGTGTCACGGCCGCGCTGTGCGGCGCCGGATCCGTGTTCGGTTTCGACGTCGATCCCAACGCCGAGCCCTACGCGAAGGAACTGGCCCAGAACAACGGGGTGATGCATCTCTGCCGATTCGAGACGGCCGGCTTCGAGTCGCTCGCGCACTCCTCGGGACACTTCGACGTCGTACTCGCGAACATCTACTCCGACATCATCCAGGCGCACGCGTCGACGCTGCGGAACGCGCTCTCGACTCGCGGCTGGTTCGCGTTCAGCGGTTGTCCGGCGCATCACGCCGAGGCGACGCGCGCGGCGATCCTCGCGGCCGGACTGGTGCTCGACGAGGAGCGCGTTCGCGGCCGCTGGCACACGTTCGTCGGCCACGGCGGCGGTCGCGGCGGGTCGAAACGCGCCTTGCCTGCACCTTAGTTCGATGGCGCGGTTGTCCGGAGGCCCTACGCTCATTGGAACCGCGCGCGTCCATCGGCGCGTCCCCGCAGGCAGCGGCGGGTCGAATTGCACCAGCGTGCTCACTGCCGGTCGACGATCTCTCCCGAAGGCAAACATGAAAACCACTCTCGCGCTCCTGCCGTTCACACTGACACTGATCGCGACCTCCGCGTTCGCTCAGGCGCCCGTGTTCATCGCGCTTCCGTCCGGCACGTTGCCCACGGACGTTTCCGTTTCGCAGGCGAGTGGAATCGTCGTGGTCGGCACCCAACCCGGCGGTGCCTTCCGTTGGACACCGGCCGGCGGCATGGTGTCGATCGGCGCGTCGGTTCCGAACGGTTCGACCGTGCGCATCTCGTCGGACGGATCGACGATCGCGGCCGACCAGGCTTTGACTCCCACGAGGACGGCCGTCTGGGCCGGCGGCTCGACCTGGAATCCGATTCCCGGCTGTGGTGGGACGAGTTCGGGCGGGGCCGAGGAAACCACGCTCTCGGACGTCAACTCCAATGGCACGGTGATCGTCGGCATGGGGTACTCGGTCACGAGTGCACCACACGGGTTCCGCTGGAATCTCGGAGTCGGTACGACGGATCTCGGACCGTTCTTCAACAGCCCGAACAGCCGAGCGTTGGGTGTGAACGGCGACGGCAGCGTCATCGTGGGCTGGCAGCAAGGAGCCATGCCATTGGGCGTGCGCTGGGTCAACGGCGCGCTCACGAACTTCACGTACGTGGATCCGTCCACCGTCACGCACTTCGTACAGCAGGCGAACGCCGTGAATCACGCGGGTTCGATCGTGGTCGGCAAGAACATCTACGGCGTCTCGGGCGTGGCCTGGCGTTGGGACTCGGGAACGAATGCCATCACGACACTCCCAAACCTCGCTGGCAACCCGCTCAATCCCATTCCTCTCGGTCTGACCGACGATGGTTCGGTGATCGTCGGCAATGACGGCGGCTCGACGCTTTTCGGCGCGCGCCAGGCTGTGATCTGGGTTCAGGGTCAGGCGCAGGATCCGCTCGCCTACTACTCGGGCCTCGGGATGGCTCCGACCGGATACTCGCAACTCGGCAATGTGACCGCGATCAGTCGCGACGGCAGCGCGCTCGTGGGTGCCGGGATCATGGGAAGCGCGGGACAACCGGACGGCTGGGTGATCGTGTTCCCAAACCTCCTCCCGATCGGGACGCCGTTCTGCTCAGGTGATGGTTCGGCAGCCGCATGCCCTTGTGGCAACTTTGGCAGCGCTGGAATGGGTTGTGCGAATTCGACTTTCTCCACCGGTGCTGGACTCACCGCGACCGGTGTTGCAAGCGTCACGACTGGATCTGATTCGGTCGTGCTGACCGCCTTCAATGTCTCTGGGCCCGGACTGTTCTTCCAGGGCACGGCGGAATTCGGCGGCGGAGTCGGAACCACGTTCGGTGACGGACTCTTGTGCCTGACCGGCACGATCGTGCGCCTGGGCATCGTGTTCCCGACCGGAGGCGGATCCGCCTCGTACCCGGGAGGCCTGACGCCGCAGCCGATTCACGTCGCCGGCGGTCCGCTGAGCGCCGGAGACGTGCGCCACTATCAATGCTGGTACCGGGATGCGATCGTGTTCTGTACCACGACCACGTTCAACCTCACCGAGGGCTTGACGCTGACCTGGAACCCGTGACGAACCGGCGGGGATCCCGCATGGGTGGGGCCAGGCGTGCGCTTCGCTGGAGGTCGTGCGCGCGAGCAGTCGATACTCTGCGCGTCCGTGAAGATCCTCTTCCTCTCGCAGCGCGTCCCCTACCCGCCCAACCGTGGGGACAAGATCACGACGTGGCGGCTCATCCAGCGGATGAAACGCGCTCACGACGTCGTGGTCGTCGCCTTCGCGCACGACGAGGCCGACATGGAAGCGGCGGGCAGGCTGCGCGAGATGGGCTACCCGACGCACGTGGTCCCCTACCGCGACAAGCGGGCGAAGCTCGCCGCGCTGCCGCTGCTTCTCACCGGGACTCCGCTGACGCTCGGGGTGTACGGCTCGAGGGCGCTCCAGGCGATCGTGGATCGCGAGATCGCCGCGTGCGACATGGCCTACGCATACTCGTCCTCGATGGGCGCGTTCCTCGAAAGGCACGCCGCGAAGCCTCGCGTGATGCACTTTGGCGAGCTCGACAGCGACAAGTGGCGCCAATATGGCGAACGCACGCGCTTCCCGATGAGCTGGGTGTACAGGCGCGAACAGCGGACCCTGCTCGCGTTCGAGCAGCGCGTCGCGCGCGCCTTCACCGACAACGTCCTGTGCACGCCGCTCGAACAGGCCGTTTTCGAGCGCGAAATCCCCGGCGCGCGCTCGACGGTTCTCCGCAACGGCGTGGATCTCGAGTACTTCGCTCCGCGGCCCGCCGCGCGCGAAGCCGGCCACATCGTGTTCACCGGCGTGATGAACTACTTCCCGAACAGCGACGGGTGCATCTGGTTCGTGAACGAGATCCTGCCGCTCGTGCGACGACAGCATCCAAAGGCGCGCTTCACGATCGTCGGTTCGCAGCCGACGCCGGACGTCACGGCATTGACGAAGACCGAAGGCGTGACGGTCACGGGGTTCGTGAAGGACACGCGCGAGCACCTCGCCCGCGGCGCCGTCTCGGTTGCTCCGTTGCGCATCGCGCGGGGCATCCAGAACAAGGTGCTCGAGGCGATGGCGATGGGATTGCCCGTCGTGGGCACGACGTGCGCCACGCAGGGCGTCGATGGGGCAACTGAGCGCGAGTACCTCGTGCGCGACGATGCGTCACGATTCGCATCCGCGGTGAGCGCGCTGCTCTCGAACCCCGACGATGCGGCCGCGCTGGGGCTTCGGGCGCGAGCCTTCGTCGAGGCGAACTACGACTGGGAGGTCGTGTTCCGCCCGCTGGACGAGATCCTGGCGCGCTGCGGAGCGCGCAGTCCGCATGGAAACGCTTTCCAATCGCGAGTTTGACTCCGGCGCGGACGCGCCGGTTCTTCCGGGTTCGCGTCCTAAAGCTTCAGGCTCGCGCACGATTCGCTCGACAGAAGTGAGTCGCGTTTTCGTGTTCCCCGGAAGCAGGCTCCTCGTCGATGACCCACGCCCTGATCGCCCGTCAAGCCATCGTGGACCGCAACGTGGAGGTGCGCGCCTACGAGTTGCTCTTCCGCCGCAGCGGCGAGGCCACTGCGGGCGAGTTCGACGGTGACACTGCGACCGCGACCGTGGCGATGAATACGCTGCTCGACCTCGGCCTCTACTCGGTCGCCGGTCAGCATCCGGTCTTCGTCAACTTGACGCGCACGTTCTTCGTGAACGAAATGTACACGGCGTTGCCGCCGGAGCGCGTGGTGCTCGAGGTGTTGGAGGACATCGAGCCCGACGACGAATTCATCGGAGCCGTCGCACGCGCACGCTGTCGGGGCTACAAGATAGCTCTCGACGACTACGTGCACAGCGACGACAAGCTGCCGCTCGTCGAATTGGCCGACGTGATCAAGGTCGACGCGGCGCAGATGGACGACGACGGCTTGCGCCGTCACGTCAAGGTGCTGCGCCGCCCGGGTCTGAAGCTCCTGGCCGAGAAGATCGAGACGCGCGAGCGCTTCAAGGTCGCGCACGACGCCGGCTACGACCTGTTCCAGGGCTGGTTCTACGCGCAGCCTGACCTCGTGAAACGCAAGAAACTGGCCGCCAATCGCGCGTCGCTGATGCAGATCATGGCCGCTCTGGAGGATCCCACCGCGGACTTCGAGAAGATCGGCACGATGATCGCGCGCGACCTGGCGCTGAGTCACAAGCTCCTGCGGTACGTCAATTCGGCCGCATTGTCCCTCGCGCAACGCGTGGATTCGGTGCGGCATGCGTGCACGCTGCTCGGGTTCGAGAGAGTACGCTCGATCACGCGCCTGCTGGTGTTGTCTGAGGTGACCGACAAGCCGCGCGAACTGATGCTCAATGCGCTGAGCCGCGCGCGTCTGTGCCAGTTGCTGGCGGGCAACGGCGCGACGAAGGACGACCAGAAGTACTTCACGGTGGGGTTGTTCTCACTGCTCGACGTGTACTTGGACACGACGATGGAGGCACTCTTGAAGGAGATGCCCTTGTCGGACGAGATCAAGGCGGCGCTGCTCGAGCACCGCGGCAAGGTCGGAATGGCGCTCGACGCGGCGGTGGCGTGCGAGCGCGCGGACTGGTACGGCATCGAGAGCGCGCGACTGCCGGCGGCGGAGTTGCAGAAGTTGTATGTGAGCGCGCTGAACTGGACTCTGCAGGTGGAGCAGTCGCTGGTCGAGATGAAGCGCTGAGGACGTCGGCGGTCGCAGTCGTAAGCGCGTTCGGGTTGGCGCTGCCTTCGCCGTTCGAGCACGGACAACTCGTGCACCTTTTCGCTTTCCCAGACGGGACGAATGCGAACGACTGGGTGCCGTAGCGCCACACGGACTCCTCCTCTGCTTCCGGCGGGGGCTCGCAATGCTCGTCCACTGACAGCCGATTCTCCTTCCCTGACGTGGACTCCGGCGCGCCCAGGCTCCGCCAGACTTCACTCTCGGTGCGTGGACGTTAGGCTTGGGCGGTGCGCACGATGAGCAAGCCGGCCACACGATCCGCGAAGACCCCCAGGCTTGCGCTCGACGACAACGAGCGCCGCGCGTTCCGCGTCGCGAAGTTGACCGCGCGCGCGACGAGCGGAATGGACGGCAACGAATTGCATCGCCGGCTCCAGGGCGCCGTGTCGCGCGCACGGTGCGACGAGATCGCGGCACTGGCCTGCTTCCAACAGCTTCAATCGGTAGGGCTCGAGTCCGCGCGTGATTTCGTGGCACTCGGATTCCTGCGCGTCGTGGACTTGAAGGGACAGGACCCGCGCGAGCTCTACTCGCGCATGTGCAAGCTCACGAATTCGCGCCAGGATCCCTGCGTCGAGGACGCCTTCCGTTGCGCGATCGCCCAGGCCGAGGACCGAGATCTCCCCCGCCCCATGCGTGATTGGTGGTACTGGACGAGCGTACGCGGCCAGCCGATGCACGCGCGACCGTAATTCGGTCAGCGCACGAATCCTATGCCGATGCGCAGCGCATCGGTGTACTCGTCGTAGGTGATCAGACTTTCGCCATAGCCGCTGAACCACTGCAACTGCAGGTACATGTCGAAGTTGCCGTCGCCGATCGTGCGCAGCGGATACGTCAGGTCGAGTTGGAAACTGCCGCCCTTGCCGCCTGAACCGATTCGACCCAGGGCCGCGGCCTGGAGCCCGTCCAACCAGCCGGCAGTGACCAGCAGGTCGACATGACCGCGGTAATCGGCGATGTCGGCATTGTTCTCTCTTCCCGGCAGGTAGGCGTACACCTTCGGAGCCACCTTGACCGCGAAGCCCCGCACGTCACCGATGTGCAGCACGGGTCGCAGGTAGACCGTGTTGAGCGATCGTGATTCAGGGCCGTCGCGTCCGTTCGATTCGTGCTGGACGCCGAATTGCAGACCCACCTGATCGATGCCCGGCAGCCCGATCCAATCGACCTCGTCTTTCGACCACGCCAATTCCGGCTTGTAGATCGTGTCGGTGAACGGCTTCGAATTGCCTTCGATGTCCCACAAACCGCTTTGCGTGTAGCCCAGGTACAGGCCCGTCAGGAACGGGGAATGCGCGGCCCACGGTCCCTCGGGATTGACGATCTGGTACTGGAAGCTGAACTGATAGCGGACGTTCGGTCGCGTCGTTCCCGCGACGAAGTACATGGGCTCGTAAGGCTGGAAGCGTTGCAACGCGGCCTCCGCGAACCGGAAGCCTCTCGGTGCCGAAGCCGCCTCGAGCCCCAGGCGCTCGTTCGATCGGGGATTGGTCCCCGCCGTCGGATCTGGGCTGTTCGGATCGCGTTTCTCGACGTCGAGGACCGCTGGAGCGGCGGCTACGCGAGTCAACTGCAGCACGACTCGACCGGCGACTTCGGGCGGAAGCTCGAGTTCGTACTCGACGTACAGGCTCTGGCCGCTCGCCACTGGAGTCTCGCCGTTCCACAGGCCCTGGCGCGACAGCGCGACCACGGCACGCGCATCGCGGTTCACGATCTCGGCGTCGAGTTGCACCGGAGGGGTCAACGCGATGGCCGCGGCGCCCGCGTTGCGAAAGTAGACGCCGATCGACACGCGCGAACCCGACGGAACGACCGCGGCCGGCGGCGCGAGCGCGAGGATCGGTTCGCCCGCTGCATCCTGAACGGCGAGTTGGAGCAGCAGAGCGAGGCCGAGCATCTCAGCAGAGCTTAACGAGTACCAAGCCCGCGCGTCTGGAATCCCTCACTCCGGCCGCGCGACGATCCGGACTTCGCCATCGTCCTCGATGCTCACGGAGAGCACCACGGGACTGCAGCACACCGGGCAATCCTCCACGTATTCCTGCCACGCGCCCGCTTCGGCGTCGACGGGCACGACGATCTCCTCACCGCAGTGTGGACAGTCGTAACGGCCTTCGTCGGGAGCATTCACGCGCGCCGATTGTGACGCTTCACCGGGCGAGTTCCAGGAAGAGCAACGAAGAGGCCGAGCTCGGTGATCCGAACTCGGCCCGTCTGGTCGCGCAACAGGTGTGGCAGTCGGTGGCCTACTTCGGCGGGGCGGGCGGCGGGACCTGCGGCTTGTCGCCCGGAGGATGACCGCCGCCCGGTCGACCGGGACCGTTCGAATCGCGACCACGGCCGCGGCCGGGACCGCCCATCGTTCCGCCCGGATTGTCGTTCATCCAGTCGAACGGCGTCTCCTTGAAGTCCTTGGGCACGTCGTAGGCACCCTCGGGCGCATCCTTCGACTCGACGGCGGTGACTTCCTCTTTCGATTTCGTGTCACTCCCCATGACCGTGCGCTTCTGCTCGGTCAGGATCGGGTAGCCCTCGATCTTCTTGTACTCGGCCGCGATCGACGCGCCGCCCGGCATCATCGACATGAACGATCCGTGCAGGGCCGCGTAGTTGGCCTGATCGACCGCGACGTCCTTCGTGGTCCAGATGTCCGACGTCATCGTCATCATCTGCATGTCCATCGTCAGCACGTACTTCGTGGCGGTCCAGTCCTTGATCTTCTTCGTCTCGGTCGTGGGCGTGACCGTGACCTTCATCTGCGAGAACATCGCTTCCATCATCGGAGCGGCGTCCGGCGGCATGTACTTCTTCATGTCGAACGGCAGGTCGAGCGCGCTGTAGGTCTTGTCCTTCGTGTGCACGATGAACATCTTCTTCAGGTCGCTGCGCACGATCGTGACCGTGTCACCGGATTCCATGCGCATCTTGTCCTTCGCGATCCACGTGATCTCCGTCGAGTCCTGAGCCGGAATCTCCTGGCCCATCATCATGGATGCGTCGGTGTGCTTCGTGGTCGTGATCTTCATGTCCGCTGCGAGAGCGGGGGTCGCGAGCGCGGCGACGAGCGCGAATCGAACGAGTCTTTGCATGGGAAATGGGTGCTTTCTGGAAGGGGCCTTTTCGGACCTGAGTGCGCAGAACGTAACATCCACGGAGCGTCGTGGCGATCGTCGACGCACTCGCGCCCTGGCTCGATCGCATCGAGGCAGACGATTCCTGGCGAACCCTCGACGTCACGAACGCACGAATTGGACCTGCACAGGCTGCGTGCGCGCGGCCGGCCCGAACATGACCGCCAAACTGGACAAGCAAGATCCCGAGGACCCTCGGTCGGCCCACACCGACCTCAGCGAACGCATCCTCTCCGTTTCCGCGACGATGGTTGGCGTGTGCCTGACGGTGATCGGGCTCGTGCGCGTCGCGGACGAACTGAGGAAGGTCAGCTCGTTGACGGACAACATCGTCGCGATGGACTCGGTCGTCTTCCTTTCGAGCGGCTTGCTCGCCTACGCCTCGATTCGCTCCAGGAAGGCCCGGAACAGGCAGCGGTTGGAACGCATCGCCGACATGCTTTTCATCGCCGGCCTCGTCGGCATGGTGGCTGTTTGCGCACTGCTGTCGTACGAGATCCTGTGATCGAACGGTGCGGACGGAAGGATCACGGTTCGTCGCGCTTCGAGCGGCGGCGCACGTACCACCACGCGAAGCAGCCGAGGGCCAACGCGAGTAGCAGCCAGCCCTCGACGTGCGTGATCTCGCCGAGCACGACTTCGGCTGCATGCCCGAAGAACCACCCTACCGCGGCCAGACCCAGCGCCCACAGCACGGCTCCAAGCGCATTCAGCGCCGCGAAACGCAGGGACGACACGGAGGCACCGCCGATCAGGATCGGACCGGCGATGCGCATCCCGTACGCGAATCGCACGCCGATGATCGACAGGGCCGGATGCCGTGCGCAGAACCGGTGAACGCGCTCGGCCTGCGTAGCGATCTTCGGAAACCGCGCCAACACGGACGGCCCATGGCGCCGCCCGAGCCAGAAGAGGAACTGGTCACCGACGAATCCGCCTGTAGCGCCCACGACGATCACCCAAGCCAAGTCGAGATGCCCCCGGTGAGCGGCGAACCCGGCCAGGATCAACACCGTTTCGCCCTCCATGACGCATCCCAGCGCCAGGAGCCAGTAGCCATGCTGCTCGATGAGGGAGCCGAGTTCCACGTTCACCATCCTGCGAATCGCTGCTGTCACGTGCCAGGCACCGCGCGCACTTTCGGCGGCTAGACTCCGCCTGATGTCGAAACGTGTTGGACTCGTTCTCGCGTTGATCGCCGCCGTGTTCGCGGTGTTCGCGCAGGCACTGTCGGCCGAGTTCGTCAATTGGGACGACGACAAGAACTTCCTGGCCAACGTGCGCTATCGCGGACTCTCGCTCGACCACGTCGAGTGGATGTTCACGACATTCCACATGGGACCTTACCAACCGCTGGCGTGGCTGACCCTGGGTGTCGATCACGCGCTGTTCGGGATGGACCCCCGCGGATACCACGCCACCAACATCGCCTGGCACGCTGCTACCGTCGTGTTGTTCTTCTTCCTGGCGCGAACGCTGTTCGAGAGCGCGCGCCCGGCCTGGAATGAAAGGGCGCGCGACGTGCTCGCCTTCGTCGCGGCGATCGCATTCGGCGTCCATCCCCTGCGCGTCGAGTCGGTCGCGTGGATCACGGAGCGGCGCGACGTGGTTTCGGGAGCTTTCTTCGTCGCCGCTGTGCTCGCCTGGCTCCTGTACGCGCGCAGCACGGAACGGCGAGGAAGGAAGTACGCCTTGGCGCTCGCGTTGTTCGCTTTCGCGCTGTTCTCGAAAGCGAGCGTGGTCACGCTGCCGCTCGCGCTCCTCGTGCTCGACGTGTGGCCGTTGCGTCGCTGGGACGGCGCGCGGCGGCGCGTGATTCTCGAGAAGCTCCCCTTCCTCGTGCTCTCGGCCGTCTTTTCCATCGTGGCGATCATCGGACAGCGGTCGACCGGCACCGCCCTGCGCGCGCTCGAGGATCATGGGCCCGAACGCAGGATCGCACAGGCTTCGTACGCGGCGCTGTTCCACACCTGGAAGAGCGTCTGGCCGACGGACTTGAGCCCGATCTACGACATGCCGAGTCCGTTCGTGGCCTCCGAGACACGCTTCGTGCTCGCGGTCGCGTTCGTCGTCGCCACGAGCGCGGTCATGTGGTTCATGCGCGCGCGCATTCCCGCCGCCGCCGCGAGCTGGCTGGCGTTCCTCCTCTTGTTGGCTCCGGTGAGCGGATTCATTTCGACCGGACCGCAGCTCGTTGCGGATCGGTACAGCTACCTCGCGTGCATGCCGTTCGCGCTCCTAGTCGCGGGCGGAATCGGCCTCGTGTGCGAGCACGGGCAGATGCGCGTGGCCACCGTGGGTGCGACGATCGCCTTGTGTACGGCCCTGGCTTTAGCAGCGCGAAACCAGACGCGCTACTGGCACGACTCGACGAGCCTGTGGGAGCGGGCGTACGCCGTCGATCCCGACAGCGCCGTCGCTTGCGATCACCTCGGGGTCGTGCGAGTCACGCAGAGTCAGGCACCGCATCTGGACGACGAAACGCGCAAGCGCCTGCTCGAGGAAGCGATCACGCTGTACACGCACGCCTACGAACAGGCACCCCACCCCAATCAGGTGTTCAACATCGGTGGTGCAGTCATGGAACTCGCGGCGCTCGATCCGGCCACGCGCACGCAGGAACTCGAGCTCGCTGCGCAGACGATGAAGCAAGGCCTCGAATTCGCCGCGCAGACGACGGGTGTCCAGTCGAACTGGCGCGTGATGTACGCGACCGCGCTGGTCGAACTGAGACGCTACGACGAAGCCAGAGCCGATCTCGAGCTCGTCCTGCGTGCCGAGCCGGATCACGTCAATGCGCTGCGCTGGTCCGCACGCATCGCATTCGAGGAGAACCGCCCCGAGGAAGGGCTGGCCTTGTTGCGCCGCACGACCGAGATCGACCCCGAGAACGCGGCTTCGTGGACGATCCTCGCCAACTCCCTCCGCTCCCTGGGCCGCGCCGCCGAAGCGGACGCGGCC
>JBGATY010000045.1:0-21725 GCA_044228955.1 Planctomycetota bacterium | reverse complement strand
TGTTGTTCAACTTGCGCGCCTTTTTCGCCGGCGTCGCGTCGGTACTTCCGCGTGTGGGCGGGGCGCCCCCCCCCCCCCCCGGTCCACCCGCCGCGGCCGCGCCAACGCCGGCTGGATGTCGCGCTCCTCGCGCGGGTCGATCAGCACGAGGTCGGCCGTGAGGTAGCTCGAAAGGCCCGCGATCGCCTGCGCGACGTGACCCGCGCCGAAGATGGCGATCTTGCGTCGCGTCCAGGGAAACGTCTCGAAGAACAGCGTCACCTCGCCGCCACAGCACTGACCGGCAGCTTCCGAGAGCGGATAGGCGACGCTCTCGGACACTGCTTTCCCTCGTGCGATGAGCTCGGTCGCGTGCTCGATGGCCAGTTTCTCGAGATTTCCGCCTCCGATCGTCCCGAAGGCGAGCTGACCCCCGCTGACGATCATGCGCGCCCCCGGCTCCCGCGGCCCGCTGCCCTTGACGCCCGTGACGACGACGAGCGCGCACGCCCGCCGCTCGGCGCGGAGCTCGGACAAGCGCTCGATCCAGTCCTGCGGGCGTTCCATCGAAGCCATGATGATAGGCGCGAGGCTATCCTCTCCGCACCATGAACATCGCCAGCATCGGCGGCGGACCCGCCGGCCTGTACTTCTCGATCCTGATGAAGAAGGCGTTCCCGGATACCCGCATCCAGGTGTTCGAACGCAACAAGGCCGACGACACGTTCGGATGGGGCGTCGTGTTCTCGGACGAGACGCTGTCGAACTTCGAGGAGGCGGACGCCGAGACCTACGCCGAGATCCGCCGCCGGTTCCGGTACTGGGGCGACATCGAGACCTGGTACGGCGACACCTGCGTGCGCTCCAGCGGGCACGGCTTCTGCGGGATGTCGCGCAGGAAACTGCTGCAGATCTTCCACGACCGTTGCCGCTCTCTCGGCGTCGACCTCGTGTTCGAGTCGGACGTGAAGGACGATTCCCAGGTCGGCCCGCGCGACCTGATCCTCGCCGCCGACGGACTCAATTCGGTCGTGCGCACGAAGTACGAGAAGCACTTCGGACCGTCGCTCGACTGGCGCAAGGCCAAGTTCATCTGGCTCGGCACGACCAAGCCGCTCGAGGCGTTCACGTTCATCTTCCGCGAGACGCGCTTCGGCGTGTTCCAGGTCCACGCGTATCCGTTCGAGGCGAACTTGTCGACGTTCATCGTCGAGTGTCACGAGACGACCTGGAAGAACGCCGGCCTCGACCGTGCCGGGGAAGCGGAGACGGTGAAGTTCTGCGAGGACTTGTTCGCCGATCATCTAGACGGGCACCGGTTGCTCGGGAATCGCTCGATCTGGCGCACCTTCCCGACGGTGCGCAACGAGCGCTGGTCGCACGAGAACATCGTGCTGATGGGTGACGCGGCGCACACGGCGCACTTCTCGATCGGCTCCGGCACGAAACTCGCGATGGAGGACTCGATCGCGCTGGTCGAAGCGTTCAAGCGCCACGGGACGCAGGACGTGCCGCGTGTGCTCGCCGCCTACGAGGAATCGCGCAAGGTCGACGTGATCAAGACGCAGAAGGCGGCCCAGACGAGCCTCGAGTGGTTCGAGAATTCGGCGCGATACATGCGCCAGCACCCGCTTCAGTTCTCGTTCAACCTGATGACGCGCAGCAAGCGCATCACGTACGACAATCTGGCCAAACGTGATCCGGATCTCGTGCGGCGCGTCACGGACTGGTTCGGCGAGGCCCACGGCCTCCGGCGCGATGCGCGCGGCACGACTCCCCCGCCGATGTTCGCCCCGTTCGCCCTGCGTTCGATGCGGCTCGACAATCGCATCGTCGTCTCTCCGATGTGCCAGTACTCGGCCCTGGATGGCGTGCCGAACGAATGGCACTTCACGCACCTCACGAGCCGTGCGATCGGCGGCGCCGGCCTCGTGTTCGCCGAGGCCACGAACGTGTCGGCAGAGGGACGCATCACACTCGGCTGCACGGGACTGTGGAACGACGTGCAGTGCGCGGCCTGGAAGCGCATCGTCGATTTCGTGCACGCGCATTCCACCTCGAGGATGGGCATCCAACTCGGGCACGCGGGACGCAAGGCGTCGTGCAACCTGCCGTGGGAAGGCGACGATCCGCTGCGCGACGAACGCGCGTGGAAGACGCTCGGGCCCTCGGCCGACCCGTTCGGCGCGAACTGGCACGTGCCGCGCGCGATGGACCGGCTCGACATGGATCGCGTGCGCGACGAGTTCACACGCTCGGTCAAGCTGGCGGAGCGCGCCGGATTCGACATCGTCGAGCTCCACATGGCGCACGGGTACCTGCTCTCGAGTTTCCTGTCGCCGAAATCGAATCGCCGCACGGACTCGTATGGCGGTTCGATCGAGAACCGCATGCGCTTCCCCCTCGAAGTGTTCGCCGCGGCGCGCGCGACCTGGCCGGCCGACCGGCCGATGGCGGTCCGCATTTCGGCCTCGGACTGGCTCGACGACGCCGGTGGCTGGACGGTCGAGGACTCGGTCGTGTTCGCACGCGAGCTGAGGGCGCGGGGTTGTGACATCGTCGACGTCTCGTCGGCCGGCAACACGCCCGAGTCGAAGCCCGAATATGGACGGATGTACCAGTTGCCCTTCGCGGAACGCATCCGCCAGGGGGCGGAGATCCCCGTGATCGCGGTCGGCGGCATCCAAGGCGCCGACCACGCCAACACGATCCTCGCCGCAGGACGAGCGGACCTCTGCGCCCTCGCGAGGCCGCATCTCGCCGACCCGTACCTGACACGCAACGCCGCGATCCGCTACGGAGTCGTCGACGTGCCGTGGTCGAAGCCTTACCTCGCGGTCAAGCCGCGGCCGAGAGCCGACCGCGAGGAATGATCAGAGCACGAGGCCGTGGAAGGCCGGCGTGTGATTCGGGAACACGGTCGCGAGAGCGGTGTTCCCCATGCGCTTCTGCAGCACCTCGGAAACCACGTCGCGGTAGTCGGTCGTGATCGCGAGGTCGCCGTTGTCGAGTTGCCCGAGTCCCATGCCGGGCCACTGGGCGAAGACGCGGCCACCAATGACGTTCGCGCCCATCAGCATCATCATGCCGCCGTGCCCGTGATCGACGCCCAGGTTGCCGTTCTCGTCGGCGCGGCGACCGAATTCGGACATCACGACGACGGTGACGCGGCTGTTGAGCGCGCCGAGGTCGGTCCAGAGCGCGTTCATGCCCTGCGCCAGCTGGTTCATGAGGTAGGCCTGACTGCCGGTCAGCGGGCCCAGGTTGGAGTGCAGGTCCCAGCCCTGCATGTCGACCTCGATCACCTCGACGCCCACGTCGGCCTTGATCAGGGCCGCGACGCTGGCGAGGCGATCGCCCCACAGGCCGAGCGGATACTGCGCGCCGTTCTGCGGGACGTATCCCGCGAAGGGGATGCCGCTCAAGAGATCGATCGCCTGGAATGTCCTCGACGTGATCGTGCCGAGTTCGCCGCCCTGCTGATGGAACATCGCGGCGAGAGTGCGCCGCCGGGCCAGTTTCGTGGCGCTGGCGCCGGGCATGCGGAAGTCGGCCAGATCCGCGATCGGCAGCGTGTTGGGCGCTCCGGCCAGCGAACGCGGCAGCATGTAGTCGAGGGCGACGCCACGCAGGAGTCCGCTGCCCATCGGAACGGTCGTCGACAGATGCCTGGCCGCCCAGCCGTCCGCGACCGGACCGGGCATGTTCGGGTTGCCCTGCTCCATGAATTTCTGCGCATCGAAGTGGGACCGCGACGGATCGGTCGAGCCGCAGGCGTGCACGAACAGGAGCTGCCCGGCGTTGTACGGCGCGAGCAGTGGCAACGCGGCCGGCGAGAGTCCGTAGAAGCCGTCGAGGTTCGTCGCGCCACCGGTCTGACCAGGAGGCCTGATCGCGATCGTGGGTCTGCGGTTGTAGAGCTCGCCGTCGCCGAACGGCACGCACATGCTGACGGCGTCCAGGCCTCCGCGCATGTAGAGCACCACCATCACGTCGCGATTCGCGGACGGCGGTCGAGCTTGAGCTGTCTGCGACAGGCCCGCGGCCGCCACCGTCGTCGCGACGGCAGCCACGCCGGACTTCACCAGGAATTCGCGGCGCGTGTCGCCGCTCGTCGTCGAGTCGTGTTGAGGCGTCATGACGTCGATCTCAGTAGTTCTGGAAGCTCGGGGCCGATGCGGCGAGCGTCATGACCTCGCGCAAGAGCGCGTCGGTGATGCTCGGGAAGGAATCGACGTACAACTGGATCGCCACGACGTCGCGTGGAGACAGGCTGATTCCGGTGAGGCGGCGGTTCGCGGCTTGCGCCAACTGGTCCTTCGGGAACCCGGCGAACACCTCCGACGGATGGAAGTTCACACCCGGGATCGCGTCCGCGAACAGATCCGTGGTGAAGGCCCAGCGCGTTTGCTCACCGCTCGCCCACGCATCGAGGCGATCGGGATAGCCGTTGGGTGTCGGCCAGCGGAACGGTTCGTGACCGAGCAGGCCGAGTTGCTCCGTCAAGCGCTCGGGTGCCGCGATCTGGAACGGGATGGCGCGCAGGATCGACGTCATCAGGTGGAACGGCCGCTTGTACTTCACGAGATTCAAAGCCGGAACCGCCGCGATCGTGGCCGGCGCGAAGATCACGCGGAGCATGGACTTGATGTCGCCGGCCGTGGACGAATAGGCATTCGCGACCGCGTCGACCACCGCCTGCGGAGGCTCGTAGCAGAGGAAGAAGCGACACAGCTTGCGCGCGAGGAATTGGGCCGTCTCCGGACGCCCAGCGAGCATGTTCACGACGATCTCGCCCTGCGTGACGCCGCCTCCGGCCGGGATGATCACCCCGAGCACGACCTTCTGCGTGTCGTCGTGCAGCGACGACCTGAACAGGAATCCGCCGAAGTCCCCGGTCGTGACTTCCTTGAAGCTCCAGCCGGTGAAGCAGCGGGCCACGGCCTTCACGTCGGCTTCGGTGTAGTTCCCGACGCCGAGCGTGTGCAGCTCCATGATCTCGCGGCCGTAGTTCTCGTTCGGTTGAGTCGCGGTGTTGCGATAATTGCCCAGATAGAAGCCCATCGCCGAGCTGCGCGCCGACGCCAGGAGCAGATCGTGGAAGTTGCCGAGGGCGTGAGCTCGGATGACCGCTCGATCGTCCTGCGTCTTGAGCACCGCGTTCATCGAATCGGTGTGGTCGATGTTGAAGTGGTCGCTCCAGAACTCGACCATCCGCTCGAGCAGCTGCCGCGACGAGTACGCCGCGCGCATGATCGTGGCGCAGCGCAATTGGGTGCGCAGCATCTCCGCTCGCCCCTGCAGGTAGTCGTTGACGTAGTTGTCCTGCGAGGTGCGGCCGAGCGTCGGGAACATGGCCACGACCGCGTCACCGCGTACGTCCGGAATGGTCTCGGGGTGGAGTTGCTCCTCCAGGAAGGCGCCGTAGCCGAGCGCCAAGGCCCGCGCCTGCGTGGCGGCGTCGTAGCCGTTCGTGATGCGCGACAGCAAGAACCGGATGTCCGCCGGCATCTGCGGCGCCGACGGAAGTGCTCTGGCCGACTGCATCGCCGACATGACCGCGGCTCCGCCGAGGCTCAGACCGAGCAGCGAGCGTCTGGACACGCCTTCAGCTCCCGTTTCCACGGGGTGGGCTCCCTCATCCGAACTCATGCGAAGATCCTCGACCCGTCCTGTAGTCCTGCGAGCGCCGAGGGAATCTCCGGCGCACGGCTATCGTGCCTGTTCTCCCGGACCCCGCAAGCGCCGCCCGGAGAATAGACGTCCGAGTTCCCTTCCGAGTTGCGGTAAATCGCCCCGCAACCTGCGCGGACGTGGATCCGGAGGTGGCGGGGTGCCCCCGCCCGTTCCCGGTCTGGGAGCGTCCTACCGCACCCTGGGGACCGACTCGGAGTCGGGCCGTGGGTCGATCCTGGCTCCCTAGGCGAGGAGCAGGCAGGTGGTCGTCGCGTGGGAGTAGAGCCGGCCCTCCGAGTCGCGCAGGTAACCTTCGGCCGTGGCGGTCTTCGATCCGAGGTGCACGACCCGGCCCTCGGCGAAGAGCCGCCCGGTCGCATGCGTGACCGGACGGACGAAGTTGATCTTCAACTCCAGCGTCGTGTAGCCCTGTCCCGCCGGTAGCTTCGTCGCGATCGCGCAGCCCATCGCCGAATCGAGCACGGTCGTGAGCACCCCGCCGTGCGTGCCTGCCATGGGATTGGCGTGCTCCTCGCCCGGCTGGAACTCGAACACCGCCCGTCCCTCGCCGATCTCGGACAGGGCGAAGCCCACGAGTCGCGTGATCGGCGGAGCGGGCAGCGCGCCCGAGCGTATCGCCTCGAGGTACTGCAACCCCGTGAGCGACCGTCCGGCGCGGGCGCCGATCGTCGGATCGTCCCATTCGACGACGCGACGGCGCGAGGAATCGTGTGTGCTCAAGCGCTCACCAGCGGTGGTACGCCGGGTGCCCCTCTTTCACGGCCACGAACACGCCGCGACAGGTGGCGGTGATCTTGCCGCCCGCTTCCAGTTCGGCCTCGATCACCGCTCGGTCGTCGCTGGATTCGACGACCCTCGCGCGGAGCTTGACGAGCGAGTCGGTCGGGGTCGGGCGCTTCAACTTCACGTGGAACTCGGCCGTGACGGTGCAGGGCGGCGTGGTGGCGCCGCTCTTCTGCATCAGATGCCACGCTGCGGTCCAGTTGCTGTGGCAATCGAGCAGCGCGCCCGTGATGCCGCCGTTGAGCATGCCGGGGAACGCCTCGTGGTGCTTCTCGGCGCGCCATTCGGCAACGACGACGTCGCCTTGGACGAAGCTCTTGATGCGCAATCCCTTCGCGTTCGCGGGGCCGCAGCCGAAACACGCGTTCTGTGGCGCGTAGCGATCTTGCAGACTGAGCGTCATGCGCGAGGGGAATCGAGTGGTGGGCTACACAGGATTTGAACCTGTAACTTCCACGCTGTGAACATGGCACTCTACCGATTGAGTTAGTAGCCCACTCGAAGGGGCCGAGAAGATAACCGCGAGCAGGGCGCGGTGGCAAGACGACGCTCGCCCTACGGTCGCATGTCC
This sequence comes from Planctomycetota bacterium, assembly GCA_044228955.1. GTDB lineage: Bacteria > Planctomycetota > UBA1135 > UBA1135 > JAEUIA01. The sequence goes on along the minus strand of JBGATY010000045.1, from coordinate 14,695 downwards.
TTGCCGAGCGAGGTCTTCAGGATCTCCGCCAGCCGTGTTTCCGCGCGCCGCAGCATCATGCGCACGGCGTCCTCGCTACGCCCGCCCATGATTTCGCCGGCTTCGCGCAGGGGCCGACCTTCGAAGAAAACGAGCGTGATCGCCTGGCGATGCTCGTCCGACAGTTCCTCGAGCGCCGCGCGCAGGTGGACATAGCTCTCGCCGCGGCTCACCTGCATCGTGACCGAGAGATCCGGGCTCGGCGGTTCGATCGTCGGCGTCGAGTCGGTCCCCGGGTCGCGCGGCCCCTCCATCGCGCGCTCGCGGCTCGAGTCGCGTTTGCTCGCGGCGTAGAACTCGGCCTTGTCGCGAATCTTGTTCTGGAGGATCTGGATCAGCCAGCGGACGAGCGAACCCTCGCCGCGGTATTCGTAGTTTTGGAAGTCGCGCGTCGCCTCGCGGAACGTCGTCTGGGCGAGGTCGTCCGGATCTTCCTTGAGTCGCAAGCGCGGTCCAATGCGACGGCGCGCGACTTCGACCATGAGCTGGTTGTAGCGCTTGAAGAGATCGTTCAGCGCCACCGCGTCGCCGTTCTTGGCGCGCGCGACGAGCTTCGCCGTCTCGTCGTTCTCGAAACCCTCGGGCAGCACGAACTCGGACGGTTCCGGAGCGCCGGGACCGCTGGTCGGGTTCGTCGGGGTGGCGTTCGAATCACTCATGATCGACGCGGAGAGTATCGGCGCGAACCGTCATCGGCTACCAACGATTCCGCGCGGGGCCGCTCGAACACGAGGATCAGGTTTCCTCGCACCTCCAGGACCCGCGCCTGCTGAAGCGTTTTCTCGAAAACGGCCGAGAATTCGCGGGCGGATTGGCGGGCCGCGGCAGGCCCGGCGACGACGTTGAAGGCGAGCAATCCTCCCGGCGCGAGTCGATCACGGAGCGTCTCGAGAAAACGCCTGGTGCGGCACGCCGGCGGGACTTCGGCTTCGTGGAAGAGATCGACGACCACGAGGTCGAAACGGCGATCGGTCTTCGCGACCCACTCGACCGCGTCGGCCGTGATCACCTCCAGGTTGGGCCAGGCGTCGAGCGCGAAGTACTTGCGCGCGATCTCGACCATGACCGGATCGATCTCGAGCGCCGTGATCGGCGCGCGCACGCCGTGGTCGCGCCGCAGGAGGTGCACGACGCTGCCGGCTCCGAGGCCGAGCACGAGGACGGAGCGGATGTCGCGTCGACGGATGGCGAGTCGCTCGAACGCCTGCGCGAACACCTCGTGCAGACCGCCGAAGCTGTAATTGACCGTGGCGCCGTCGAGAACCGTTCGTCCGCGCACGATCGACACGTCGAGCAGCGCATGGTGACCGCTCGAGCGCCGCTCGAGCCTCTGACGCGCGAAGAAACTGAGCGCCCAGCGCATCGTGTGCATCATGCCCCGGGCCATGACACGATGGTATCGGATCAGCGCGCGACCACGCGTCCGCCGTGCATCACCCAGACGACGCGCTCGAGCGCCGTCACGTCCTCGAGCGGATTGCCGGGCACGGCGATCATGTCCGCCAGCCGTCCGACCTCGATCGCGGCGCGGTCGGTGACGCCGAGCAGGTCGGCGGCGTTCGTCGTCGCCGAGCGGATGGCCTCGAGCGGGCTCATGCCGAGGCGCACGTACTGGGCGAATTCACGTGCATTCTCGCCGTGGGGAAAAACGGCCGCGTCCGTGCCGAAAGCGATCTTGACCTTGCGCTCGATCGCGCGACGCAACGACGCGTCCTTCAGGGGGAACAACTGCTCGGCCTTCTTGCGCCACGCCTCGGGCAGCTTCGTCATGTCCATGCGTTTCACGAGGTACTGCGTCGGCACGAGGTACGTCCCCTTTTCGAGCATCAGGTCGATCGCCTCGTCGTCGAGCACTGAGCCGTGCTCGATCGAGGCCACGCCGGCCTTCACGGCGGCCTTGATGCCCGCCGTGCCATGCGCGTGCGCCGCCACCTTGAGGCCGTGTCGCGCGGCCTCGTCGCAGATCGCCTTCAACTCGTCGTACGACAATTGTTGGGCGCCGACGGTCGCGTCGAACGACAGCACGCCCGCCGTCGCCATGACCTTGATCACCTTGGCGCCGTACTTCGCCTGGTTGCGCACGGCCTTGATGCACTCGTCGACGCCGTCCGCGACTCCCTGCTCGGGCGTTCGCGGCAGGATGCCGGGCCGGAACCCCGTGACGTCGCCGTGACCGCCCGTGATCGAGATCGGATGGCCGGCCGGGAATACCCACGGACCCTCGATGTCGCCGCGCTCGATCGCCTTCATGAGCGCGACGTCGACGAAATCGCTCGAACCGAGGTCGCGCACGGTCGTGAATCCGGCGCGCAACGTGCGCCTGGCGAACACGACGCTCTGGAATGCGGCGTCGGCCGGCGTCTCGTGCACGTCGGCGTTCGCCGACTCCGGCCCGAGCTCGCCGGTCAGGTGCGTGTGCATGTCGATCAGGCCCGGCATCAGCGTCACGTCGCCGAGGTCGACCATGCGCGCCGTGCTCGGCCAGGGTCCGGTGCCCTCGCGAACGGCCGTGATGCGCGCGCCCTCCACTTCGACTTCCACGTTCTCGACGAACGCACCTGTCTTCACGTCGAGCATGCGCTTCGCGCGCACGAGGATCGGCTGCGGGCCGTTCGACTCGCGCTCGAGCGGCTGGAACGGCGAGAGGGAGAGCAACGCCAGGAGAAGGGCTGTGCCGGTCATGCGTGTCGAGATACGCGCCGGAGGATCTGGAATCCAGCGAACTGCGGCTGCGGCCGGTTCACTCGCGCCCGATCGCCGCCTTGAACTCGGGCTCGAGCATCACCTGTACGCCCAGTTCCTCGGCCTTTTTCGCCTTGCTGCCGGGTTTGCCGCCCACGACGAGGATGTTCGTCTTCGCGCTGACCGACGAGGCGACGTGGCCACCGAGATCCTCGACGATTTCCTTCGCTTCCTGTCGGCCGAGCGATTCGAGCGTGCCGGTGAAGACGACGGTCTTGCCGGCGAACGGGCCGCTCTTCGAGCGCTTCGGATACGTGATCACGACGCCACCGGCGCGCAGGTGCGCCACGAACTCCAGGTTCTTTTTGTCCTGGAACCAGCTCGAGACGCGCGCGGCGACTTCGGGACCGATGCCGTCGATGTGCTGCAGTTCGTCGAGCGTTGCGTCGCGCAACTCTTCGAGGCTCGTGAACCGGCTCGCGAGCAGCTTGCCCGTGGCCGGGCCGACGTCGGGGATGGCGAGTGCCACGAGAAAACGCGCGAAGGGGATCGAGCGCGTCCGCTCGAGCTCGGCGAACAGGTTGTCGATGCTCTTCTCACCCCAGCGTTCGAGCTCGATGAGCCGCTGGCGGGTCTTGGGATTGCGATCGAGGTGGAAGACGTCCGCGGGGCCCAGGAGCAGCTTTGCGTCGAGCAACTGCGCGATCTGCTTCTCGCCCAGGCCGTCGATCTCGAACGCGGATCCGCCGACGAGCACGAGCGTGCGGCCGATCACCTGCGGCGGGCAGTTCATGTTCGGACAGCGCCAGTACTTGCCCTCCTGCACGCTCTTCGTCCCGCACGCGGGGCAGCGCTCCGGCATCTCGAACACCTCGCCGAAGCGCCACGCGATGCCGGGACGGACCCGGCCGCCCTCGCCCTTCAACTCCTCGGGCACGAGCTCGTTCCAGTTGGCCGGCGCCTTGCCCGAGGCCGCCTGCGCGAGCCCGAGGATCTGCGGAATCACGTCGCCGGCGCGCCGCAGGAACACGCGATCGCCGACCTTCACGCCGAGCGAGGCCACGTAGTCGGCGTTGTGCAGCGTCGCGTGCCGCACGGTGATCCCGCCAACCTGCACCGGGTCGACGTGAGCGCGCGGAGTGAGCCGGCCGCCGTTGCCGACCATCGTCTCGATCGCGCGCAACGTGCTCGAGGCCTCGAGGGCCGCGAACTTGTGGGCGTACTGCCAGCGGGTCGAGCGCGAGGTCGTCCCGAGGCGCTCGCGCAGATCGAGGCGCTCGAGCTTGGCCACGATGCCGTCGAGCTCGAACGGGATCTCGTCTCGCCGCGCCTCCATCTCGTCGTGGTACGCGAGGCACGCGTCGAGGCCCTTCACCGTCTTGCCGTAGCCGGCATCGGCGAAGCCAAAGGCGCGCAACGCGGCGCTGACCTCGTGCTGCGTCGTGAATTCGAGGCCCTCGATGCGCGGAACCGCCCAGGGGTGGAACTCGAGCGGATAGCGCGCGACTTCGGCCGGGTCATTGCGCCTCAGGGCTCCCGCCACCGTGTTGCGCGGATTCGCGAACGCCTCCTCGCCGCTCTCCACGCGGCGCCGGTTGAAGAGCTCGAACTTCTTGCGCTCGATCAGCACTTCGCCGCGCACTTCCACGAGCGCGGGGCGCATCTTCACTGAGCCCGACAGCGTCAACGGGATGTTGCGCACGGTCTTCAGGTTGTGCGTGATGTCCTCGCCCTGCACGCCGTCGCCGCGTGTGAGCCCGCGGACGAGGACGCCGCCCTCGTAGATCAGTGCCGCGCTCACTCCGTCGAACTTCGGCTCGACCGACCACTCCAGATCGGCGTCGGGGATCTTGAGGAAGCGCAGGATCTTGGCCTCGAAATCGCGCACCTCTTCGGCGGTGAACAGGCTGTCGATCGAGAGCATCGGCACGGCGTGCGCCACCGTCGCGAGTCCTTGCCCTTCCGGCAGCGCCGAACCCACGCGCTGCGTCGGGCTGTCGGGAGTCACCAAGTCGGGGTGCGCAGCTTCGAGCCTCTTCAGCTCGACGAACAACGCGTCGTACTCGCTGTCCGAGATCTGCGGTTTCCCGAGGACGTAGTACAGCCGATCGTGCTTCTCGATCTCCGCGCGCAACGCCGCGACGCGCTTTGCCGGTGAGATACGCTCGGCCATGCGCGTCTAGCCGAGGTCCGATGGCCGGAACGCCTCGGGCAGCAGTTGGTCGAGCGAGATCTCGCGCCGTTTCCCGCTCGTCCCCACGACGAGGACGCGCAGCTTGGGCGCGAATTCGAAGAGCACCTGCCGGCAGGCGCCACAAGGCATCAACGCGTTCTCGCGATTCGTCGTGATCGCGATCGCCGTGAACTCGCGGACGCCCTCGGAAACGGCCTTCACCACCGCTGATCGTTCCGCGCACAGAGTCAGGCCGTAGCTCGCGTTCTCGACGTTGCAACCGGTGAAGATGCGGCCGTCCTTCGACCGCAACGCGGCGCCGACGCGGATCTTCGAATACGGACTGTGAGCGTTCTCTCGGACGCGAACGGCGTGCTCCACGAGCTCGTCGTCCGCAGCCTCGGAGTCACCGGCATCAGAACGCGAGCTCTTCGTCCCCGTCTTCGACATGCGCGTCAGGGTCGCCTTGCTTGCGCCAGCCGTCAACCTCCGCTTCCGCTCGAGCCTCGTTCGCGCTCACGCCGTCCTTCTCGAGGCGCTCGTAGCCGAGGTACGGAACGCGCATGCGCACTTGACGCCTCCCTGTCGCCGGGTCCTCGCGCTCTTCCGGCACGACCTGCACGCGGGAGCGCAGGTTCACGAGGTCGTTCGACTCGATCTCGAGTTCCCCGCGCACGTCTAGACCGAACGCCTCGAGCACCTTCTTCACGCGAAACACGCCCCGTTCGCTCCACGTGAGCGAATCCCACGCCGCCGTGCGCCCGGCGTAGTCCCCATCGAGCACCTCCAGCCGGAACGTCCACCGCACGCTCCCGTCGCGCGACCGCCCCTCGCGCACCTCGGCGATGCGCACGTCGTGCGTCCCCGCCGGAACCGAAACGTAGGACTCGACGTCCTCGACCGAACTGAAATCGAACCGCATGAGTGACCTTTCTGTGGAGCACGCACCATGCGCCCTCCACCTCACTCGACGAACGGCGCGCGCGGCGGTTGCGGAAGGATTGCGAACTTTCGCGCGCTCTTCAGGGTCAAAGCGGCATGAGCCGCGCGCGCGACGCTTCGACGTTTCCGCTCGTCACGGCCTCGAACACGCGGCGCATGTTCAGCCCGGTCACCTTCGCGACGTCATCGGGCCCGAAGCCGCGCGCGAGCATCCGTTCCACCAGGTTCACGTAGCACGACGCGTCCTCGAGCCCCTGCGGCGTGCGGCCGATGCCGTCGTAGTCCGAGCCGATGCCGACGTGATCGATGCCGGCGATCTCGACGGCGTGCGCGATGTGATCGACGACGGTATCGATCGACAACGGCTCGGCGCGCGCCTGGAGAAACTCGCCTTGGCGCAAGAACACGTCCGTGTCGTTGGGTCCAGAGATCGCCTTGTATTCGGCCGATTCACGCCAGCGCGCGTCCTCGGCTTGCGCGTCGTCCTTCAGGAACGCGGTGCAGAACACGATGCCGCACACGCCGCCGTTGTGGGCGAGCGCGCGCAGTTGATCGTTCGTCAGGTTGCGCTGGTGTCCGTGCAGCGCCTTGCAACCGGAGTGGCTCGCGATCACGGGCTTCGACGTCGCGTCGAGGACGTCGAAGAAGCTCTTCTCCGCCGCGTGCGACACGTCGACGACCATGCCGAGTTCGTTCATGGCGCGCACGACGCTGCGTCCGAACGCATTCAGGCCCTCGGGGACGTGCGCTCCCGCGCCGGCCTGGCACGAGCGGATCCACGTCAGGTGGTTGTTCCACACGAGCGTCAAGACCCGCACGCCGTGCTCGAAGAAGAGCCGCAGGTTGTCGAGGCTCTCCTCGATCGAGTGGCCGCCCTCGATGCCCGGGATGCCGGCGATCGCACCGCTCGCGCGCGCGCTCTCCTGCAACGCGGCATTGCCGGCCCAGCGCAGCGCACGGGGGTGGCGCTCGGCCAGGCGATGGAACTCGGAGAGCAGCGCCAACGTGCGCCTCTGCGCCGCCTCGGGCCCCCGGTCGATGTGTTTGGGATCGACCCAATTGACGAGCACGACCGTACCGAGGCCGCCCCGCGCGCCGCGCACCAGATCGAGGTGACCAGTCGTCTCGGTGCCCAGGTCGTGCCCGAGGTCGAGCTGGCGCTGGAGCGAGTCGACGTGCGCGTCGAACACCGGGGACCGGGCGAGGATCGAGCGCGCGGCGGACTGCGTGGCGGTCGGCATGAGGTGGCCGGATCGTGGGGCCGAGGCCCCCGTCCGCGCAAGGTCGGCTCGGCCGCGGCAGGGTCTTGGAGCTGGCTCGGGCGCCCATGTCACACTGACAGACCACGCCGTGTGGCCCAGGCCAACCTGCCTTCTTGGCATGGAGGCTACCGTGGCCTCCCGGAGTTGGCCGTCGATCTAAAATATTGTCACACAAATATTTACAGCTACACATCCGGCCCAAACCCTGGCGGCACAAGCCTTGCTTTGCTGGCGCAACGCCACCAGTCTGCCCATGCACCCCCAACGCCGCATCCTGATCGCCGACGACGATCGCGCACTCCGCGCGGGCGTCGTCGAACTGTTGGGGAACCTGCCCGTCCACCTCGAGATCCTCGAGGCGGAATCCGGCGACGAAGCGCTCACGATCATCCGCCGCACCCCGCTCCACCTGGCGCTCCTCGACATGCACATGCCCGGCCACACCGGCCTCGAAGTGCTCGAGATGCTGCGCCGCGAGACGCTCGAAGTGCCCTGCATCGTCATCTCCGGCGAGGCGAGCGAAGCCGTGCGCAAGCAGGCGTTGATCGAGGGCGCGCGCGCCGTGCTGCGCAAGCCGCTCGAAGCACGCCTCCTGCGCGCCGAAGTCCGCCGCGCGCTCCACCTCGACGCCGCCTGAGCTGCCGACCAAAAGAACCAACCCGACTCGCTCACCGAGTCGGGTCTCGACGAACGACAATCCTCCCCCACTCACACACCAGAAGAGAAGAGATCGACCTCATGGCCACGAAGACCACCACTACCACGAACAAGAAGTCCGGCACGATTCGTCCGCTCGGCGACCGCGTGCTCGTCAAGCGCGCCGAAGCCGAGGAGCGCACGGCCGGCGGCATCCTTCTGCCGGAGAGCGCCAAGGACAAGCCGAAGGAAGGCACGATCATCTCGATCGGCGAAGGCCGCACGCTCGACAACGGCGAGAAGTCGAAGTTCACGGTCAAGGTCAACGATCGCATCCTCTTCAGCGCCTACGCCGGCACCGAAGTGAAGTACGGCGGCGAGGAGTTCCTGATCATGCGCGAGGAAGACATCCTCGGCGTGATCGGCTGATTCCGCGCGTTCCCACACCACTCCGCACAACCACTCACACAGGAATCAGCACATCATGGCCAAGCAAATCTGCTACGACGCCGCCGCGCGAGAGAAAATCCGCGACGGCGTGCGCAAGCTCGCTCGCGCCGTCAAGGTCACCCTCGGCCCGCGCGGTCGCAACGTCATCATCGAGAAGTCCTTCGGCAGCCCGACCGTCACCAAGGACGGCGTCACGGTTTCGAAGGAGATCGATCTCGAGGACGCCTACGAGAACATGGGCGCGCAGCTCGTGAAGCAAGTCGCGCAGCGCACCAACGACCAGGCCGGTGACGGCACGACCACGGCCACGGTTCTCGCCGAGGCGATCTTCGAGGAAGGCCTCAAGAACGTCACTGCCGGCGCGAACCCGGTCGGCTTGAAGCGCGGCATCGACAAGGCGGTCGATTCGGCCGTCGCGAGCTTGAAGAAGCTCTCGACGAGCGTGAAGGGCCACCACGAGATCGCGCAGATCGGCACGATCGCCAGCAACGGCGACGCCGAAGTCGGCCAGATGATCGCGAAGGCGATGGAGAAGGTCGGCAAGGACGGCGTCATCACCGTCGAAGAAGGCAAGTCGCTCACCACCGAAGTCGAGTGGGTCGAGGGCATGCAGTTCGACAAGGGCTGGCTCTCGCCGCACTTCATCACGAGCCCGACCACGATGGAGGCGGTCTACGAGAACCCCTACATCCTCGTGTACGAGAAGAAGATCTCGACCGTGAAGGACATGATCCCGCTGCTCGAGCAGGTCGCTCAGTCGGGTCGTCCGCTGGTCATGATCGCCGAGGAAATCGAAGGCGAAGCGCTCGCCACCCTCGTCGTGAACAAGCTGCGCGGCGCCTTCCCGTGCGTGGCCGTCAAGGCTCCGGGCTTCGGTGACCGTCGCAAGAGCATGCTCGAGGACATCGCGGCGTTGACCGGCGCGAACCCGATCATGGAAGCCACCGGCGCGACGCTCGAAGGCGTGGTGTTGAAGGACCTCGGCACCGCGAAGAAGGTCGTCGTCGACAAGGACAACACGACCATCATCGAGGGCGCGGGCTCCAAGGACGCGATCAAGGGCCGCATCGCCCAGATCAAGGCCGAGATCGAGACCACGAAGAGCGACTACGACAAGGAGAAGCTCCAAGAGCGTCTCGCGAAACTCTCGGGCGGTGTCGCGCAGATCAACGTCGGCGCGGCGACCGAAGCCGAGATGAAGGAGAAGAAGCAACGCGTCGAGGACGCGCTGCACGCCACGCGAGCCGCGGTCGAAGAAGGCATCGTTCCCGGTGGCGGCGTCGCGCTGCTCTCGACGATCGACGCCATCGAAGCCCTCAAGCTCGACGGTGACGAACGCGTCGGCGCGATGATCGTGCGTCGCGCGATCGAAGCTCCGATGCACCAGATCGCGACGAATGCCGGACAGGACGGCGCTGTCGTCGTGCAGAACGTGCGCGGCAACAAGAACAAGAACTGGGGCTACAACGCCGCGACCGAGACCTACGAAGACCTCGTCAAGGCCGGCGTCATCGACCCGACGAAGGTCGTGCGCACGGCGCTGCAGAACGCCGCTTCCGTCGCGAGCCTCTTGCTCACGACCGACGCGCTGGTCTCGGACCTCCCCGAGAAAGAGAAGGAAGGCGCGGGCGCCGGTCACGGCCACGCGCACTGAATTCGAAGAGCGACTTCGAAAGAATTCGAAGCCAAGCGCGGGCCGCTGGAGGGAAACCTCGAGCGGCCCGCGCGCGCTTTCGAGCGGACGGGTACGAAAGTGGAGCGGCATCCCCATTTTCGCGGATCTCTGCCACACTGCACGGCGTCCAACGCCGTCGCGCGGCTTTCCCGTCGCGCCGACGCCCCGCGTTGTACGAAGAATCGCAGAAGGAGCTGATCGTGAAGCAACTCGCCGCTTCGCTCGCCGTTTCGCTCTCCCTGATCTCGACGTCGGCCCGTGCCAGCACGTGGATCGTCGACGACACGCCCGGACCGGGAGTCGATTTCAATTCCATCTCCGCCGGAGTCTCCGTCGCGTCGGCCGGAGACGTGTTCATCGTGCGGGCCGGAACCTACGCCGGGTTCACGCTCTCGACGGCGGCCGTCGTGCTCGGCGAGAGCGGCGTGTTCGTCACGGGCGACATCCACGTCGCGAACAACGCTCCGCTCGGACACGCGGCCATCGTCAACATCACGGCGCAGTCCATCTACGTCGATCCGTCGAGCGGCGGCGTGCTGCTCGAGGACGTCGTCGCGCGGCCGGGAACGATCGCCAGCGGACAGATCGCGCTCATCCAGGTGCAGAGTTCGTCCGACGTGCGCTTGCGCGGTGTCGACGTCGATCAGATCGGACAGGGGATCGCGGCTCTCGCCGTGTTGTCGTCCCGCGTCGAGGTCGCCGGAGGACGCTTCATCGGCGGACACGGACGATCGCACGTTCCGGGGAATTTCCCTGCGCCGCCCGAGAACGGCGGCGACGGGATCCTCGTCAGCGGGAGTTCGGACCTGCACGCTTCGCGTCTCGACGCGCGCGGGGGAATCGGCGGCGACCTGCCCGCCGGCTACACGTGCTCGTGCATCATCGCCGCGAGCGGCGGCGTCGGCATCCGCATCGGAGCCGGTTCCAAGTTGCTGCTCACGGGTTCGAGCACCGCGCTCGTGAAGGGGGGCACTGCCGGCCTCGGTACGGATTGCCCGTACGACGGCGTGCCGGGCAACGGCATCGTGATCAGTCCCACCGGGTCGGCGCGCATCTCCGGCGTCAGCGTGGCAGGTGAGGCGCCGCGCACTTCGTGTGGCGGCGGCCCGGTACTCTCCATCATCGGGCCGTACAACGTGCCCATGCCCGCGGATCCGGCGCTGAGCGTCTCGGGGACGCTGACGCCGGGATCGCTCGCGACGTACACGTTGACCGGACAACCGGGAGCCACGGGGCGGCTCGACTTCGGCCGTATGCTGTCCGTGACGGACGTGCCGATCGTCATCGAGGATCGCCTCACGCTGCCGATCCGCTCGTTCAACCTCGGCGTGATCCCCCCCTCGGGACAAGTGAGCTTCACTGTCCTGTTGCCGAGCTACCTCCCGCGCGGTTTCCTCGCGACCGCGCAGGCTGAAACCAACTCGGTAGCGGTGGGTGTTTCACTCACGCCCTCGGTGCCGATCACGCTGCGCTGAGCGTCTCGAGCCGGGTACCGCACTACTGCACGCGTGCTCGAATCTCGTAGGCACGGATCACGTTCGTGCCGCCCGTGCTCAATCCCTTGATGCGGACCTCGAGCACATGGGAAGCGGTGAGGCCGTTGAAGAGCTGCCAGCAGCCGCTCAACGTCGTCGTGTCGCCGCTGAAAACACAGTTCGGAGCCAAAAGGACCGATTGCGGTCCGGATCCAACGCCGGTGCCGAACGGCTCCTCGATCACTCCCACGCCGGTCGTCGTGAAGCTGTTTCCGCCCATGTTGATCGAGCCGACGATCGCGTCGCTGAGTTCTCCAGCATGGATTTCGAGTTCCGAGACACTGATGGTGGGCGAACCCGGCGAGCCGCTGACGCTGCCCTTCACGCCGACGTGTAGCCCATTCTGCAAAGCGGAGCTCGCGATCGTCGGCCGTCCGACCGTGTCGAGGACGATCGAACCGCTGCCGAGTGAAATGACGACGTTCGTCGAGGAACTGGATACCTGACCGCTCAGCACAGCGGGCGAGGTGGCGTCGAGGTGCACGGTCAGCGTGCTCGGCAGCCCCGTGATCGCGGTGATCTGGCCCTGGTTCTCGACTTCCGTGGCATCCCCCTCGACTTCGACGCGCGACGCGAGGAAGGGCGGGTTGGTGAACGAGGCGAATTTGGCCTTGGCGTGTGCGCCGATGACGAGCGCGGCTGACGTCGTGACCGTGCCTTGGTGACCGAAGAACACGGTCGACGAATCGTAGGTGACGTGAAGCGATACCGGGATCGAGCCGCCGTTCACCGCCGAGACGATCGCCGCACCGTTCTCGACGGCGCCGATCGACATGTCGAAGCTGCCCGTCCCCGTGGCGAGTATGAGTCCCGAGACCTTGACCAGGTGGTCCTCGCCTCCGCCGGCCACGTTGTCCTCGATCTCGATGCGCGTCGCGTTCACGCCGCCGCTGACGAGACTGCCGTGCACTTCGAGATGGGTGGCGCTCGCGACCAGGGCAGCGAAGAAGGTTGAACTCGACGCGAATGCGGCGCCATTGTCCTGGATGAGAAGTGTGCTCGGGCTCACCCGGACGAGCACTTGCCCGAGAGCGACGAGGCCGTCGTCGTCGATGCTCGCATCGACCAGCAGGGTGCCTGCCTGCGAATTGCTCGACGAGACGGTGCCCTTGAATTCGTCGAGTGCGTGGCTCGAGATCGAGGAATCGTCGCTCGAATGGCCTTCTGGATCGAAATCGATCGGCGGCACAGTCACGAGGCCGCTGAGCGAGCTGGCGAGGTCGATGTCGGCGACGACCTTCTTGTAGCCGCTGCCGGAGATCACGAGCGGAGTCGCGAAGGGCAGCGTCACGGTGTTGCTGATCGAGTTGACCGCCACACTGTTGCCGTCGTTCTTGCGCGCGACGTAGGAACCGGGCAGGAACACGAGGCGCACACCGGTATAGGTGTTCGGCGGGAGACTCAGGCTCGCCACCCAGGCGAACGTGCCTTGCAGCGCGAGCAAGTCCATGTTGACGCTGCCGGCGAGCAGATTGGCCGACTCCCCGCCTCCCTGGATCTCGAAGTGGAGTTCGTTCACCGTGGCGCGGAAGGAGAGCAGGTCGTCGGCCGGAGTATCCGTGAGCAACACGTCGAGCTTCGCGGGCCCGGCGGGGCCGCCGCCCCCTCCGCCGCCACTGCAGGCTGTGAGAAGCGCGGCCAGGGTGAAGATGGCGGCCGGCAGTCGGCATGCACTGATGAGATGGTTCATGTGAAAGCTCCGTGACTCGAGGACGACAGCGAAGTCCGAACGCGCCCCCGCCCCCTCGATCGAGGTCGGTTCGAGAGCGAGCAGGTGTCCCGCTGAATCGAACTCGCTTCGTTTCCCGGTGACGCGTCCTGCGCTGCCGACGCCGGGCGAGCAAGCCGCATGCCGCGCCTCGGCTGGGCCCAGGGCCACCGCTCCGGCTCGGACGGGCAGCGGGCAGTCCGCCTCGTGGACGCGAATCGCCGGCCCTCGTACGGACCGCGGACAGGAGAGCGCCCGCTCGAGCCAGGCCGGCGGGCGCCGATTTTCTTGCTCCTCGACCGCAACCAGTCGAGGGCCCACTCGTCCGTAGGGTGGATGGACGAGCACGGAGCACGGGACGAGGGCGGGAGGGGGCGCGACCGCAACGGAGGATCGGGTCAATCCCGCGGGGGACCGAGGCTCGGGCGGCTCGCTGTCCTCCTCGGATTGGCGACGTGGGTCGTCTGCGCCGCGCTGAACGCCGCCATCAGTGCGCGGATCGACGAGCCGCTCGTACTGCGTTTGGCGCGTCGATGGGCTGAACATCCGATCCGTGTCGTGGCTGCCGGCACGCTCGCGGCCTGGGCCATTTCGGGCCTGGTCGTGGGCGCGCCGGTGGCCGCGTCACCCCCCAAGGGAAGGAGCAGAGCGGGGTGAGCACGAGTTCTGCCACGCCCTTCTGGGAAGGATGGCGTCGCGGCCTTATCATGGCGTTCTTGCCTCACTTAGGCCTCCCCTTGGGCGGCCCTTTGGAAACCGCCCATGGCCGAAATCGTCACTCCGACCCCCGTCACCGCAGTCACCGACTGCCCCATCTTCTCGGGGCCCCTGAAGAGCGAACGCCTGGGAGCGACCCTGGGAGTGGACCTGGGCTCGATGGACATGGCCCTGGCCGTGAGCCGCGAGAACCGCATGCCGCGCGCCTCGGTCGTGGTCACGACGGCGGCGCGGCACATCATCCGCATCTCCAAGGCCGGCGAGAAGATCGAGTCGATCGCGGTCTACGGCTCGAAGGCCGATCCGACGCAGCACCCGGACTTCCGCGAGATCACCGAGAACCTGCGCGACCTGCGCAACAAGTGGTTCGGAAAGGCCAAGCTGAGCCTGATCCTCGACGCGCCTCGGCTCGAGGACGCCCTGCTGCGGCACGTGCTCGGCATCTATGACCGCGTCTACCTGCGCATGGAATGGGGAACCGCCAAGACCTTCGCGGCCATGACCGGGCGCAAGAGTTCGGAATTCGCCACCTACCTGGACAATCTCGGCCACGTCGAGCACCTGATCGTCCAGGCGCGCTTCCTGCGCGGCGAGGTCGACAACTCGACCGAGGCCGAGGTGAAGGCCTGGATCAAGAAGATCGGCGAGCTCAAGCCGCGTGAAGTCGCCATCCTGAACCCGGAGGCCAAGTCCACGGCCAAGAAGGGCAAGGCCGCGCCCAAGACGCGACTGGCTGAGATCGCCGAAGAGCTGACCGAGAAGACCGGCATCCCCGCCGCGGTGCGGCGCGAATTCCACGCCAAGGCGTTGCGCGTCTGCGAGCAGACCGCAGCCCCCATCGAGGCGCAGGCGCTGCACGCCTACGAGGCCCAGGAT
>JBGATY010000044.1:0-22222 GCA_044228955.1 Planctomycetota bacterium | reverse complement strand
GGTCGCGCTGCTGGTCGTCGCGACGTTCGTCGTCCCGCTCGCCGTCGCGCTCCAGGCTCCGCCCGCCGACGCGAAACCCGCGGCTGCGCCGGTGGCCGACTTCAAGGACGCCATCGACGATTCGGTGCGCTGGCTGCGTTTCGCTCAAGACAAGGCGAGCGGCGGCTACGGCGGCAGCGTCGAGACGACCGCGATCGTCCTGCGCGGCATGGCGGAGTGTCCGCGCAGGTACGGTCGCAACGACGGTGCCTTCGTGCAACGCGCGCTCGACTTCCTGGTCGCACACCAGGCCGCCGACGGTTCGATCCACGATCCCGGCGCGGACGCGGCTCTGATCCTCGAGCAGACACGCGCCGCGGCCGGGGCTCTGGCCTTGCACGCGCACGTGTCCAACGAGGCGGCGCGCAACAAGGCGCTCGCGTTCCTCGGCAAGGCGGACCCCGACGCGCAGCCTTGGAGCGACGCGAAGTTGCCGGACTCCAAGGAGGAACTCGGCGCGCGCGTGCGCAATCTGCTCGCGTCGCGGGCCGTCGACGCTTCGTGGGACGGCGCGCGCGGGAAGGTGCGCGAGACGGCCGAAAACGTCGTCTTCTTGAATCGCGCCTGGAACGTGCTCAAGCCGGCGGACGCGCCGAAGGTCGCCGTTCCCATCAAGCCGCTGCCGACGTTCGAACCTGCCGATCGCGCGCGCGCGGCCGAGGCGATCAAGAAGGGTGCGCTGTGGCTCGCATCGAACGCGACGGACGGCAAGTTCGGCGCGCCCGGCAAACCGAACGCGGGCTTCACGGCGATGGCAATCGGCGGACTCCTGTCGGCGCCCGAACCGCGCGAGAAACAAGTCCAGCAGACGATCGATCAAGGTCTCGCGTGGCTCGTGACGCTGCAACATCCCGACGGTTCGATTCACGACGGCTCGCTCGCGAACTACACGACCTCCGCGGCGATCCTGGCTTTCGTGCGCAGCAAGAAGCCCGAGTTCAAACCGATCATCGTCAAGGCGCGCGACTATCTGATCGCGCTACAGGCCGACGAAGGCGAGGGCTATTCGCCGGATCATCCGTACTACGGCGGCAACAGCTACGGCGACGAACAGCGTCCCGATCTCTCCAACGTGCAGATGGCGCTCGAAGCGCTGTCCGCTTCCGGGCTCGACAAGGATCACGAAGCCTTCCGGCGCGCGCTCAAGTTCCTGCAGCGCTGTCAGAACCGTTCCGAGTCGAACGACATCAAGATCGAGGACGGCGGCAACACGGTGGTGTCAGGGGACGACGGCGGATCGGGCTACGCTCCCGGCACTTCGAAGGCGGGCTTCGTCGAACTCGAAGGCGGCAAGAAGGTGCCGGTGTCGTACGGATCGATGACGTACGCGCTGTTGAAGGGCTACATCTTCGCCGGGTTGCCCAAGGACGATCCGCGCATGAAGGCGTGCATGGACTGGCTACGGAAGAACTACTCGCTCGACGTCAACCCGGGCTTCGGCCGTTCGGCGGATCCGGCGGCGGGGTACCAGGGCCTGTTCTATTACTTCCACACGATGGCGAAGGCGCTCGACCTGTACGGCGAGGAGACGATCACGGACGCCGAGGGCAAGCCGCACAGCTGGCGCAAGGACCTGGCGGGCCGCATCGTCGCCATGCAGTCGAAGACGGGCTCGTGGACGAACGAGAACTCGCCGCGCTGGTACGAGGGCAATCCGATGTTGGCGACTTCCTACGCGCTCATGGCGTTGGAGATGGCGGCGAGGTAGCCGTCGCGGCGAATTCGCCGCGACCAGCAATGGAGTGGCGGTCGAGATTCAGTCAGTCGCCTCGATAGGGCCGGCAGGCACGGTCGTAGTTTCGGCCGGAAGTCCAACAGGCGTGCCCCCTCCACCAAGTTGTCGCTGATTCGCAGCGACTCATCGCGCACGACATACCGGCCGACTCTTGGGAGGAGCCCGAGTGGCACTGCGCCCTACTTCAACTTCTCCCAATACTCGGCCGGCATGTCGTGCGCGATCTTCAACGCGCCGTTCGCGCCCCCGTAGATCGGCTCTTCGATCCTGAGGACCTTTCCGCTGCCGAGGCGCTTCTTCATCTCCAGCTCGATGGCCGTGTCCAGACCCTTGATCTGGCTGCCGCCGCCGGCGAGCAGGACGCGATTCTTCAGGCGGTGCTGGAACTCCGGGTCGAAGGTCGAGATCAGCTTGCCCAGTCCCTCGACCATCGGCGAGACGATAGAGCGGCAGGCAGTGCGCATCTCGTCCGTGATGTCGAACGACATCGGCTTGCCTTCCACGGGCAACTCGATCACGACCGGCGGCATCGTGTCGGACACCGACGCGTAGCGCTCCTTGATGGTCTGGATCATGCGCGTCGTGAACTGCACCTCCGGGTGCTTCTTGCGGATCAGCATCGACAGTTGATCGTCGACGTAGTCCCCCGCGAACGTGTTCGTGATCTGGTCCGATTCCTCGGGCATCGTGCCGTGCATGCGGCACAAGTCGGTCGTCCCTGCGCCGATGTCGATGACGAGCACGTCGTCGAGCATGTCGAGACCGTACGCCACGGCGAACGGCTCCGAGCACAGCATCACGCTGTCCACCGTTTCGCGAGCGGCCCTGATGATCGCGTCCTTGTGGTGGATCGCGGCCTGCGCCGGCACGCCGACCACCGCGTAGATCAGCTCGTCCTTGCGCGGCATCGCCACCCGGATGATCTCGCGGATCAGGTCCGCGGCGGCCTTCATGTTGCCTTCCACGTCGTCGGTGGTCTTGTTGCTGTGCTTCAGCACGCCGGCCGCGAGCGGGCGGTAGAAGTTCAACGACAGGCGGTGCTCGACGGCCTCGTCTCCGAAGAGGACGTCCTTCTTGAGCAGCTTCTTCGACACGACGTCCTTCGGATAGCCGACGTGCGAGCTGATCGTCACGCGCTGGCCGTTGCTGGACGCCACCGATGTGCGCGAGGTTCCGAGGTCGATGCCCAGGTACAGGACTCCGTGGTCCTTCGGCTTGTCTTCGGTCGTTTCTTTGGGGCTCATGTTCTGTTGCTCACTTCTTGTCGAACGGAGATCCGGGACCGGGCTTCAGCTTCGACTTCAACTCGAAGTTGGCTTCGAAGATGGTCTTCATCATCTCGCGCTTGCGCTCGTACTGATCGGCGTCCACGGCGAGGCCCTGCACGGTGCTGTAGATCGAGGCGATGCCGAGGTCGATGCCCTTCATCGTGGCTACGCGGCGCAGCTCGTCCTCGGTGATTCCGAGAATGTGGGTCAACTTCGCGATGCGCCGCTCGAGCTGGTCGATCTGGCGCGCCTTGTCGGCGTCCGATCCGGCTTCGACCGCGTGCTTCTGGTCGCTGATGGCCCGGATCGCGGCGGCGATCGTGTCGGGCGGCATCTTGGCCAGGGATTCGATGTCGAAACCCTGCGCCATCAGCTTCTCGAGCAGCGCCTTGCCCATCAACTCCTCGCGCGTCGGCTCGCGCGGCGCGACAGGGGCGGGACGCGCCGGGGCGTTGATGATCAGCGGCTTGTCCGTGTCGGAGCCGCCGCCGCGCTTGCGCTTGTTGGCGTAGAGCGCGTAGAGCTCGGTCTCGACGTACCGGTCGCCCCCTCCCGCGTCGGCGACCGCGAGTCCGTCGTCCGCGACCGCGAGGAGCGTCTCGAACGATTCCGCCGCTTCGTCCTTGTTGTGCGCGACGCCGATCGAGAGCGAGATGCGCAGCATCCGCCCGTCGCGTTCGAAGCGCATCTTGCGTGCGTTGGCGATCAGGCGCTTCGCGAGCATCTGCCCGGTCTCGGGCGACGTGTGCGGAAAGATTGCCAGGAAACGGTCGTCCTGAGTGATCCCGAGGTGATCGGAATCGCGCATGGAGTCGCGCATGAGCGCGGTCACGCTGCGCAGGATCTCGTCCTTCGACTCGACGCCGTACAGGTCGTGCAACTGGTCGAGCCGGTCGATGGCGACCCGCATGCACACGAGCGGGAACTTGTGCCGACGAGCGCGCTCGAATTCGACGCGCATCAGGACTTCGACCTCGGCCCCGGAGAAGAGCCCCTGCCCCGTGTCGCTCATCCTGGCGGTTTGGAATTCGGGCATCGGGGCTAGCTCGCGCGACGGCGGGTCGGGGCGCCCACGGAACCCGCTCGAGAGGGACATGTCAACCCCGGTCCGGCGGGGAGCGGAGTCGAGGTGCGCGCTTCTTGAACTCTACAGCGGATCACCCGTGTGCGATCGACCGTGGCGGCACAGCTTCTTGAGGCTCGAGCGGGCCAGTGCGAAAAAAATGCGATACCCTGATCCCTACCTGGAGATCCACTCGATGCACACCCTAACGAAGACCCTGTTCGCCCTCCCCGCCATCCTCCTCGCGTGGTCGTCACCCGCACGCGCCGCCGGCCAGGAACCGGGCAGCCTGCTGGTGTTCCCCGAGTACGACAATCGGCCCGGGCAGATCAGCCTGATGACGATCACGAATACGAACGGGGACATCGTCTCCGGGGCGGTCCGGGTCCATTTCGTCTACATCAACGCCTCGAACTGCCTCGAGACGGACCTGCTCTTCAACCTGACGGCCCGCGACACCGTCTCGTTCCTATCCACGGTACACACGGCGGCGAACCAGCGCGGCTACGCCTACGGCTGGGCGGTCGACAAGCTCACGGGCAAGTCGATCGATTTCGACCACTTGATCGGATCGCTCCTGCGCGTCGACGGAATCAGCATCTTCGATTGGTCGGTGCAGGCGCTCGCCTTCCAGGGCCGGACCGGGCCCGGCGTCGACACGGACCTCGACCACGACGGCAGGCCCGACCTCGACGGCCTCGAGTACGACAAGGCACCGAACAAGGTCTACGTGCCCCGTTTCTTCGGCCAGTATCCCGAGCCCGCGCCGCGCAGCGGGCCGCTCTCGGACCTGATCCTGTTCCGGCCGCTCGGCCCGTCGAACAGCACGACGACGACCGCGTTCCTGATCTGGAACGACAACGAAGAGGTCTACTCGGCCTCCTACGCGTTCACCTGCTGGACGCGCCAGCGGCTGCTCGGCATCGCAGGTTCGTTCGGGCAGACCTTCCTCTCCTTCACGAACCATGCGCCGAACGAGATCATCGGCATGAACACGACCGAGGCGGGCTGGTTCGAAGTCCGCGGTCAGGTCGCGACCACGTCCAGCGGACAGACCACCTCGAATCCGCCGATCTTCGCCGTACTGGTCGAGCAGAGACCCAACAGCGCCGCCGACCTGCCGTTCGTCGAGGACCTCTGAGCCGCGCCGACGATCAGAGCATCCATCCGCCGGACACGGGGAGATCGACGCCGGTCGTGTAGCGCGCGTCGTCCGAACACAAGAACACCACGGCGGCTGCCACGTCTCCAAGCGTGGCGGCGCGCCCGAGCGGGATGCGGGCGTGGAGCTTTGGATCGAGCGTCAGCGCGTCCGCGTCGGGGTGCGGGACGACTCCCGGCGAAACGGCGTTGACGCGCACGCCGTGCGGCGCTTCCTCGAGCGCCCACGAACGCACGAGGACGAGGAGCGCGCTCTTCGCCGCTGCGTACAGCGCCGTCTCGCGCCGGCCGCGCGGGGAGTCGAGCCCCGCGACACCGAAGAAGAGCGCCGAACCGCGTGTCGCACGCAGTGAAGCGCGCGCGGCTTCGAACGCACGAAAAGACGTCGTGACGTTGCTCGCGAACATCCGCTCGAGTTCCGCGACGCGCGCGCCCTCGAGCGAGCCCGTCGTGAACTCGCCGACCGGATGCACGAGCACGTCGAGGCGCGCGTCGTGGGCGCGGACGCTCTCGACCAGTCGCGCAGCGGCGTGTTCCTGGGCCAGATCGACCCGGTGCACGCGTTCTCTCCCGAATTCCGCCCGCAGCGCCGCCTCGGCGCCGTTCGAGCTGCGCCAGCCGACGTGCACGGCGTTACCCCGCGCTCGGAAAGCGCGCGCCACCTCGAGGCCGATGCCCCGGGCGGCCGCGGTGACCAGCACGACGCGCGGAGCCCCCTCGGTGTTGTGCGTCTCGTCCACGGGGACGTCAGGCTACGAGATCGGCGTCACGCGCACGACCCCGCGCACGAAACCCGGCACGGAAGCTGGTCTCCAAGCCGACTCCACGGGACGATCCCCGTCGCATGCAGAGCAGCGAGGCCGCCACGACCACCCGCCGACGCCTGACAGTCGTCTCGCTCGGCGTCGTGTTGGTCGCCGCCGTGATCGCGGCCTTTTCTGCTTCCACTTCGAACGGCTGGTTCCTCGTCGACGACCCCGAGTACGTGACCGCCGAGCCCCGCGTGCTGGCCGGGTTCACCCGGGCGGGCATCGAGTGGGCCTTCACCGGGCCGCACGGCGGAAACTGGCATCCGCTGACGACCCTGACGCACATGCTCGACGTCGAGTGGTTCGGCACGAACCCCGGCGGGCCGCACGCGGTGAACGTCGGCTTGCACGCGCTCGCCTGCGTGCTCGTCTTCGCGAGCCTCACGCGCCTCACGCGGTCCACGTGGGCGAGCTTCGTCACCGCGCTGCTCTTCGCGGTGCATCCGCTGCGCGTCGAATCGGTCGCGTGGATCGCGGAGCGCAAGGACGTGCTCGCGGGCGTCTTCTTCGCGCTCACGCTGCTCCTGTACGCGCGCTGGCTCGAGAAGCGGAGCCCCGCGCGCCTGTTCGCCTGCGTGTTCGTGTTCGCGCTCGGTCTGATGGCGAAGCCGATGCTCGTCACGCTGCCATTCGTGCTGCTCCTCCTCGATTACTGGCCGTCGGGTCGCGCCCGATCGCCGAGCGAGTGGGTCGCGTGCGCGCGGGAGAAGCTCCCCTTCTTCGCGCTCAGCCTGGCTTCCTGCGTGATCACGTACCTGGTACAGCGCGGGGCCGGCGCGATGAAGACAGCCGAGGGCATTCCGCTCGGGGAGCGGCTCGCGAACGCGCCGCTCGCGGTCGTCGCGTACGTGCGCGACACGCTGTGGCCCGTCGATCTCGCCCCCTACTATCCGTTCGTGATCGAGCGCGGACTCGGGGCCCCGATCGTGTGCGCGCTCGCGATCGGCGCGGCCTGCCTGTTCGCCTGGCGACAGCGCGCCGAGCGGCCGTACGTCGTGATCGGTCTCGCGTGGTTTTTGGGAATGCTCGTGCCCGTGATCGGCATCGTGCAAGTGGGCGGACAGGCGCGCGCCGATCGGTACACCTACCTGCCGTCGATCGGACTCGTGCTCGTCGCCGCGTTCGGCGCGCGTGAGTTCGTGCTGCGGCATCGCGGAGCGCGCGCGAGCGTCGTCGCGTTGTTCGGGCTCGCGGCCGTCGCGTGCATCTTCCTGTCACGCGCGCAAACCGCGCGCTGGAAGGACTCCGCCACGCTCGCCGAGCACACGCTGGCGGCGACCGGCGAGACCAACGCGTTCGCGCATCTCATCCTCGCGAAGGCCTTGACCGACAAGGAGCCGACGCGCGCGCGCGAGCACGTGCAGGCCGCCCTGCGGCTCGTGCCGGGGTTGCCGGCTGGACACGGATCCCTTGGGCTCTTGCTCGCGCGGGAGAACCGATTCCTGGAGGCCGAGGCCGAGTTCCGCGCGGAGATCGCGATCCGCCCGACTCCGGCGGTCTACAAGAACCACGGACTGGCTCTCGCCTGGCTCGGGCGCATGAACGAGGCGCTCGACGCGTACGAAAAGGCGATCGAGCTCGCCCCGCGCGACACGGCGGCCCTCCTGGAGGTGGCCTGGACCCGGGCGACCAGCAGCGACGAGCGGGTGCGCGACGGTCGCAAGGCGCTGAGCTTCGCGGAACGAGCTCGAGCCGTCCTCGGAGAGAACGACCCGGCGGCGCTCACCACGCTGGCGGCCGCGCGGGCGGAGACGGGCGACTTCGGCGCGGCGCGCGATCTGGCGGCCGCGGCGCTGGAGCACGCGCAGGTGCTCGGGAACCCCGTACTGGTCGAGCGCGCTCGTCTGCAAGTCGAAGCCTACGGCCGTGGCCGTGTCTACCGACCCTGAGCGTGCTCGACGAGGCGTGGAGCGGGAGCGTTGCGGCGAAAAGTGTCGATCCAGCCACGGAACTCGTCACCCCGATGCCCCGCATGCGGGGCTAGTCGAGCACGCCGAGGCGTTCCGGCGGCCACACGCGCCAATTCACGAGCCCCACCAGGTTCTGGCGTGGCACCTGACCGAACTCGCGCGAGTCCGACGAGTGCGGGCGGTTGTCGCCCATCACGAAGAAGCAGTCCTCGGTCACGAACTCGTGCATGTAGGTGCGCGGATCGGGCTCGGCGATGTACGGTTCCTCGAGGCGGCGACCGTTGACGTACACCTTGCCGCCTTCGATCAAGATCTCGTCCCCGGGCAGGCCGATGACGCGCTTGATGTAGTCGAGGGAGGGATCGAGCGGATACTGCAGGACCACGATGTCCGAGCGCTTCACGTCGCGGAACAGATACGTGAGGTGGTCCACGAGGATGCGGTCTCCGTCGTGGATGCCGGGCGACATCGAGCTGCCGCGCACGACCGAGAAGTTGAAGATCAGGCCGTAGGTGAAGAACAGCAAGAGGCCGAGCTTCAGCGACGTCATCAGCGCCGACAGGAGGCGCCGTTTGCGCTCGCGCTCCCGTCGATCGAGCGCTCGCCGAGCCCGGGTCAGGTCGTCGACCTGGGACTGAGCCGCGGGCTGGCGCCAGGTCTCGATGCGCGGCGCGAGCAGATGTTCGGAGGGAACCGTGGTGGTCGTCGACTCCACCGGGGCGTTTTCGTGGCTCTCCATGGCGCTCGTTTCCTATCGAGCGCGCGCCGGAGCGGAGTTGAGACGCCTTTCTCCGACGGGTCCGCGCGGCTACTCTCGTGCGCCCGAACCGGGCCTCCGACGCGTGTCCACCGAGCCGATACCCTCCCTCCTCGACCGCCGCGGGCTCCTGCGCGGGTCCGGCGCGCTCGTCGCCGGAGTGGGAATGGCCGCCTGCGGCACCAGCGGCACGCGCCGGGCGGACGAGGCCGCGGCTCGCGCCGAGCGGTTCGCTCACCTCCGCGACGAGTCGGGGAGCGTCGAGCCCGTTCGCGAGAGCGAGCGCGCGACGCGACGCGCCCGACTCGGGGCGCTGCTCTCCGCGGCCGGCGCAGAGGCGCTCGTGCTCGAGAGCGGCGCCACCATGACGTACCTCTCCGGTGTTTCGTGGGGCAAGTCGGAGCGCCTCTTCGCGCTGGTCGTCCGCGCCGACGGCTCGCACTTCTGGCTCGTCCCCGCCTTCGAAGCCGCCCGTGCTCGCGCTCGATTCGAGGGCAGCGAAGGTCCGGGCGGATCCGTCATCACCTGGCGCGAGGACCGTTACGCGACTCCCGTGCTCGCCGAGGCGCTGCGCGAAGAGCGGGTCGAGCGCGTCCTGATCGAGCCCTCGATGCGCAACGTGTTCGCCGACCTCCTCGCCGAGGACCTCGGGCGCGAGCGCGTGGCGTCCGGACGCGGCGTCGTCGCCGCGTTACGCTCCGTGAAGGACGAGCACGAGCTCGCGTTGCTCTCACGCGCGAACGAACTCACGAAGCTCGCGATCGCGGCCGTGGCCGAGTCGCTGGAGCCCGGGCTCGACGGCGCGGAGATCGGCGCGCGCATGGACCTCGCGCACGAGAAGCTCGGGATGCGCTCGCCCTGGAACCTCGCGCTGATCGGACCCGCGGCCGCTCTGCCGCACGGCGAGAACACGCCGCGCAGGCTCGCGCGCGGCGACGTGCTGTTGATCGATACCGGCGCCTCGTTGCACGGCTACCAGAGCGACATCACGCGCACGTGGGTTTTCGGCGGCAGGCCGAACGTGGAGGCCGAACGCGTGTGGCAGTGCGTGCGCGACACGCAGCGCGCGGCCCTCGACGCCATCCGCGTCGACGTCGAGGCGCGCTCCGTGGACGCGGTGGCCCGCGCGTACGTCGCGAGCCGGGGATTCGACGGCGGGTACGCGGACTTCACGCACCGGCTCGGGCACGGCATCGGCCTCGAGGGCCATGAAGATCCCTATTTCGACGGTGGCAATCGCACGCTCCTTCGGCCGGGCATGACTCTGTCCGTGGAACCCGGACTCTACTTCGAAGGCCGCTTCGGCGTGCGCATCGAGGACATCGTCGCGGTGACGACCAACGGGGTGCGCGTCTTCGGGCCCACGCAAGAGAGCGCGCGGTCACCCGCATGAACGTCCCGCTGTGGCGAGCGACGCGCATCGTCGCGTGGAAGGAGCTGGTCGCGGCGTTCCGCGACCGTACGACGACGCTGTACACGATCGTCCTTCCCATCGCGATGTACCCGTTCCTCTTCTGGGCGATGATCCAGGGCGCGCTGTTCGTTCAGGGTCGCGAGGAACAGACCGAGGTGCACCTCGGCGTCTCCGCTGCGAACGACGCCGAGATCCCGCCGGGTCTGACGCAAGCGCTTGCGAAGCGGCCGGTCGATCCGAAGCAGGGCACGAGCGCCTCCGGCGGGGTGCTCGCGGCGGAGAAGCCGATCGCGCCGATGCGCATCGAGACCCGACCCGACAAGCAGGACGAGAGCGCGGCGCGTGCCTGGGTGGATTCGCCTCGCGACGAGGCGAAAAAGAGTGAGTCCCGCCCCGACGCGGTACTGTGGCTCCACGGTCCCGGAGCGCCGAGCGACACGGTCGAACCCGGAGCGAACGTCTACTACGACAGCAGCGAATCGCACTCGCGGCTGGCGCAGAAGCGCACGCTCTCCCGCCTGCCGGTCTACGCCGAGTCGCTGCGCGAGGAGCGCGCGAAGGCCGTCGGGCGCGAGATCGACGAACTCGATCCGTTCCGCATCGACGAGCCGAAGGACATCGCGGCGGAGGAACACGGCGGAGCGTTCCTCCTGTCCTTGATCCTGCCGATGCTGCTCGTCGTGATGACCGTGATCGGCGCGTTCTACCCGGCTGTCGACTTCACGGCGGGCGAACGCGAGCGCAACACGGCCGAAACGACGCTGCTCCTGCCGATCCCGCGTCTCGCGGTGCACCAGGGCAAGATTCTGGCAGTCTGCGCGTGCGCGGTGCTCGCAACGGTGCTGAACCTGCTTGCGATCGCGCTTTCCGCAGGACACCTCGTCAACATGCTGAAGAGCGAGGCCGAGCTCGACATCGTGCTGCCGGTCAAGGCGCTCGTCGCGGTCGTGCCGCTCGCGCTGCTCTTCGCCGTGTTCGTCAGCGCCGTCCTGACCAGCGTCGCGGCGACGGCCAGGACGTTCAAGGAGGGGCAGGCGCTGCTCGGCCCGGTGCAGATGGTGTTCCTGTTCCCCGCCATGGCCGGAGCGATCCCGGGGCTCGAACTGTCGGTGCCGCTCGCATTCGTGCCGGTCGTGAACGTGGTGTTGTCGTTCCGCGCCATGCTGAAAGGCCAATGGCTGCCGCTCGAGTATTCGCTCACGGCGCTGACGTTG
The DNA here is from genome assembly GCA_044228955.1 of Planctomycetota bacterium. GTDB lineage: Bacteria > Planctomycetota > UBA1135 > UBA1135 > JAEUIA01. The sequence continues at coordinate 10,852 of JBGATY010000044.1, read as the reverse complement.
CTCGTGCTCGCGGCCGTGTCGGTGTGGATCGCACTGCGCGTGCTCGGCAGCGAGAACGCGATCACCGGAGTCGGCAAGACGAGCCTGTTGGACCGCATGTCGTTCGGACGCAAGCGGAAAGAAATCGCATGAGCCACACCGAGAGCGCCATCCACGCCCGCGGACTCGCCAAGAGCTACGTCGATCCCAAGCGCGGCCGCGTCGACGCATTGCGCGGTCTCGACCTCGACTGCAGGCCTGGGGAGATCTTCGGACTGCTCGGGCCGAACGGCGCAGGGAAGACGACGACGCTGCGCATCCTCGCCACGATCCTGGCGCCGACGGCGGGCACGGCTTTCGTCGCGGGCGTCGACGTCCGGGCCCAGCCGATCGAGGCACGGAGGCGCATCGGGTTCCTGTCGGGGACGACCGGCCTGTATCCGCGGCTCACGCCGCGCGAGACGCTGCGCTACTTCGGGACGCTCCACGGCATCGAGCGCGACGTGCTCGAGTCGCGCGTCGAGGAACTCATCGACACGTTCTCGATTCGCGACTACGCCGACGGACGCTGTGAAGCGCTCTCGACCGGCCAGAAACAGAACGTTTCGATCGCACGCGCCGTGCTGCACGACCCGGCCGTGCTGATCCTCGACGAGCCGACCACCGGGCTCGACATCCTGGCGTCGAGCGCGATGATCGAGTTCATCGATGCAGCCAGGGCGCGCGGAACGTGCGTCCTGTTCAGCACGCACGTCCTGTCCGAAGCCGAACGCCTGTGCGATCGCATCGGCATCATCCACCGCGGAACGCTGCTCGCCTCGGGCACGCTCGACGAACTCTCGAAGCTCACCGGCAAGGAGTGGCTGGAGGACATCTTCCTCGCGCTGGACCGCGAAGCGCGCGAGCGCCACGGAGCAGGGCGGTGAGCGATCCGGAGCCGACGCCGGCCCCGCGCCCGAAGCCGCGACGCAGGCCGCCGCTGGTGCGCGCCGCGCCGGTTGATCGGGACGGATCACGCACGTTGTCGGGTCTGGTCGGATCGCGCACCGCGGTCTGGGCCGTGCTGAAGAGCGAGATCCTGGGACTCTTGCGCGATCGGCGCGCACTGTTCTCCGCTTTCGTCCTGCCGACGCTGCTCTACCCCGTCTTGTTCCTGTCGAACTCCTGGCTGGCGAAGTTCTCGAAGGACGTGCTCGATTCCCGGCTCGTCCGCGTCGCCATCGACACGGGCGCGATGCCGACGCCGGACGCGCTGCGCCTGCGCGATCTGCTCGCGCTGGAGAAGCCCGTCGAATTCGTCCAGGTCGACGCGCGCATGCTGCTCGCGCTCGGCTCGGAGCTCGAGTCCGGGGCGACCGTCACGTCGGCCGAACGAGCCCACGCGGAGCGGCTCCTCGACGACCGCGCGGACGTGCTGCTCGTGGCACGTCCCCTCGCGTCCGCGCCGCACCTCGCCCTGCGCACGTACTTCGACGGCCAGACCGACATCGGCAACGAGGCCCACCGGCGCGCCTTGCACGCGATCACGAAGCTGCGCGGTGAGCTGCAGGCGCGGCGCGTGCAGGACGTGCTCGGCGAGGATCCCGCCCGCGGACTCGATGCCAAGGCGATCGACGTAGCGACCGACAAGGCGGCGAGTGGCGCGAAGCTGGGCCAGTTCCTGCCGCTCGTCCTCGTGTTCGTCCTGCTCGCCGGCGCTTCGTACGCGGCGCTGGCGGCGTTCGCGGGCGAGCGCGAGAGCGGCACGCTCGAAACGCTGCTCGTGCAGCCGATCCACGCCGGCTCGATCGTCTCGGCCAAATTCCTCGCCGTGCTCGCGACCGCGATCGTGGCGCTCGTGCTGAACGCCGGAAGCGTGCTCGTGTCGCTTCAGCTCGGCATCGGCTCCCTGCCCGGAACCGGCCTCGACCATGGGTTGATGCTCGATGGATCGCGCCTCCTGCTCGGGGCGTTCCTGTTCCTGCCGGCGGCGGTATTCCTGTGCGCCGTCCTGTGCCTCGTGTGCGGCCGCGCCCGGACGTTTCGCGAGGGACAGCAACTCCTCTTGCCGCTCCTGTTCCTGTCGATACTCCCCGTCTTGCCGGCTACGCAAGGCGACGTCGAGCTCGACGCGCTTCTCGCCGCGATCCCCTTGTGCGGTCCCGCGCTCGCCCTGCGCGACGCCCTGCGCGGGGAAGTCGCGCCGCTCCTCGCCGCGTGGATGTTCGCCGCGCAGTGCGCTTGGGCGTGGCTCGCCTTGTCTCGGCTCGCGACCCTGCTGGACGCCGAGCGTGTCGTGCAGGGCGCGGAGAACGAGGCCGAGTCGGACGCGCGCAACATCCAGTCGCGCATCGCGACGCGCTGGGCGATCGTGGCCGTGTTCGCCGTCTACCTGATCGGCGCTACGCTGCAGAAGTGGAACATCGTGTGGGGCCTCGCGGCCACGCTGTGGCTCCTGCTCCTGCCGCTCGCCCTGCTGTCGGCGCGTGGAACGGCGCGACGTGCCAGGGAATCGCTCGGATCGGCGTTGTGGATCGCTCCCCCGCGCATCGTCCACGCGCTCGGCGCGCTGTGCCTCGCTCCGGCGCTCGCTTTGGCGGCGAAGCTCCTTTTCGCGTGGCAACAGCGCGTGCTGCCGATGCCCTCGTCCCAGGGCGAAGTCACGCTCTTTCAGGGAGAGGCCGGCGATCACACGTGGGCGATGCTCGTGCTCGTCGCGCTCTCGCCCGCGATCTGCGAGGAGTTCTTCTTTCGCGGCGCGCTGCTCTCCGGACTGCGCCGCGATCTCTCCGCATGGCGCGTGATCGCGATGCAGATGTTCTTCTTCGGCGCTGTCCACATGTCGATCTACCGCTTCCTGCCGACCGCGCTCCTCGGCGGCGTGCTGGCCGCGCTCACCCTGCGCTCGAGGAGCCTGTGGCCGGCCGTGATCCTGCACGCTTCCTACAACGGACTGCTGGTCCTCGAAGGCGAGAACGTGCTCTCGATCCAGCCTGCGTACGCCTTCGCCGCACTCCTTGGACTGGGCCTGTTCCTGTTCGCGGCGGGCGTGGGCGAACGAAAAACGCCCTGAAGCGCGGGGCGAACAGGTCGCTGCAAGTCCTGGAATTGCAATTACTTGCGGAAAAAGCGCGAACTCGCTCGGAAGCGTTCGACCCGATTCGGCCTCCCGACTGCGGATCTAGACCGGCGCGCAACCTCGCCGCCCGAAAGCAGGAGTCCCCGCCCATGGCCAGTCCCGTCGACAATGGTTTCGCAAAGTTCCTCGAGTACGTCGTCCTCGCCATCACCGTCGGCTCCTCGCTGTGGATGAGCGTCCTCGCCGCGACCGCCTCGCGCTTCACGACTCCCGGCTGAGACGCTTCAGCCGAGCGAGAGCACGAGTCCGGTCACGCCCCCGAAGCCGATCAGGGTCCCGACCCACGCACGGGGCCCGTGCCGCTCGCCGAACCAGAATCCCAAGGGCAGGGTGAAGAGCGGCGTCGTCGCGAACAACACGGCGGCGACGCCGCTCGGCAGTCCGCGCAGCGCGAAGTGGAAGAGCGGCAGACCGAGCACGGACCCGAAGAGCGCGGCGGTCGCGAGCGGCCTCATCATCTCGCGCCTGCGCATCGGCCGCGTGATCGTGTCGCACTCGCCGCGCATCGAGCTCCGCACGAGTCCGACGAGCAGAGCGCCCATCAACGCGCCGACGATGCCGCCGATCATGCGCACCAGAGTGCCGCCGAAGAGGCTTCCCCCCGCCATGCCCTCGTGGCCGAGCACGACACCGACGGACTGCGACACGGCGGCGCAGAGCACGAGCAGGATGCCGAAGCGCAGCGAGGCGTTGCGCGGGCCCGCGAGAGCAGCGGCTTCCTCGGGCCGCTTCTCGGTCACGACGAGAGCGACTCCGGCGAGCACGACGCACATCCAGGCGAGCGTGACGACCGAGAGCGTCCTGCCCGCGACCACCCAGTCGAAGAGCGCCGTCGCCGGCACGTGCACGAGCGAGACCATGGTCGCGACCTGCACGCCTGTGCGCGGAAGCGCGGCCAAGTAGAGCGAGTCGCCGATCGCGAAGCCGAACACGCCCGAGGCGAGCAGCCACGGCCACGCCGAAGCGGCGGGAAGATGCTCGCCACGAACGAGGAAGAGGACGACGAAGACGGCTGTCGCGAGCGTGTTCTTGAACAGGTTCGTGGCGGCCGCGGTCGGCGCGACTCGGTCCGGATCGCTCCGCAGGATGCGCGCGAACAGGAGGGACGCGAAGCCCCACGTGAACGCGGAACCGAGCGCCGCACCGAATTCGAGCGGGCCCGGTGTGTTGTCGATCATCATCGCGCTCGACCCTGCGAGCGGGCTGGATCAGACGCGGCGCTTCGTGTTGGCCTTCTTGCGGCTCTTGCCGGAACCCATGCCCATCTTGCGGGGCTTCGCGCGACCGCGCGTCGGACCCATGTTTTTCGTGCGTGCCTTGGCCATCGAATCGAACTCCTCTGATTGGGGGCCGCAGGTTCTAACCCAGCGCGAGCCACGGGGGCAAGCAGAGGCCGCTAGTTTCGCGAACCCCTGAGCTTGCGAATCGACTGGACGACGAGGAGCGTGGCGCCGGCTTCGTCCAGATTGCCGAAGACGGGCACGAAGTCGGGGATGAACTCGAGGAAGCCCCAGCCCGGATTCAGGACGTAGAGCGTCCCGACGACGATCCCGCACCAGGAAAGGATCCGCTGGGTCCGGGTGATCATGCTGGGCGCATTGTCGGCGAGCGGGACTCGCGATGCCAGCACGCGAACCTCTCCCACGTCCGACGCCCGTTCGGTAGTCTCGCCCGACGTGCATCTGACGGCGCTCGAGATCATGAGTTCGCTCTCGAAGGGCGAGGGGCTGCGAGTGGAGTTCAAACGGCTGCTGCCGCGCGACGAGCGCGCCGCGCGCACGCTGTGCGCGTTCGCCAACACGCGCGGCGGACTCCTGCTCGTCGGCGTCACCGACCGCGGCCGCGTGCACGGCGTGCACCGGCCGGAGGACGTCCAGAAGCGCCTCCACGACCTGGCCGGAGCCTGGATCGAGCCCAAGCTCACGGTCCAGTTGCAGATCGTCGACGTGCACGGACCGCGCGTCGTGGCGTGTTCCGTGCCGTTCAGCCGCGTGCGTCCCCACGCGGTCACGTCGCCCGACGGAAAGCGGCTCTACCTCGTGCGCGTCGGCGCGAGCAATCGCGTGGCCGACGGACCGACGCTGACGGCGTTGCGCGCCTCGCGCGGGCATCGCCGCGGGTTGACGAGCCTCGAGAACTCGATACTCGAATGGGTCAGTCGCCACGGGCCGACGCCCAAGCAGCCCGGCGGGACGGCGACGGTCGCCCGGTTCGCGCGTCTGCACAATCTCTCCGAAGCGCGCACCAGGCGCTTGTTCGTGAAACTCGAATCGCTCGGGCTGCTCGTCGGTCACGGCGGCGGACGCGCGCGCATCTACAACGCGCTCTAGGAGCTCATGGGGAAACGCCGCATTTTCGTCGGGGACATCCAGGGTTGTCGTGAGGAGCTCGAGCGACTGCTCGATCGCCTGCACTTCGATCCCTCGAGCGACGAAGTCCATCCCGTCGGCGATTTCGTCAATCGCGGGCCCGATTCGGCGGGCGTCCTGCGCGTGTGCCGGGCGATCGACGCCGGCGGCGTGCTCGGCAATCACGACGTGCACCTGCTGCGCACCGCAGCCGGCAAACGCAGGCGGCACGAGCGTGACACGATGGTCGACGTGCTGGAAGCGAGCGATGCGACGGAACTGATCGCGTGGCTCTCCGCGCGTCCGCTGGTGCGCGACTTCGACGACGTGCTGCTCGTGCACGCCGGCGTGAGTCCGGCCTGGGGCGATCCGGTACGCGCGCTCACCGGCCTGGATCCGCTCGAGGATAGTCCCGAACTCTCGTTCGCGATCTACGCGCGCTACTGCGACGCGTTCGGCCGCCGCCCGAGCGCCGACTGGCCCGTTCCGCCCGCGCCGTATCAGCCTTGGTACACGTTCTGGCCGCGCAACCGCAGCGAAAGGCGCACCGTCGTGTTCGGCCACTGGGCGCGCGGCGGCCTCGTGTCGAAGCCCTTCGTGCGCGGCCTCGACACGGGCTGCGTGTGGGGCGGCGAGCTGACCGCATGGATCGCCGAGGAAGACCGCTTCGTCGACGTGCCGGCGGCGCGTGCCTACAGTCAGGCGGATTGAGGACTCGCCCGCGCGCGGCCTTGCGCGTCAACCTCGGGCGGCTTGCCGCGGGCTGCCGCGTCTTCATCGCACCCTCAGGCGCGCGGGCCTCCTCTCACCTTGTGCCAGTCGGGTGGCCCAGCACGCGCCGAGACAGATCGCTTTCGAGCAGCGTGTGCGGGTCCAGTTCGCGCTTCAGGTCCAGGAACGCGGAGAGCCTGTCCGGAGGGAACATCGCGGTGAGGTCGGCGCTCGTGATCAAGACGTCCTTGGCGAAGTAGAACCGGCCACCCGCGGCGAGGACGATGCGTGTCAGATCAGCGCAATGGCGCCACAGTCGCGCGCGAGTCGCGGGCGTGACCTTGTAGTCGAGCGCGAAGCTCCAGCCGTCGACCGCATGCGTCAACCAGAATGGATCGGGGCGGTGACGTTTCAACACGCCGAGGTAGGGCACGATCCGCGCGAGCTGATTGCGGCGCAGGATTTCCTCGAACACGTCTCGTGCTCGAGCGTGCGGCACGAAGGCCTGATACTGGATCAGGCCGCGTTTCTCGCCGCGCCCGTAGGCCCATTTCCAATTGGGCACGTAGTCGAGCAGGAAGGCGAAGGCGGCGTGGGACTGCCGATGCGGACCCTGGCGCTCCTCGATCTGGCCGGCGAGGTACTTGGCCAGATTCAGCGCACGCATGCCGAAGTCGTGATTCAAGAGGCGCAGCGCGCGCCACACTTCGCCCTTCGGCACGACACCGAGCACGTTCTTCGGGAGGTCCTGGTGCTCGAGCGTCAGCGTCTTCTCGGGCGCGCCATCCTCGCCGTAGCGCAGATAGCGCGCATCGTGAACCAGACCGCGACCGAGTTCGCGACCGCCCGCGAAGCAGTCGATCCAAGCGACGAGGTAAGCGCTCGTCCCCTTGTGCGCTTCGAAGTACGCCATCGCCTCGGCCAGCGTCGCCGTGCTCTTCGCGCGGACCTCGAGGTCGCCGGAATGGACGCGCTTGGTCTGGATCTCGACGCGACTGATCACGCCGAGGAGACCGAGACCGCCGATCGCCGCGTGGAACAGGTCGGAGTGACGCTCACGACTGCACGTGCGCACCTCGCCCGAAGGCAGCACGATGTCGAACTCGCGCACGGCCTCGCCGATCGTGCCGACGGCGAAGTTGTTCTTGCCGTGGATGTTCATCGCCAGGGCGCCGCCCAGGGTCGGGAACATCGTTCCGGAGACGACGCGCGGCCACCATCCGTGCGGCAGGATCGTCTTCCACAGTTGCTCGATCGTGACGCCCGCCTCGCAGTTCGCGATGCCGCTCGAGGGATCGAAGGCGAGGATGCGATTCATGCGCGTCAGCTCGAGCACGTGGCCGCGCTCGTTCACGCTGGCGTCGCCGTACGAACAGCCGCTGCCGCGCAAGCCGATGGGAACACGATCCGCGCGCGCCGCTTCGAACGCGGCCGCGATCTCCGCGACGCTCGCAGGCCGGAACACGCGCGAGGGCGCGCCGACCGCCATGCCCCAACCCTCGACGTACTCGAGATTCCGCTCGGGCCGAACGAACGTGCGTTTGCGGTCCGTCCGGGCCATCTCTAGACGTTCAACTTCTTGAACACGAACGAGGGGATGCAGCGGATCACGGTGCCGACGAACCACCATCGCCTGGGCACGTAGCGCGTATTCACGCGTCCTCGCGCCGCCTCGAGGATCATCTCGGCGGCACGATCGGCGGAGATCAGCCAGAAAAGGCCCGGCAGACCCTGCGTCATGGCCGTGTCGACGAAACCGGGCTTGATCGTCGTGACGTGCACGCCGCATTCCGACAGCCGGTTGCGCAACGCTTCGAGGTACGTGTTCAGCGCGGCCTTCGTCGTGCAGTAGACCGGGTTCCCCTTGCGACCGCGATCGCCCGCGATCGAGCTGATGCCCACGATCGTTCCGCGCCGCGTGCTCTGGAACCACTTCGCGGCTGCATTGCACCACGCGATCGCCCCGCCGACGTTGACGGTCAGTTGGTCCAGGTCCTTCTCGGTGTCGTACTCCTTCAGTCCGATCTTCGGCATGATCCCGGCCGCGTAGATCAGGAGCTCGAGCCCGCCGAGTTCGCGCACGACGCGCTCGAACAGCTCGGGCACCTCCTCGGCGCGAGCGACGTCGTGGGCGTGCACGACGAGCCGGCCGCCGCTCGCCCGCGCGAGCGGCGCGAGTTCGAGCGCGAGAGCGTCCAGCACATCACCGCGCCGCGCGATCGCGCCGACCGCGTAGCCCTCCGAAACGAGTCGTTTGACGAGCGCGGCACCGATGCCGGAGCTGGCGCCGACGACGAGGGCCGTCTTGCGCGCGGCGGGGCCGTGAGGATCGAGCGTGGCATTCATGGTGGAGGGCGAAAGAGTATCGGAGCGCGAGGGCGGAAACCCAATGCTCTCGCTCGGCATCGGGCCACCTGCCTTGATTCGACGGCCCCGCGCGCGTACACCGACCGCGGACAAGCGTCCGAAGGAGCCTCCGGCCCGTGAACTCTCGTCTGCTAGGCATCGTGATCGGCGCGGCGCTCGTCGCGCTCGTCGTATTCCTGTGGCTCCGGCCGCGCGATCTCCGGCCGCCCCCCGACGATCGCGAGGTCACGCTGATCCGCGAGCGTGTGGCGGCCTTCGCGGCGAAGGACCTGCGCAGCCAGGCCCGCGAAGCGCTCGCTCCACTCGTCGCCGCGAGCGACGCCGCGGCCGAGGATCTGGTGCGCGCGGCGGCGATCGAAGTCGTCGACGGGGATGCGCGCAAGGCCGAGGGCTTCCTGGCCCGGGCCGAGAAGCTCGCGCCGACTTCCGCCGCCGTCCCCTACCTGCGCGGACAGATCGCGCGCAACGAAGGCGATTCGGGAGCGGCGCTCCCGCTCCTCTTGAAGGCGCACCAACTCGCGCCGGACGACCTGCCGACGAAGATCCTCCTCGGCGCGATCGAGGACGACCTCGAACACACGGCCGAGGCGGAGAAGTACTTCCGCGAGGTCGTCGTCGTCGGGTTCGAGAACGGACAACAGTGGTACTTCGCAGCTGTCACGCGCCTCTCGAACCTGCTCTCGCAGAGCGGACGCGACGCCGACGCCGAACCCTTCCGCGCCGTGATCCGCGATCTCGACAAGCGCGGAGTCAAGGCGCCGACCACGTTGCAGTTCCAGCTCGGCGAGCTCGGGCGCGTGAAGCCGCCGCGCGCGCTCGGCAGCGTGGTCGAGAAGACGGATCCGCCCCGTTTCAGCGCGCGGCCTGCGATCCTGCCCGAAATCGCGAGCCTCGCTCCGCTGGCCCTGCTCTCCGCCGACATCGACAATGACGGCTCGAGCGACTTCCTCGCCTACGGCAAGAACGGCTTCTGTGTCGCGAGAAATCGCGGAGGAGTCACGCTCCCTGTCCTGGAGAAGGCCGCGCTCGCCGGCCCACTGCTGCCGTTCGACGCCGACAACGACGGAGATCTCGACCTGCTGGTTCCTCGAGTGCAAGGCTTCGCTCTGCTGGAAAACGACTCCGGTGCCTACCGCGAGGTGAACGCCGATTTCCCCGCGGGTCTCGCGGGCATCAGCGACATCCGGGCCGTGGACTTCGATCACGAAGGCGACCTCGACGTAGTACTGGTGGGCGAATTCGGCGTGCGCATCTGGCGCCGGGACGGGACGAACGCGCTCAGCGGCGACAAGGCGAAGGCGGTGTTCACGGACGCGACGCCGGGCTCCGGCCTGCCGGAAGGCCGGGCCTTCGCGTGGGTCGTGACCGAGGACTTCGACGGCGACAACGACGTCGATTTCCTGCTCGGCGGCGGGAACGAGCCCTACCTCGCCGATTCCCTGCGCGGCGGCAAGTTCCGCGAGCTGAGAGGTGCCTTTCCCCTCGAGGTGCGGACGAAACCCGCGGTGGCGGACTTCGACGGCGACGCTCGGCCTGACCTGTGGATCCCGGGTGCGCCGAGCACCTTCGTGCCGCGCGGAGGTCAGCCCCGAGCGTCGGTGCCGGCCACGCCCGCGCCCGACGGCGGGCTTGCGAGTGGCGACTTCGACCTCGACGGGTCGCTCGATCTCGCCTGGATCGGAACGGACGGCAGAGTGCACCTGGCGCTGTCGCCCGGCCTGCCGCCGGAACGCGAGATCGACACGGGAGTCGAGGTGAAGGGGAGCGCGCTCGTCGCCTGCGACGCGAACGGGGACGGACGTCTGGACCTGGCCTGCCTCGCTCCGAACGGCGTGACGATCCTGGAAAACACCGGACCCGTGCTGAACGGCGTGGGCGTGTCGTTCTCCGGCTTGCGCGACAACCAGCGCGGAGTCGGAGCCGTGCTCGAATTCCGTGCAGGTGGCATCTACCGCCGCGTGTACTGGCGCGGCGAGCGCGAACTCCTTGGCGTCGGCCGGCACGATCGCTTCGACGTGTTCCGCGTCACGTGGCCGAACGGGGCCAGCACGGACGAACTCGATCTCGCGCTCGCTGCGCGGGGCGAGTCCGGCCGGTCGATCTTCGATCCGATGAAGCAGCCTTCCGCCCAGATCGGCTCGTGCCCGTTCCTCTACACCTGGAACGGCCAGACGTACACGTTCGTTTCGGACGTGCTCGGCATCACGCCGCTCGGATTGCCGATCAACACCGAGATGCTCGTGCCCCCCGACCACGACGAGTACGTGCTGATCCGCGGCGAGCAGCTCGCGCCACGGGACGGCGCCTTCCACCTGCAACTCACGGAAGA
>JBGATY010000043.1:0-22310 GCA_044228955.1 Planctomycetota bacterium | reverse complement strand
GATGGCGAGTCGCGTGCCCGCCAGCGTGCGCCGGTTTCCCGTGAGGATCTCGGCGGCGCGGTGGTAGGTGGAGGCGAGGTTGTGCCGGATGCCCGCATCGCCGGGCAGTTCCGCGGCGAGCGCCTCGGGCTTCGACCTGAGCTCGAGCACGCGCCGCTTGCCGAGCCGCGCGACGATGCTGTTGCCGAACTCGTTCAGGATCGGGCTGTCCACGACCGGGCTCGGATCGAACGCGGCGCGCGCGCGGTTCAGACGCTCGCGCTCGGCTTCGTCGAGGCTGCCGATCTGGCCAGGTCCGCTGCCTTCCGGTCCGTCGGCGCTGGTGTGGCACAGGGCGCAGTTGACCGGTCGACCCGAGTGCGCCTGCACGAACACCTGGAACTCGTGGTGCGCGAACCCGGGGGCCGCGAGCAGGCCGAAGATCGCGAGACGCAGGACGGCATTCACGGGGATCCTCCCTTCAAGGCAGCGTAGATGGCGTGACCGAACACCGTCATCACCACGAAGTACAGTGCCGCGGTGATGGCCAGGGCGCCGAGCGTGCGCCGCGTCGTGCGCGCGAAGATCCACGGCGCGAGGAAGAGCCCGCCGAGGACGATGGTCGAGGCCGCGATCACGGCCCAGTACGGCAGGAGTTCGAGCGGGTAGTAGACGAAGAAGAAGTACCACTCGGGCTTGATGCCGTCGGGCGTCGAGCCGAGCGGGTTGTACGGTTCGAGCAGCGGGAACGGCAGGAAGGCATCGAAGGGCAGACACATCGCCACGACCGCCACCACGAAGAAGGCGACGCCCCACACCGACAGGTCCTTGATCACGAAGAACGGGAAGAACTTCTCGGTCTTCACTTTCAGGGCGTCGACGCCGCGGCTCATGCCGTGGAGCTGCACCTGCATCAGGTGGACTCCGAGCGCCGCGATCGTGAGGAGCGGCAGCACGATCACGTGGATCGCGAAGAAGCGGCTCAGCGTCGCTTGCCCCACGGCCGGTTCGCCTTGGATCGTCTCGCGCACGAACGTCGGCCAGCGCGCCATCTCGCCGGGGAGGTACTGCCCGACGGCTTCGACCGACTGCAGGCCGACCTTGGTCGCGTTGACGGCGATCTGGTTCCACGGGAGCAGATACCCCGTGAATCCGAAGCCGAACACGAGCAACGCCAGCGAGACGCCTGACACCCACGTCAGCTCGCGCGGCGCGGCGAACGCCTTCATCGCGAACGTGGTGAACAGGTGCACGATGACGGTCGCGATCATCGCGGAGGAACTCCACGCGTGCAGGTTGCGGATCCACGCGCCGCCGCTGACGTACTCGGAGATCGTCTCGACCGAGGCGTGCGCGTCGCTGACGGTCGGTTGGTAGTAGAAAAGGAGCAGGAGTCCGGTGACGATCTGCACGAGCAGGAAGAAGAGCGCGAGCCCGCCCATGTAGTAGGCCCAGCTCATGCGGTGGCGCGGGACCTCCTTCTCCTCGATCATGTGTTTTGGATCGAGGTGCTCGAGCGGGAATCGTTCGCGCACGAAGCGCGCGACCCGTTTCGAGCGCGGTTCGAGGATCGTACTCATGAGCTCGACTCCTCTCGCTTCGCGATGTAAACGTCGCACAGCGCGGATTTCGCCGGGTCGACGGTGCCGTGAGTGCGTCCATCCGCGCCGCGGCTCGCGACGACATCGCCCTTTTCGTCCATCATCACCCAGGCGATGTGCGGCAACGGGTCTTTCGCCGGCGCGCCCTGGTTCGGCGCACCGGTCTTGACGTCGAAGTAGGACACGTGACACGGGCACAGGATGCGTCCGGACGCGTCGAGATCGCTGCCAACCGTGCAGCCGAGGTGCGTGCACTTGGCCGAGATCAAGAGCGGCAGTCCGTCCTCGCCCAGGAACGCCAGCGCCGCGCGCATCTCGTAGTCGATGAAGTAGCGTCCCTTCTTCGCGTCGAGTTCCTTGACCTTGGCGATGCGGATGTAGCGCTTCTGCGAGCGCTCGACCGAGAGCTCCTTCTGACGCTGCGTCTGACGGAGTCGCGCGAGCTTCTGTTCGTCGAGTTTCGTCTGCTCCTTCTCCGACGGACGCGGTCCGAAGAAGAAGCGGCCGAACGTGCCCGCCGTGCCGGCCGCGAGCAATGCACCCCCGACCGAGACGGCCGCTGCCCCGCGCAGGAAGTAGCGCCGCGCCGGGATGAGCACGGCCTCGACGCCCTGGAATCGCCGCGGGTTCGACCACACGACGATCTGCGGCGCCCGCCACAGGTATGCGATCGGGATCGAGAAGACGTGAACGAGACGCGAGAACGGCACGACGAGGATCAGGAGCCAAGCCAACGCCATGTGCCCTTGCACGAGCGGCGGCAGATCACGGACGAGCTCGGGATTCGGTCGCAGCGTCGCCAGGCTCCACAGGTACGGAGCGATCGTGCCCGTCGCCCACACCGACCCGAAACTGTGGTGGACCGCGACCAGGATCCCGAGCACGACCTGCGCGAGCAGGAGCGCGAGTACGGCGATGTCGGTGGACGTGGTGACGGCTTGCACGCGACCATTCGTCAGACGTCGAACGAGCAGCGTGCCGAGTCCGACCAGCGCGAGCCCGCTAGCTCCGAGGCCGATCGCCTCGACCGTCAACAAGAAGGTCTGGTTGGACACGAATCCGGCCCACACGCGCGGAATCAGGAAAGCCACGGCGTGACCGGCGAGCACCGTGAAGATGCCGAGGTGCCACGGCATGGAGCCGAGGATCAGCGTCTTGTCCTCGAGGAACTGCGACGAGAGTGCGGAGTAGGAGTAGCGCGAAGTGCGGTAGCGCCAGATCGAGCCGGCGATGCAGCCGAGCACGGCCACGTACGGCAGGCCCACGAGCAAGAACACGAGCAGTTGGCTTTCCATCAGGATTCCTCGCTCCCGGTGAACACGCCCCCGCATCCGTCGTCGTTCTTTGCCGGTGCGGTGCGACTGAGTACTTCGATGACACGCTGCGGCACGCCCTCCGGCGCGAAGAGGATCCGTGTCGCGCGGGCCAGGTGCCTGTAGGGGTTCGCGCCCGACGAGAGCTGCTCGGCCATCGCCGTGAGCGGCTTCGCGAGGCACCATTCGCACAGCTCCGTGCGTTCGACGGGCGCGAGTCGAGCGGCGAAGCGCATCAACACGGCCACGTGATCGGGCAATTCACCGCCTGCGTCGAAGCCGTAGCGCTCGAAGCCCTCGCGCAATCCCGACAGCATGCGACCGCGCTGGAAGCCCTCCTCGCCGTAGAGATGCGGACCGGCATACGGCGAGCACGAAGGCTGCAGCTCGAACGTGCGCACGAAGGCTTCCTCCAGCGCGGCCGACCCGATCGACTCGACCTCGACGGCCAGTTCCATGAGCGCGTCGGCGGCCTCGTCGTCGACGGGCCGCGCGCTGCGGCTCGCCGAGCGTACGCAGGACAAGAAATCGTCGCCGGGCAGCTCGTACAGCCGCGCGCACGCCTCGGCGATCTCGGCGAAGGTGTCCGTGCTCGTCGTGACGTTCATGCTCCACGCTCCGGTGACGCGGTGGTCCCGAGTCCGCACGAGCCCTTGCAGTGCTCGGCGTCGCACGAGCTCGGCATGGCTTCCTCGCGCTGGATCGGCGGCAGGACGAAGCGCTCATTCAGCGGCGCGATCGCGGTCAACGCGTAGATCGCCTCGGCGTCCTCGGTCGTGAGTCCGGCGCCGCGCAGCCCCGACAGCACGCGGTCCACGTCGAGGTCGCCGAGTTCCTGCGCGCGCTTGTAGGCGCGCACCGCGGCGAGCTTCTGCATGACGGTCTCGACCTCGGTCGTGTTTCCGCCCGAGAACAGGCTCGCCAGGTACTTGATCGGGATGCGCGCCTCCTCGAACGTCGTATGGAACTGGCTGCCGTCGTGCTCGTACATGCCGCCGTTCGTGCGGCCCATGATCGGCAGGAGCGGCGGGACGTAGAACAGCATCGGGAAGGTGCGGAATTCCGGATGCAGCGGCAGCGCGAGTTTCCACTCGCACACGTAGCGATGCACCGGCGAACGCTGCGCGGCCTCGATGAAGCTCTCGCTGATGCCGTTCTTGCGGGCGGCGGCGAGGACCTCGGGATCGTGCGGGTCGAGCAGCGCGCGACGGTAGGACTCGACGAGCGCCTCGTCGGGGACGTCACCAGCCGAGGCGACGCGCTCGGCGTCGTAGAGCAGGACGCCCATGTAGCGGATGCGTCCGACGCACGAGTGGAAGCATGCCGGCGCCTGGCCGGTCTCGAGGCGCGGGAAGCACAAGATGCACTTCTCCGACTTGCCGGTCTTCCAGTTGAAGTAGATCTTCTTGTACGGGCAAGCCGCGACGCACGCGCGCCAGCCGCGGCAGCGATCCTGGTCGATGAGGACGATACCGTCCTCGCCGCGCTTGTAGAGCGCACCCGACGGACACGCCGCGACGCAACTCGGATTCGCGCAATGGTTGCAGATGCGCGGCAGGTACATCATCGAGACGCGCTCGACCTCGAACATCGCGTTGCGCTCGTCCTCGGTCAGGCTGTCGAGGTTGATGTCCTTCTCGGCGTACTTGGGCGAGCCGGACAGGTCGTCATCCCAGTTCGGTCCCTTCTCGATGGCCATCGGCTCGCCAGTGATCTGCGAGATCGCGATCCCCGTCGGCTGGTCGTCGCTCTCCTTGGCGTCGAACAGGTCTTCGTAGCGGTACGTCCACGGCTCGTAGTACTCGTCGAGGTTCGGTTGCGCGGGGTTGTAGAAGAGCTTGAGCAGCGCGTCCCAGCGATTCTGACTCCGGAGCTTCAACCCGCCGCCCGCCTCGCGCTCCCATCCGCCCTGGAACTTCTCCTGATCCTCCCAGTTCGTCGGGAAACCCGTGCCCGGCTTGGTCTCGACGTTGTTCCACCACATGTATTCGGCCCCGGGACGATCGGTCCACACGTTCTTGCAGGCGACGCTGCACGTGTGGCATCCGATGCACTTGTCCAGGTGGAACACCATCGAGGTTTGAGCGCGTACGTCCATCGCGATTGGCTTTCTGCGGTGTCCTAGAATTGCGGGTTGTCGAGACGTTTCACGACGACGTAGGTGTCGCGATTCACGCCTTGAGGGCCCCAGTAGTTGAAGGCGTAGGTGAACTGGCCGTATCCGCCGATCATGAACAGCGGCTTCAAGCGCACGCGCGTGAGGCTGTTGTGTCCGCCGGCGCGGCGATTGCCGCGCTCGGGCGATTTCGGAACCGACAACGTGCGCTCGGGCGCGTGGTAGAGGAAGCACAGGCCGCGCGGGATGCGCGCGCTGACGACGGCGCGCGTGCAGACGACGCCGTGATCGTTGAACATCTCGATCCAGTCGTTGTCCTCGATGCCGTGGGCCTGTGCGTCCTTGTCGTTGAGCCACACCGGGTCGATGCCGCGCGAGAGCGTCTTCATGCGCAGCGTGTCGCCGTAGGTCGAGTGGATGTGCCACTTGCCGTGCGGCGTCAAGTAGTTCAGGACGAGCGAACCGCTGTTCTTGCTCGAGTGGACGAGGTCGTGCGTGACGCTCGCGTCCGGCCGCGGCTTGAACGTCGGCAGGTTCTCCCCGAAGGCGCGGTAAGCCTCGTGGTCGAGGTAGTAGTGCTGGCGTCCGGTCAGCGTGCGCCACGGGATCAGCTCTTCGACGTTCTGGCAGTACGACGAGTACGTGCGCGATCCGTTCGTGATGCCCGTCCAATACGGCGTCGTGAGCAGCCTGCGCGGCTGGCTGATGATGTCGTCGAAGGAAAACCTCACCGAGCGATTCGCCGCCGCCAGGTGCGTGTGGTCGCGGCCCGTCTTCTTCGACTCCGACTGGAAGGCGCGGTACGCCAGTTCGCCGTTCGTTTCGGCTGCGAAGTGCAGGATCGCTTCGCACACGCTCTTGTCCGCGCGCAGGGACGGATAGGTCTTGCCGCCCCACGTTTCGGTCGGGTGCGTCTCGAGGTAGGCGTCGTACACGTCCGAGGCGTCGTACGTCGTGCCGTGCACGCCCAAGCCCTTGTCACGGAAGTTGCGCCCGAGCGAGATGAACTTGTGGTGCACGAGCGTGTAGTCGCGGCGCACGAGCGAGAGGTTCGGCATGGTCTTGCCGGGGATGGCCTCGCACTCGCCCTTCCTCCAATCCTTGATCGAGGGCTGCGCGATCTCGGCCGGCGTGTCGTGCAGGAGCGGCGTCGCGACGATGTCGTCGACCGGTTCCGCGAGGTGCACCTTGGCCAGATTGGCGGTGTGCTCGGCCAGTTTCTCGAAGATGTCCCAGTCGCTCTTCGACTCCCAACACGGTGGCACCGCCGGCTGCAGCGGGTGGATGAACGTGTGCATGTCGGTCGAGTTGAGATCGTTCTTCTCGTAGTAGGTCGCTGCCGGGAGAACGATGTCGGAGTACAAAGCCGAACTGTCCATGCGGAAGTTCAGGTCGACGACGAGGTCGAACTTGCCGTGATCGATCTTCTCGTGCCAGACGACCTCCTTGACTTCGTCCTTGGCGCGTTCCGTCGCGATGACGTTGTGGTGCGTGCCGAGGTAGTGCTTGAGGAAGTACTCGTGGCCCTTGGCCGAGGAGAGCAGTGCGTTGCCGCGCCAGATGTAGAAGACCCGCGGCCACGACACCGGTGCGTCGGGATCCTCCATCGCGAACTTCAAGGAGCCGTCCTTCAGGCGATTCACGACGCGGGAGACGATCTCCGCGTCGGTCTTGGCTCCGCTTTCGCGCGCCTTCTTCACGACGTCGCGGTTGGTTTCGGTGAACTGCGGGAAGCACGGCAACCAGCCCAGGCGCACGGCGAGAGCCTGCTTGTCGGCCGTGTGTCCGTGCGCGAGCGGATGGTCCTCGTTCGCGACCGGGCACATCTCGCGGAAGGCGCCGTCGTAGCGCCACTGATCCGAGTTCATGTAGTGGAACGACGGCGAGTTCTGCAGCCGCGGCGGTCCGCCCCAGTCGGTCGCGAAGGCGATCGGCGCCCACGACGCCTGCGGCGCGAGCTTCTCCTGGCCGACGTAGTGGTTCAAACCGCCGCCGTTCCTGCCGATGCAACCGCCCAGGATCAGCGGCGTGATGACGGCGCGGTAGATCAGGTTGTTGTGGTACCAGTGGTTCGCCCCGGCGCCGATGATGACGCTGCAGCGGCCGTGGCTCTTCTCCGCCGTGCGCGTCCATTCGCGGGCGAAGCGCAGCGCGACCGAGGCCTTGATACCGGTGAAGCGCTCCTGCCACGCCGGCGTGAACGGAGTGTTCTCGTCCTCGTAGCCACTGCCCCACTCGCCATCTAGTCCACGGTTCACGCCGTACTGCGACAGCAAGAGCTCGAAGCCGGTCGTGACCCAGATCTCGCCGTCCTTCGTCTGGACGCGCCGCGCCGGCACGCCGCGAGCGTGCACGCTGTCGCTGGCGCCTTCGCTGAAGTCGGGGAAGGCCACCTGCACTTCGCCCTGCGCGTGATCGCGGAGGCGCAACAGCGGATCCAACGGCTTGCCGGCCGCATCGCGCGACTCGAGGTTCCATTGGCCCTTCTCGTGCTGCCAACGGTGACCGACGGTGCCGATCGGCATGCGCAGCTCGCCCTTCTCGTCGAGCACGAAGAACTTCCACTCGGCGTTCTCCTCGCTCGCGGTGGCGGCGAGATCACTGGCGCGCAGCAAGGCGCCCGCTTGGAAGCGGCCGTCCGCGCGCTTTTCGAGCTTCACCAGGAAAGGCGCGTCGGTGTAGCGCTTCTGGTACTCGACGAAGTGCGGCACTTCGCGCTCGATGTAGGCTTCGCGCAACATGACGTGGCCGACCGACATCCAGAAGGCGCCGTCTTGTCCCTGGTGGATGGGAACCCACTCGTCCGCGATCTTGGACGTCTGCGAGAAGTCGGGCGAGAACACGACGACCTTCGCGCCGCGGTGCCGCGCCTCGACGAGGAAGTGCGCGTCCGGCGTGCGCGTCATCAGCACGTTGCTGCCGACGACGGCGACGAAATCGGAATGGAACCAGTCGGCGCTCTCGGCGACGTCGGTCTGCTCGCCCCACACCTCCGGACTCGCCGGCGGCAGGTCGCAGTACCAGTCGTAGAACGACATCGACACCCCGCCGAGCAACTGCACGAAGCGCGCGCCGGCCGCGTAGCTCACCATCGACATGGCGGGAATCGGCGAGAAGCCGACGATGCGATCCGCGCCGTGGCGCTGGATCGTGTGCACGTTCGCGGCGGCCATGATCTCGTTGGCCTCGGTCCACGAGATGCGGCGGAAGCCGCCCTTGCCGCGCGCCTTCTGGTAGGCGGCGCGCTTCGCCGGGTCGTCCTGGATCGAGCGCCACGCCGCGACGGGATCGCCCTTCGAGAGTTTCTTGGCCGCGCGCCACACGTCGAGCAGCGCGCCACGAGCGTACGGGTACTTCACCCGCAGCGGGCTGTAGACGTACCAGGAGTAGGAGATCCCGCGCTGGCAGCCGCGCGGCTCGTAGGCCGGGATGGCCCGGTCGAACACCGGGTAGTCCAGGGCCTGCATCTCCCACGTCACGATCCCGTTCTTGACGTGGATGTTCCAGGAGCACGAGCCGGTGCAGTTGACGCCGTGCGTGCTGCGCACGACGCGATCCGACGACCAGCGGTTGCGGTAGAAATCCTCCCAAGAGCGGCGCTTGGGATCGAAGATGTCCTGGATCCAACTCATGACCGAAGCCCTTTCCTCGAACGCGTGGCGCGCGGCACGAGCCGGCGCGTGAACATCAGGACGAAGCCGAGCGCGAAGACGACGAGCCCGCTCGCGGGAAGCCAGGGGATGCCCGCTCGCTTCACCGGGCCGTGGTCCATCACCTCGAGGTAGCGCACGAGGTGCAGCGCTTCCTGTCGCGTCACCGGTCTCTCGCGGTACATCGGCCCCATGACCTTGAAAGCCGGCTTCTCGGTCGCGGCGACGAGCCCCTGCCGACCCATGCGCGTGAACACGCCGCTCAAGTCGGGCCCGAGCGATCCGCCACCCTCGTCCGCGAAGTGGTGGCAGGCGACGCAGGCCGTGCCGCCGTTGTGGAAGGCCTCGCGGCCGAAGAAGAGTTCCCGACCCAAGTCGGCCGAAGGCGGATCGAGTTCGACGGCGAACTGCGCGGCGATGCGGGCCTCTTCGAGGGCGATGCGCGCGTCGCGCTGCTCGTCCTTCAGGAACAGGACCAGCGCGTCCACGTCGGCCGGCGCGATCGGACCGGTCCGGTCCTGCATGCGCACGATCGCGGCGCGCAGGTCGGCCGGCTGCCAGGTCAGGGCGCGCGTGAGATCGGGACCGGTCAAGGCGCCCTTGCCGATCGTGTGACAGCCCGTGCAACGGCTGAAGAACGAGCGTGCCGCCGTGTCCGGCGCACCGGCGCCCATGACTTGTCCGCGCGCAGCGAGCGAGACGAGCACGAACAGCGACACGCTGCAGAGCGAGGTTCTCCTCAGCACGGCTTCTCCGCTCCCTTCCGCGCGTAGAGCCACCAGTTCAGGCCGAGACAGGTGGTGTAGTAGACGGCGAACGCATACAGCGCGTGATGCGGCGTGCCGGCCTTGATCTGCGCGCCGAACACCTGCGGGATCACGAACGCGCCATACGCGGCGATCGCAGAGGTCCAGCCGAGAACCGGCCCGGCCTGGTCCTTGGAGAAGATCACGGGGATCATGCGGAACGTCGAACCGTTGCCGACGCCCGTGCACACGAAGAGCAGCAGGAACAGCGCCAGGAAGGTCCCGAAGTGATCCTCTGGATGCGGCGCGGCGTCCGCTCTCTGGATGGCCCACGCAGCGCCGAGCGCGGCCCCCACCATCACGACCGTCGACCACTGCGTGACGCGCGCGCCGCCGAGCTTGTCCGACAGCCAGCCGCCCGCCGGGCGCACGGCCGAGCCGAGGAGCGGACCGAGCCACGCGTACGCGAACGGACTCGGCGCATTCGGATTCGGAGTGCCGTCGGGCAGGAATCCGAACACGTCCTGGATGAGCTTCGGGAAGGCGGCCGAGTACCCGATGAACGACCCGAAGGTCATCACGTAGAGCCAGGTCATCGACCAGTTGTGCTTGTTCGAGAAGATCGCGAACTGTTTCGAGAGGTTCTGCTGCACGCTCGAGGGCGTCAGGAAGCGCATCGCGAGAAGGGTCAGGACGATCGTGAGCGGAAGGACGAGCCACATGCTCCAGCCCAGTCCGACGAGCAGGTACGAACCGAGCCCGCTCGCGGCGAGACCCAGGAGTAGGAGCCAGCCCATGCGCGCGATCGCGATCGGCGTCTTGGCTGTCCGGTGCTGCGGCAGCGTGTCCATGGCGAACCAGGCGACGAGGGCGAGGACGGCCAGGATCGGCACCCACACGAGCCCGCAGTTCTGGATCCACACCTGCTTCCCGGCCAGTGAGCGCGGCTCGCCGCCGAGCGCGCCGAAGACGGCGAAGGTCATCGCCCAGGGCAGGAGCACCTGCATAAGGCTCACGCCCAGGTTGCCAATGCCCGCGTTGAGGCCCAGCGCGAGCCCCTGCATGCGCTTCGGGAAGAAGAAACTGATGTTCGACATCGAGGAAGCGAACGCTCCTCCGCCGAAGCCCGAGAGGGCCGCGAGGACGGTGAAGACGCCGTAGCTCGTGTTCGGATCCGAGAGCGCGATGCCGGTGCCGAGCGCCGGCAGGAGCAGGAGCGCCGTGGTGAGCGCGACGACGTTGCGGCCGCCGGCGAG
Organism: Planctomycetota bacterium; assembly: GCA_044228955.1. Classification (GTDB taxonomy): domain Bacteria; phylum Planctomycetota; class UBA1135; order UBA1135; genus JAEUIA01. The sequence continues at coordinate 11,649 of JBGATY010000043.1, read as the reverse complement.
CGAAACCAGGAACGAACTCGGGATGCGCAGGGTCGCGCCCGAGAGTCCCGCGATGGCGGTCAGCGTGTAGAAAAGCTGCGTGTTGCGGCCCGGATCGGCGTCGAAGCGGAAGCCGAGCTTCTGCATCTGCACGACGATGATCGACCAGAACATCCACACCGCGAAGGCGCACGACAACGCGGGAATCGAGACGAGCAGGTTGCGGATGGCCGTGCGCTTCCCGCCCGCGGCCCACTGGCCGGCATTCTCCGGATCGAAGGCAGCTCCGGTGCCGCCTTGTTGGATATCAGCAGTATCGCGGATCTGTGTTATCTGATTTGAAGGTGCGGGGGAAACCATGACGAGCTCCGTTTCAGCGTCCTTGCGCCGCGTCGAACAACGCTTCGGCGCCTTCGAACTTCATCTTGCAGGCCACGGCCGCGCGCTTGTTGCGCAGGGCGGGCAGCGGACACTCCAGCAGTTCCGCGAGGGTGCAGCCGGACAGGGTCTTCACGAGCTGGCCGTGAAGCGTGGCCATCACGTCGTGGAACCGGCAAGGCGTGCCCATTTCCTTGAGCCTCTCCGTGCGGCAGAAGTCCCCGACCAGGGTTCCCTGGCAAGCCTCGACGACCGCGAGCAGCGTGATCGTCTTGGGATCGCGGGCCAGCACCACTCCCCCCCTCGCGCCGCGCACCGACCTCAACAGATCCGCCTTGACCAGCAGGCCCAGTGTCTTGCCGAGGTACGTCGGCGAGCAGCCGAGCGTCTCGGCGAGGCGCTTGGGCGGCACGGGCTCGGTCAGCTCGGAGAGCCCGAGGAAGATCAGCGCGCGCAGGGCCAGCTCGGTGGTTTGGGTGAGCATGTGATTGTGGTACGCGGCGTTCGGGGCTAGTCTACTGATCAACGCTATCCGAGATATGCTCTATCTCTGATATCCAGTGTTCCTTTTCGACCCCAGCCTGTCCAGCCCTGAGCACCGATCCGAGCGTGATTTCACAAGTCTGATCAGGACAGGGACTTACACGCCATCACCGTCACGAGGACTGCCATGAACCCGACCCCCGAAACCTTGTCCACGAAGACCACCCTGGCCGAGATCGCCACGACACGAGCGGGAGCGACCCGTGTCTTCAATCGCCATGGCCTCGACTTCTGCTGCCGCGGCAAGGTCGCGCTCGACGTGGCCTGCCAGGCAAGCGGGATCGCCACGGAGACGATCCTCACCGAACTCGCGGCCGAGGAGGCGCGCACGCAGGACTTCACCCGCCTCGACGGGAAGCCGCTCGACGAAGTCGTCGGCCACGTGCTCGAACGATTCCACGCCGGCCACCGCGAGCAACTGCCCCACGTGATCGAGATGGCTCGCAAGGTGGAAACCGTTCACGCGGACAAGGCGTCGTGCCCGCGCGGACTGACGCGGCACCTCGAGCACGTCGCGTCCGCGCTCGAGGAGCACATGCAGAAGGAGGAACAGGTCCTCTTCCCCCTCTTCCTGCAGGGTCGCGGCCGCATGGCCTCGATGCCGGTGCAGATGATGGAGCTCGAGCACGTCGAGCACGGAGAGAACCTGGCGCGGCTGCGCAAGCTGGCCCACGATTACGTGCCTCCGGCCGACGCCTGCACGACCTGGCGCGCTCTCTACGTCGAACTCGCACAGCTCGAACGCGACGTGATGGAACACATCCACATCGAGAACTCGGCCTCGCCCAGGCGTTGGACGGTCGCGGGAGGGGGCGGGACCGCGACGTCGCCCATCAACTCAGGCGCGCGGATCTTCCCCATCATCTCGGTGCCGTTCGTGACCGGGTTCTCTGGCGACGGATCGCAAGCAGCCGGAATCGGACCAGAGCGCGTGCAGGCCGCCAACAACCCGACCGCGGCCGAGGCGGCCCACCGGACGGCGCGCCGTGCGAAACCAGGGCGCGTGGTAGCGACCGCGCGCGCAGCGGGTCTGGAATCGGAGAATACGGGCTCGCCCGTCGGGCCCAACTCGAGCCGCATGCAGACACGTTCCGTCGCGCCCGACACCAGTGCCGAAGCCTCGGCCCGCGTGAGTTCCGCGCCGTTGTGGACGTGCAGCCTGCACTCGGAGCAGTAGCGCTTGCGCGCGCCCCCGTCGAGTTCCTCCCAGCGCTTCGGGCACGGGGTCTGGATGCGCAAGCCGGGCAGCTGGTCGGGGATCATCTCGTTCATGGCGTCGTCCTTGGATCGGCTCTCGTGTACGAGCGCCTGGACGTCGCCCCGCGCGAGTTTCTTGGCAGGATTCGAATGGGTTCGGGAGCGAAAGAAGTTCAGGTCCCGCTAGTCGACGCCGGATTCCCAGTTGACCGTAGTGTACTTTGTATTGTAAAGTACAAGTCCCATGAGCACCGGCCACTTCGCCGTCGCGTTGAGACTCCTGCTGGGCGGCGGCCCCGTCTCGAGGGATTGGGTGAGGCCGCCGGCCGGAGTTGGGCTCGCGCGACAGCTCCTCGTGCTCGTCGTCTGCGCCGCGGCCTACGGCGCGGCGATGGGCAGCTGGCGCGCTCCGACCCTCGCGCTCTTCGTCGCCGCGAAGGCCCCGGTGCTGCTCGTTGCCGTCGCCCTGGTCAACGCGCTGGTGAATCTGGCGTTCGCAAGGCGCTGCGGCGTGCACCTGTCCTTCGCCGAGACCCTGCGCACCGTGCTGGCCTGCTTCATGCTCGCCTCGATCGTGCTCGCTTCCCTGGCGCCGGTGTTCCTGTACTTCGGCGCCGCGATGCCCCATCGCGACGACGCAAGCGGCTTCCGGGCCCACGACCAGCTGGGCCTCGCGCACATCGCGGCCATCGCGTTCGCCGGGACGCTCGCCACCTGGCGTCAGATGCGCTGGATCGAGGAACTCGGCGCGCCGACGGTGCGCTCGCGCGTGCTCGTCTTCGTGTGGCTCGCGGTCAACCTGCTCGCGGGTGCACAGATCGCGTGGATCCTCCGCCCCTGGTTCGGCACGCCTTCACTCGCAGTCGAGTTCCTGCGCGCCCGCCCCTTCGACGGGAACTTCCACGATTCTCTCGTCCGCATGCTCCTCCCCCATTGAAAGAAGACACTGCATGAATCAGCCCGGAGAAGAGTGGAGCGCGCCCCGCGCAGAGCCGGCCAGGCCGGCACAGCCCGTCCGGCCCGCGCCGCGCGATCCGCGCGAGGTCGCCGAGGAGTTGGAGCGCGACCGCGCCCGGCAACCGCTCGATCTGCTGCTGCGGCGGCCGGAACTCTTGCTCGAGCGGCTCGACGGAACGCACTCGGGCGCCACACTCTGGGTCCTGTTCACGATCGCCGTCGTCGGGCACGCGCTCTACGGGATCGTCATCGGGAGCTTCTCCGGCGGCGCGCAGTGGTGGGTCGCGCCGAGCAAGACCGTGCTCGGCGCGCTGCTCACGGGCGCGATCTGTTTCCCGAGTCTCTACATCTTCTCCGTGCTCTCCGGGGCGGACATCCGCGCCCGCAACGTCCTCGGCCTCCTGCTCGGAGTCATGGCGTCGACTGCGATCTTCCTCGCCGGGTTCGGACCCGTGGCCTGGATCTTCACGCAGTCGTCCAACTCCGTCGGGCCGCTGGCGCCCGTCCATTTCGCGCTGTGGATCGTCTCGCTCCTCGTCTCGAAGCGCGTCCTCGGCGCGGGCCTCCAGCATTGGAAGGCGCGGCGCGGCGCGTTCCTCGGCCTGTGGATGACGATCTTCCTCGTGACCGGGCTGCAGATGACGACGACCCTGCGGCCGATCCTCGGTTCATCCGACCGCTACTTCGATCCCACGCGCAAGTTCTTCCTGGAGCACTGGGGCGACACGCTGGGTGCCTCCGGCAGGGCCAGTCGCTACTGAACACCCCGTCGCGCGGAGTACGATGCGCGGGATGGAAGCGCAGGGACTGACAGCCGCCGCGGCCGCCGAGCGCCTCCTCGCGGAGGGACCCAATGCCCTGCCCGACGCGGAAGCGCGTGGCACGCTCCGGATCGCGCGCGACGTCCTGCTCGAGCCGATGTTCCTCCTGCTCGTCGCGGCGACGGCGATCTACCTCGTGCTCGGCGACGTCGGCGAGGCGCTCGTGCTCGCCGCGTCCATCGTCGGCGTCGTGCTCCTCACCATCGTGCAGGAACGGCGCTCGGAACAGGCATTGGCCGCCCTGCGCGGCTTGTCCAGCCCGCGGGCGCTCGTGATCCGCGACGGGGAGAAGGTGCGCATCGCCGGTCGCGACGTCGTGCGCGGCGACCTCCTGGTCCTCTCCGAGGGCGACCTGGTGCCGGCCGACGGCCGATTGCTCGAAGCGGTCGCCCTGTCCATCGACGAATCGCTCCTGACCGGCGAATCGCTCGCCGCGGCGAAGAGCGTCGGGGACGTCGTCTCGTCGGGCACGCTCGTCGTCGCCGGACACGGTCGGGTCGAGGTGGCGCTCACGGGCGAACGCAGCGAGCTCGGCCGCATCGGCCGCTCGCTCGTCGATCTCGAGCCCGGACGGACGGCACTACAACGCGAGACGGCGCGCATCGTGCGCTTCATCGCCATCGCCGCGCTCGCGTTCGCGCTCGTCGTCCTCGTGGTTCACTCCCTGCGCTGGGGCGACTGGATCGCCGGCGCGCTCGCGGGACTCACGGTGGCGATGGCGCTGATCCCCGAGGAATTCCCGGTCGTCCTGACTGTCTTCCTCGCGCTCGGAGCCTGGCGCATTTCACGGCATCGCGTGCTCACGCGGAGGATGCCGGCGCTGGAGATGCTCGGAGCGGCGACCGTGTTGTGCGTCGACAAGACCGGGACGCTCACCGAGAACCGCATGCAGGTCGTCGAGACGCCTCCTCTAGTGATCGACGTCGCCGCGCTCGCCTCCGAGATCGACGCCTACGATCCGATGGACAAGGCCATCGTCGAAGCCGCGAGTGCCGCTGCTGTCCTCGTTCGTCGCACGTGGACGCTGGAGCGCGACTATCCGTTCAGCGATCGATTCCTGGCCATGTGTCACGTGTGGCGCGGGCCCGGACTCGCGCGCCGAGTCGTGATCAAAGGCGCGCCCGAGACCGTGCTCCCCTTGTGCGGCGCGACCGACGAAGCGCGGCGCATCGAGGAGGAATCGACGAAGGGCCGCCGCATCCTCGCCGTCGCGGAAGCGAGCTTCGCGGGCGAACCCCTGGAGGATCCAACGCAATATCCCTTCCGTCTCACCGGCCTCTTGATGCTCGCCGATCCGTTGCGTCCCACCGTTCCCGCGGCGGTGGCTCAGTGCCGCGGCGCGGGAATCCGCGTCGTCATGATCACGGGGGACTTCAAGGGCACCGCGCGGAACATCGGGCGCCAGGCCGGACTCGACGTCGAAGAGGTGCTCTCCGGCGCGGAGTTGGAGGCGCTCGACGATGCGGCGTTCGAAAAGGTGGTGCGGACGGCCGACGTGTTCGCGCGGATGCGCCCGGAGCAGAAGCTCCGTCTCGTGCGGGCGCTGCGTTCCTCGGGCGAGGTCGTGGCGATGACCGGCGACGGGGTCAACGACGCGCCCGCGCTCGAAGCGGCGGACATCGGCATCGCGATGGGCAAGCGTGGCACGGACGTCGCTCGTCAGTCTGCCGACCTGGTGCTCTTGGAGGACGATTTCGATTCCATCGTCGAGGCCGTGGCGCTGGGCAGGCGCGTGTACGGGAACATCCAGAACGCGATGCGCTACCTGATCGCCGTGCACGTCCCCATCGCGGGCGCGGCATTCCTGCCCGTGGCGATGGGCGGCCCACTGCTCCTCTTCCCGGTGCACGTGGTGTTCCTCGAGTTCGTCATCGACCCGGCGTGCACGCTCGTGTTCGAGAGCGAACCGGCCGAGGAAGCGCAGATGAGCCGTCCGCCGCGCGATCCGCGCGAACGCCTGTTCACGACCGCCATGGTCCTCGAAAGCCTCGCGTCCGGCTCCGCCGTGCTCGCGTGCGTGATCGCGCTCTACGTCTACGCGCTCCACGCCGGCCGCGACGAAGGCACGGTTCGCGCGCTCGCGTTCACTGCGATCGTCCTTGGCAACCTCGGACTGTTGCTGGTCATGCGCGCCGGGTCGCGATCGGTGCTGTCGACCCTGCGCACGTCGAACCTGGCGTACACCGCGATCGCGTTCACGGCACTCGCGGCACTCGCGGCCGCTGTCTTTGTCCCCGCCGCAGCAAGGCTATTCGGCTTCGCCCCGCTCGGACTCGGCGACGCGCTCGTCTCGCTCGTCCCAGCGGCAGTGGGCATCGCGGTCCACTCGCTGGTTCACGGCGCCCGCGAAAGGCACGGGCGCCGCACGAGGCCGGGCCCGCGCGTAGTAGACTCCGCCTGAATGACACGCGGTCCCGCCTACCGAATCGCCACCGAGCGGCTCCTGCTGCGCTTCCTCGAGCCGAGCGACGCGGAGCAGCTGGCCGGGGTCATCGCTGTGAACGAGCACCACTTGAGGCCCTGGATCGAGTGGGCGCGCGAGGGTCCGCGCACGACGGATGCGGCCCTCGACGTGATCCGGCGCATGCGCGGCCGCTTCGATGCGGGCGAGTCCTTCTCGTTTGCGATCACCGAAGCCGCGTCGCGACGCATCGTCGGCGGCGCGGTGCTCACGCCGAATCCGGTCGAAGCCTCGGCGTCCATCGGGTACTGGCTCGAGGAGTCGAGCACGCGGAAGGGCTTCGCGACGGAGAGCGTCAAGGCCCTCGTGCGAATCGCATTCGAGGTCGAGTCCCTCGAGCTGGTCGAGATCCACTGCGACGCGGCGAACGAACGCAGCGCGGCGGTCGCCCGGCGGGCCGGCTTCACGCACGACGGGACGCTGCGCTCGCGCCTGCGCGCCGAGGACGGCCAGCGATCCGATCGCGCGACGTTCTCGATCCTGAAGGCGGAGTACCCCTCGACTCCGGCCGCAGCGCTCGCGATCACCGCCTACGATGCGATCGATCGCGTCGTGCTGGAGCCCGCTCGGCCTTCAAGTCGGTCGCCGTTTCGCTGAAGCGGCGTTCGCTCCGGCGGCGACGAGAGCCTCCACCTCGGAATCCGCGAGCGGGCGCACGGCTCCGGAGGCGAGATCGCCGAGTGCGAGAGGGCCAATCGACACGCGCACGAGCTTCTCGACCTTGGCGCCCACTTCCTTGACCATGCGCCGCACCTGTCGATTGCGTCCCTCGGTGATGGTGATCTCGAAGCGCGATCTGGGCCCACGGAAGGCGTGATCGCGCACGACCGCGGGACGGGTCGGTCCGTCCGACAGCGTCACCCCGCGCGCGAGCCGCGCCAGCGCCTCGTCGTCGAGCCGCGGCGAGCACTCGACGCGGTAGGTCTTTGGGACGTGCGAGTTCGGGCTCGACACCAGGTCGGCGAAGTGCGTGTCGTTCGTGAAGAGCAGGAGTCCGCTCGTGTCGAGATCGAGTCGACCGACGGGTACCACCCAGGCGCCGATCGCGCCGAGGAGTTCGTACACCGTCAGCCGCCCGCCGGGATCCGCGCGCGTCGTGATGTACCCGCGCGGCTTGTGCAACGCGTAGTAGAGCTTCTTCGAGGCGCGCACCGACCGGCCGTCGAGCGCGATTTCGTCGCGTTCGGGGTCGAACCACGCTTCCGGATCGACGATCACGGCGCCGTTCACGCGCACGCGCCCGCGGCGGATCAGGTTCCGCGCCTCGGCGCGCGAGCACACCCCGAACTTGGAGAGGATGCGCTCGAGGCCGCGCCGCCGCGGTTCGCTCCCGGACCCGCGCTTCACGGCGCTCTTCGTCCGGAACCGATCCAGCCCTTGCGCCGGAAGAAGAACAGCATGAACACGGCGATCGCGAGCATCACCCCCAGGCAGGCGACGTAGCCGTACGGCCAGGTCAGCTCCGGCATCGAGAGCGGCCCCGCCTCGACGTGGAAGTTCATGCCGTACAGCCCGGCGAGGAACGTCAGCGGGATGAAGATCGTCGAGATGATCGTGAGCACCTTCATGATCTCGTTCATGCGATTGCTCGCCGACGACAGGTACACGTCCATCAGGCCGGAGGCCATTTCGCGGTGGTTCTCGACGAGGTCCATCAACTGCACGGTGTGGTCGTAGCAGTCGTTCAGGTACGGCCGTGTCTCGGCGTTGAAGAAGTCCCCGCCTTCACGCAACAGGAAATTCAGGGCCTCGCGCATCGGCCACACGGCGCGGCGCAGGAACACGAGGTCACGCCGCAGGGCATGGATGTCGTGCAGCCGACTCGCGTCGGGCCGGACGACGAGCGCGTCCTCGAGGTCCTCGAGGCGCTCGCCGTAGTGCTCGAGCACCGGAAAATAGCCGTCGATCGTCGCGTCGAGCAGCGCGTACGCGAGGTAGCCGGGACCGCTCGTGCGAATGGGTCCCTTGCCGCCTCGGATGCGGTCGCGGACGCGATCGAAACCGTCGCCGGGACGCTCCTGGAACGTGATGACGAAGTTCTTGCCGAGGAACAGCGACAGTTGCTCGGTGTCGAGGTGCCCGTCGACGAGGTCCACCATCACGAGCGCGATGTACTCGTGCGTGTCGTAGCGGTCGACGCGCGCGCGCTTGTGCACTTCGGTGACGTCCTCGATCGCGAGGCGGTGGAGCTTGAACGACTCGCCGATCTCGCGGATCACGTCCGCATCCCCGAGGCCGTCGACGTCGAGCCACACGATCGGGTAGCGCTCGAGCAAGGGACAGACGTCACGAGGGCTGGTGATCGTTTTTTCCACGATCTCGCCCGGGCCGAACGCCATCACCGACATCCTCGGCTTCCGGGCGGTCGGATCGACGACGATCGTGCCCGGCGAGTGGCCCGGCGGCTTGCGACGCTTGGACTCGCGCGAGCGGCGCCTGGATTTCTCGCTCATTTCGCGCCCGCTCCCCAGGCGTCCTTGATCACCGCGATCATCGTCGGCGTCTTCGCGAGAAAGTTCTCGCGGCGGCCGTTGCCCACGAACCACTTCCACACGAACGCGCCGCGCAACCATTCCGAGTGCGACTTCGTCTGCTCGAGAGCGACGCGCAGACACAAAGCCTGCAGGGCCTCCGCTCGAGCCCGGTCAGGACCGCTCGCTTCGCGGTACGCCCACGGGGTCCGGGCGGCGTCGAGGGAGCAGTTGTAGCCGAGCTCCGTGAACACGACGGGCTTGCCGGTCCGCTTCGAAAGCCGCTCGAGGTCGGGCATCACCGCGTTCCATCCCGCGCGCAGACTCTCCGCGGTCGGAGCATCGGAATCGCACAGCGGGAAATACGCGTCGACGCCGATCGCGTCGAGCGCGTCCCAGAAGGGCACGTTCGCGTAGCCAGACCAGTTCGAGGCGTACGTGAGCTTCGCGTCCGTCCCCCCGCGCACGGCTGCGATCAGCGCGCGCCACTCCGCCTCGTGCACGACGAGCTTCTCGAGTTCGTTGCCGACCGAGAACGCGTCGGCGCCGCGCGCGCACGCGGCGAGATCGAGGAGGAACTTCGAGTAGGTCGTGAAGAAGCGCTCTCTCGCCGCGGGATCAGGGAACTCGATGTCCCCGCGCCAGCGGAAGGAGCTGCCCCAGTAGGCGATGTGCGGGATGACGAGGATCGATTGACCGCGCGCGTGCGCTTCCTTGATCGGCCGCGTGATCCACTCCGGCGGATGAGCGGGATCGATGCGCCGCCCCTCGACCGTGCCGTCTGAGCGAATCGAGGCGTAGGGATGGATGGCGACCCAGTTGACGCCGATCTCGGAAAGCTCCTCGAGCGCGTCGAGGAACCGATCGCTCCCCCACTCCTGTCCGTACGTCTCGCAGGAAATCGTCATGCCGTGCACGAAGAGAGCCGAATTCCCGGCGGGACCCGCATCGCCAGGGGGAAGCGAGAGGAACAGGGCCGACAGGAGTGCGAGAGCGGGTTTCAAGGCGTCCGGGGAGCGGGGTCGAGGCGGGGCATCGCTGCGGTCGATAGGATAGCGCAGCGGCCCTCTGGGTTCGCCCGATGGAACTCAACAAGGACCTCCTCCGCTGGCTGCTCCTGATCGGTGCGACGCCGATCTGGTTGCCATTCATCCGCACGCTGTGGCGCGATTTCAACCACGCCCTGCGCGACGAGGGTGGGCTGATCGGCGTCCCGCCGCGCGGCCGGGAGGCCGAGCGCCTGCGGGCCGAGAAGCAGTTCGACCAGGATCGCCTGCGGAGCGAGCCGATCCTGCGTCCGGGCGACCGCGTCACGCGGCGCATGAAGACGCCGCCCCCACGCGGATCGGCCCCGTCACGTGGCGTACCGCCGCAGGGCCAGGCAAGGGCGGCCGGCTTCAAGAACTCCCGTTCGCGCGGGCGAGGCTAGACGCGTTGCGTTCGGGGCACGGGCGCATCGGCATCGACTACCTGCCGGCGACGAGTCATCCGCCCGGGGTCGGGCGCTACGTGCGCGAGCTCGTGCGAGCCCTGGTGCGGCTCGAGGATCGACCCGATCTCGCGCTCTTCGAAGTGGGCCGCGGCGATCGCGCGGTCGATACGCGCTCGCTCGGACTCACGATCGGCGATCCGCGCGTGTCGCGCTTGGAGAGCCGGAGGCCGCGATCGCTCGTGCGCGCTCGAGCCGCGCTGACACGCAAGGGCGTCGACGACGAACTCGGCGGCGTGGGTGTGTTCCATCACGCACTCCTCCTCCCGCACGCGTTGCCGGTGCGAATGGCGCGGCAGTCGTACGCGGTCGCGGAGATTCCCGACGGAAGTGCAGAGCAGGTGGCTCTCTGGCGCGAGCGGCTGCTCCGCATGGACCTCGTGCTCACCTTCTCCAGCGACACCCGCAGCCGGCTCGTGCAGGGCTTCGGCCTCGACTCGAAGCGCGTCGTGCACACCCGCGTCGGTTGCGAGCACTGGCGCCGCAACTTGCGCGAGTTGGGGCCCCGCGATGCACCGCCGCGCATCCTCGTGCTCGGGGCGGTGAAGGCCTCGCGCCGCCCCCTGGCCGTCCTGCGCGCGTTCGAGCGTCTGCGCGAGAAGGGCGGCGAGGCGACGCTCGAATTCCTGTGTCCGCCGCCCCCCCGCGGCGCGCCTCTCGATCCCGGCGCGGCGAGCCTCCTCGAGGCCGTGCGTTCGTCGCCGGTGGGTGGGTTCGTGACCTGGGCCGGTCTCGAGCGCGGGCCTCGATCCGAGAGGCCGGATCCGGCCGCCTTCGAGGCCGCCCTGCCCGCGCGCGTGGCCGGTGCCGCCTGCCTCGTCCACCTGTCGACCGCCGAAGCCACTCCCGTGACACCCCTGGAGGCGCTGGCGCTCGGGGTTCCGGTGGTCGCAAGCCGCCTTCCGGCCTTCGTCGAGGCCCTGGGCGACTCCGCAGAGCTGGTCGACGACGCGGCGTGCGTGCGCGAACCGGATCTCCTCGCCACGGCGATCGAGGCCGCCCTCGAGGGGCGCGACGACGGATTGGCGGCGGCGCGGCGGGACTTGAAGGCACGCGAATTCACGTGGGAGCGCTGCGCTCGCGAGACGCTTTCCGCCTGGCGCGGACTCTCCTGAAATCGGGCCGGGACTGGAATGCTCGTCCGGCAAAGTCTTCTCTTTCCGCGCGGCGGGATCGATAAGATCTTGAACTGAACAGTGCCCCAAGCGATCGTACTGCCCCCCATTTTCGAATCGGTGACGTCGATCGAGATCACGAGCGAGCAGGACGAGCAATGGCCAGCCAGATGACCGGCGAGAAGACTCAACAAACGGTCGAGATCAGCTTCGAAGGCAAGCGCGTCTCTTTGCCCAT
>JBGATY010000042.1:0-22342 GCA_044228955.1 Planctomycetota bacterium | reverse complement strand
CCCCATCACCTCCTCGGTGTCGGGATAGAAGACCGAGCGGGTCGCGACGATCTCGGGACCGCGCGCCTCGCGCTGCTCGCCGACCACGACCGCGCAGGAGGCGCCGTCGCCGAACAGGCCCGTGGAGATGACCGCCGCGAGCGAGGTGTCGTCACGCTGCCAGTTGAGCGAGCACAGTTCGATCGTCAGGACGAGGGCCACGCCGTCGCGACGGCCGCGGACGAAGTCCGCCGCGCGCGAAACCGCCGCCGCGCCGGCCACGCAGCCGAGGCCGAACATCGGAATGCGGCGGATGTCCGAGCGGAAGGCGAGGCGATTGGCGAGCCGGGCGTCGAGCGAGGGCGCGGCGAGACCCGTCACGGTCGAGAAGAAGATCGCATCGACGTCCTCGGGACGCAGGCGCGCGCGTTCGAGGGCGAGGTTCACGGCCTTCTCGCCGAGTTCCAGCGCGCAGCGGATCCACTCGTCGTTGAACTGCCCGAAGGTCGTCAATTCGTCGTAGCGCTCGAGCGGCAGGGCGAAACGTCGCCGCTCGACCCCGCAATTCGTGAACAACGTCGCGAGCCGGCGCACGATTTCGGGACGCGCGGACCACGCGGACTCGAGGTGTGCCTGGACCGTGCGTTGGTCGTAGTCGTTCTCGGGCAGGGCGCTGGCGACGGAAGCGATTCTCATGAGTGGGTCCTTGGCTTCGGGCTGGGTGTATGTCCGCGGGTCTTCTGCGCATTCCGACAGTGGCGGCGGCATCGAGTCCGGACCAGGACGAAACGGGGCCTTGATTCTCCCATGCCGCCCCTCGTGTTCGCGATCCAGCTGGCGCCGAGAGCGAGGACGGACGCCCCTTTTGGAACCGTCGTCAGCCCCTAAAACGGGTCTCGGACCGGGAGATTGCTTTTCCGTTCGTTGTCCGCGGCCCCGTCTCCGGTAGGCTCGACGGCAGTCCCGGCCCCGGCGGGATATCAGCACGACGATCATGACCAGCAATCTCCCGCCGCCCACCGTGATCCAGGAGGCACGCGGTTTCGCGCGGCTCCTGGAGCGACTCGAGAACGTGGATGAACTCGCGGTCGACACGGAGGCCGATTCGTTCTTCAGCTATCGCGAGAAGGTCTGCCTGATCCAGATCACGGCCGCCGAGGAGGACTTCCTCGTCGATCCGCTGGCGCGGTTCGACATCAGCGGACTCGGCCGTGTGCTCGCCGATCCGCGCAAGGTCAAGGTGTTCCACGACGGCGAATACGACATCCTGATCCTGAAGCGTGACTACCGCTTCGAGTTCAGGAACCTGTTCGACACGCGCGTGGCGGCCGCGACGCTCGGGACGCAGGCGCCCGGACTCGCCTCGGTGTTGAACGATCACTTCGGCATCACGCTCGACAAGTCGATGCAGCGCTCGGACTGGAGCGTGCGCCCGCTCTCCGAGAAGCAGGTGCGGTACGCGCGGCTCGACACGCATTTCCTGTTGCCGCTCATGCGCGAACAGCAGGCGCACCTCGCCGAGATGAAGCGCCTGATGATCGTCGAGGGCGAATGTCGCCGCCTCGAAGCCATCGTCCCTCCGCCCGCGAAGTTCGATCCCGACGAATTCGTGCGCATCAAGGGCGCGCGACTGCTCGCTCCGGTCGAGCGGCAAGTGCTGCGCGAGGTGTTCATCCTGCGCGAACGCCTCGCCGAGGCGACCAATCAGCCGCCGTTCCGCATCATGAATCCCGACACGCTCGTCGAGATCGCGCACGCTCGCCCGCGCACGCTCGAGGCCCTGAGCAGGGTCAAGGGCTTCCCGCCGAAGCAGGTGCGGCGCCTCGGCGACGAAGTGCTCGACGCGGTGACGCGCGGTCTCGAGAAAGGGCCGCTCAAGAAGTTCCCGATCCTCCCGAGCAAGGACGGCACGCACGAGCTCTCCGACGAACAGATCGAGCTCCACGAACGGCTGAAGAACTGGCGCAAGAACATCGCCGCCGAGTGGGGGATCGACTCGGCGTACCTGCTCAACCGGCACGTGCTCATGCGCATCGCGAAAGCGGCTCCGACGACCGCCGATGCCGTCGCGCGCATCGAAGGCATGCAGGACTGGCACGTCGAACGCTTCTCGAGCGCAATCGCGGCGATCGTCCGCCGTTTCGACGACGATCTCCGCGCGGGCACGTGGCAACCCAAGCGCCGCCGGCCGACGCGCCGCAACGACGACACGGCGGACTTGTTCGCCGGCGAGTAGGTGTCTCGAAACGTGCGGCGGGCGGCCCTTCCGGTGGGAAAGGCCGCCCGCGCTCGAGCGGTGGTGGAGACGAAGGGAGTCGAACCCTCGACCTACGCATTGCGAACGCGTCGCTCTACCAACTGAGCTACGTCCCCGCTGTGGGGCGGAGAGGATAGCCGCGAGCGGCGGCCGTGAAAAGCCCCCGGGTGGACGGTCCTAGCCCACCGCGCGCAGGCGCATCCGGCGGCCGACCACGTCCAGCGCGGCCACGCGGTAGGCCTCGGCCAGGGTGGGGAAGTTGAAGATGTTGTCGACGAAGGCCTCGACCTCCAGGCCGGCGACCATCGCGATCTGGGCCAGGTGGATGAGCTCGGTCGCGCCCTCCCCGATCACGTGCGCGCCGAGGATCCTCCGGCCGTCGACGTCGCAGACGAGCTTCAGGAGGCCATCGGTCTCGCCGTTGATGTGGCCGCGCGCGATCTCGTCGAAGCGCGCTCGACCGACGACCGCGGCTCCGTGACGTTTGCTCGCCTCGGCTTCGGTCAGGCCGACGCTCGCGATCTCCGGGATCGTGTAGATCCCGATCGGGATCGTGGCCGCCGTCGCGCCGAGGTCCAGTCCCAGGGCGTGGCGCACGGCGCGACGGCCCTGTTCCATCGAAGTCGTCGCGAGCGCGGGCGGACCCACCACGTCACCGACGGCGTACACGTGCGGCGTGCTCGTCTGACCGTTCGCGTCGACCGTGATGAAGCCGCGCTCGTTGACCGCGAGGCCGGCACCGGCGAGGTTCAGGCCGCGCACGCTGGCCGTACGACCGAGAGCGACGAGGGCGCGCTCGGCGCTCACCGTGCTGCCGTCGGAGAGCTTGATCGTCACGCCGGAGACGAGTTCGCTCGTCACGGACTCGTGCTTGACGCCGCCGACGAAGCGCCCGCCGTCCCGCTCGAAGCGCTTGACGAACCGCTCGCTGATTTCGGGGTCGAGGAATCCGAGCGGACGCTCGGCCTTGTCGATCATCGTCACCTGCACGCCCAGCGACTGGAAGATCGTCGCGAACTCCGACGCGATCACGCCCGAGCCCATCACGATCAGCGATTGCGGCAGGTAGATCAGCGACAGGATCGAGTCGCTGTCGAGCACGCGTTCGTGGTCGATCGGCACGTCGGACGGAGCACGCGGTCGCGAACCGGTCGCGATGACGACAGTGCCGGCTCGCACCCGCGTCTTCCTCCCGCCGACGTCGACGATCTCGATCTCGTTCGCGGCAAGGAACGCCGCGCGGCCTTGACGCAACTCGATGTGGTTCCGGACCAGCTGGTTCTCGAGGTAGCCCTCGTGGGCTTTTTCCACGCTTTCCAGGCGTTCCATCAGGCTCGTGACGAGCACCTGGCGACCGATGCCATGGGGCGCGATGTTCGAGGCGCGCTTGCGCAGGCCGGCGAAGTACACGGCGCTCTCGCGCAGGGTCTTGCTCGGAATCGTGCCGCGGTGGACGCATTCGCCGCCGATGCGCTCCTCGCGTTCGACGAGGAGCACGCGCTTGCCCGCCTTCGCGCCCTGCACGGCGGCCTTGTGGCCCGCGGGACCGCCGCCCAGCACGACGAAGTCGAATTGCTCGGCTTCCGAACTCATGAGAAGGCCCTCGTCGAGGCTTCCACGAGGCTGCGGCGCGCGAGCAGGTCGTCGATGTCCTCGGGGTAGAGACCGAGCTTGCCGAGCACGGGCAACGCGCGGATCTTCGTGTCGTCGCCTTCGCTCTGCGACTCGGACCAGTGGGCGAGCTCGTCGCCGAGCATGATCGTCGCCGCGAGATCCGCGTGTTCGCCGGCGCGCTCGATGTCGTGGTGGCCTTCGACGGCCGTGGCGATCCAGTGTGGCAGCTTCCAGCTCTCGATCAGGCGGGCTCCGACCGAGGCGTGGAACTCGTCGACCAGGCCGTCGACGATGTCCTCGTCGACCTCGAGTTCGCTCATGAAGTCGAGCACGGCCTTCAGGACGATCGGGCGTCCGACGTCGTGCAGGAGACCGGTCAGGAACGCCGCCTCGACGTTGCGCCGACGGTGGCGCGCGACCTCGCGCGACCAGACACCCGTCGCCGCCGCGTGCGTGCGCAGGACCCGCATCTCCTCATCGCGTCCCTTGACCGAGAACGCCCGGCCGTTGACGGCCGCCGCGATCGCGAGATCGCCCATGGTCGTCATGCCCAAACGGCTGACGGCCTGCTGGAGCGAGACGATGGGCTCGCGCGGCGCGTAGGCCGCGGAATTGGCGATGCGCAGCACGTTCCCGGCCAGGGCGGGATCGCGCTGGATCAGCTCGCCGAGTTCGCGCGGATCGCCATCGGGATCCTGGCACAGGGCCAGGACGCGCGAGGCGACATCGGGCATGACGGGCAGCTCGAGCGTCGACTGCTCGATCATGCACACGAGCTGGCGGCGCAACTCGCCGGAGCCTTGGGCGGTGGACTTCATGGGGACTCCATTCTTCGTCGCCGGAGCCCCTGCCGCTGGAATGGCAATCCGGCGGAAAGCGTGTTGATCGCCGGGCGGCGCCCGCGCATCTTGGCGCCGAGGGGGGCGTCACGAATCCGCCGGCGCCGCGTAGGCGGCGAAGATTTCCGGCGACTCCCTCGAGTTCCTCGTTCGAGGTCCGCGCGAGTCGACCAGAGCCCCCTTCGCCGAGCACACGACCACACAGCCCGCATGGCCGAACGCACACACACACCGGACCCCGAGTCCCTGCGGCTCGAAGCGGACGCTGCGCGGCAGGCGAACTGGAAGCGCTGGGGGCCCTACCTCGGCGCGCGCCAATGGGGCACGGTGCGCGAGGACTATTCGAAGGACGGCGACTGCTGGAATTACTTTCCACACGAGCATGCCCGGAGCCGCGCCTACCGTTGGGGCGAGGACGGTCTTCTCGGCATCACCGACCGCCAGTGCCGCGCCTGCTTCTCCGTCGCGCTGTGGAACGGCGCGGACCCGATCCTGAAGGAGCGCCTGTTCGGCCTCACCAACGGCCAGGGCAACCACGGCGAGGACGTGAAGGAGCAGTACTTCTTCCTCGAGTCGACGCCGACGCACTCCTGGATGCGTGCGCTGTACAAGTACCCGCACAGCGAGTTTCCGTACGCGTCCCTGATCGAGGAGAACGCACGACGCCAAAAGACCGAACCCGAGTTCGAGCTGATCGACACGGGGGTGTTCGACGACAGCCGCTACTTCGACGTGTTCGTCACCTACGCGAAGGCGGGGCCCGACGATCTCCTGATCGAGATCCGCATCGAAAACCGCGCGAAAACAGCCGCGAAACTGCACGTCGTGCCCACCGTGTGGTTCCGCAACACGTGGAGTTGGGGGATCGCCGAGGAAGGGCGCACCGAGCGGCCCAGGCTCGGGCGCCTCGACGCGAACACGGTGTGGCTCGAGGAGCAGACGCTCGGCGAGATGCAGATGAAGCTCCAGGCGCCGAAGGGCGCGATCACCTGCGAGCAGATCTTCACCGAGAACGAGACGAACGCGCGCCTCCTGTTCGGCGTGCCCAATCCGACGCCGTTCGTGAAGGACGCCTTCCACGAGTACGTCGTCCATGGCGATCGTGCGGCCGTGAATCCGGCGCAGGTGGGCACGAAGGCCGCCTGGAGCGTCGCCTACGAGATCGAAGGCGGCGGATCGCGCACGCTGCGCCTGCGGCTGTTCCCCACCGAACACGCGCCCGACCGCGCTTTCGGCGACGAGTTCGAGCGCGTGATGACCTCGCGCAAGAACGAGCACGACGCGTTCTTCGCGCACGTGGTCCCGCCCGAATCGAACCACGACGAACGGCGCGTCCTCGGGCAGGCGTACGCGGGACTCCTGTGGTCGAAGCAGTTCTACCACTACGGCGTCAGCACGTGGCTGGAGGGCGATCCGTCCCAGCCCGCTCCGCCGGCCGAGCGGCAGGAGGGACGCAATCGGGACTGGAAGCACCTCTACAACCGCGACGTGCTGTCGATGCCGGACACCTGGGAATATCCGTGGTTCGCGGCGTGGGACACGGCGTTCCACATGATCCCGATGGCGCGGATCGACGCGACCTTCGCGAAGGAGCAGCTGCTCTTGTTCCTGCGCGAGTGGTACATGCACCCGAACGGGCAGATTCCGGCCTACGAATTCAATTTCAGCGACGTCAACCCGCCGGTGCATGCCTGGGCGTGCTGGCGCGTCTACAAGATGACGGGTCCGCGCGGCGGCCGGGACCGCACCTTCCTGGCGCGCGCGTTCCACAAGCTGCTCATCAACTTCACCTGGTGGGTGAATCGCAAGGACCCGTTCGGCAACCACCTGTTCGCGGGCGGGTTCCTCGGACTCGACAACATCGGGGTGTTCGATCGCAATCGGCCGTTGCCGGGCGGGGGACAGCTCGTCCAGGCCGACGGCACGGCGTGGATGGCCTTCTACTGCGCGACGATGTTCTCGATGGCGGTCGAGCTCGCGCACTCCGACGTCGCGTACGAGGACGTCGCTAGCAAGTTCTTCGAGCACTTCGTCGCGATCTGCGACTCGATGAACCGCCTGGGCGGCAACGGACTGTGGGACGAAGAGGATGGCTTCTACTACGACCAGATGGTCCACGAAGGCAAGCCGATCCCGCTGCGCCTGCGCTCCATGGTGGGGCTGGTGCCGCTGTTCACGGCCGAAGTGGTCGCGTTCGAGGACATCGCGAATCTGCCCAAGCTGCGCCACCGGATCGAGTGGTTCCTGATGAACCGCACCGACTTGAAGGCGACGATCTCGTACCTCGATTTCGACGCGCAGAGCGGGCGCGGTCTGCTCGCCATCCCGTCCCGCGAGCGCTTGACCCGCGTGCTGCGCTACGTGCTGGACGAGAACGAATTCCTCTCGCCTCACGGACTGCGCTCGCTCTCGCGCGTCCACGCCGAAAAGCCCTATCGCCTGCGCATCGACGGCGAGGAGTTTTCGGCCGAGTACGAGCCGGGCGAGACGAAACACCGCATCTTCGGCGGGAATTCGAACTGGCGCGGACCGGTGTGGTTCCCACTCAACCACCTCTTCGTCGAGGTGCTCGAGCGCTACCACTACGCGTACGGCGACAGCCTGAAGGTCGAGTGTCCGACCGGATCGGGCCAGCTCATGAACCTCGCCGCCGTCGCGCGTTTCCTGCGCGCCCGCCTGGCGACGTTGTTCCTCCCCGACGCCGCGGGACAGCGGCCGTGCCATGGCGCCTGCCCGCATTTCGGGGCCGATCCGCACTGGAAGGACCTCGTGCTCTTCCACGAGTATTTCCACGGGGACGACGGCACCGGACTCGGAGCCAGCCACCAGACCGGGTGGACTGCGCTGATCGCGCCCACGCTGGAGAGTCTCGCCCGATCCAGGACCAATGGCCACAATGCGCCGAGCCCGGCGCCCTCGGCACAGCCTCGCGTCGAACGCGAGACGAAACGCGCGCGAACCCGACGAACATGAGCCAAGACATGCAACAGAATCCGCTGGACCGTCTCGCCGTCGACACCATCCGCACGCTGTCGATGGACGCCGTGCAGAAGGCCAACTCGGGCCACCCGGGTACGCCGATGGCGCTCGCGCCCGTCATCTACTCGATCTGGCAGGACGCGCTGCGCTACGACCCCGAGAACCCGCACTGGTTCGACCGCGATCGGTTCGTGCTGTCGTGCGGACACGCGTCGATGCTCCTGTATTCGACGCTGCACCTCGCCGGCGTGAAGCAAGTGGACGCGAGGGGCGCGAAGACCGGCAAGCTCGCCGTGCCGCTCGAGGAAATCCAGCGCTTTCGCCAGCTCGACAGCCTGTGTCCCGGCCACCCCGAGTTCCGCTGGACGACCGGCGTCGAGACGACGACGGGGCCGCTCGGTCAGGGTGTCGCGAATGCCGTCGGCATGGCGATCGCGTCGCGTTGGCTCGGCGCCCGGTACAACAAGCCCGGCTTCGATCTGTTCACGCACCGCGTGTTCGCGCTGTGCAGCGACGGCGACTTGATGGAGGGCATCGCGAGTGAAGCGGCGTCGATCGCGGGGCACCTCCAGCTCTCGAACCTGTGCTGGATCTACGACAACAACAAGATCACGATCGAGGGCGAGACCGATCTCGCGTTCACCGAGGACGTGGCCACGCGGTTCGTCGGTCTCGGCTGGAACGTGACGCGCGTCGCCGATGCGAACGATCGCGACATGCTGAAGCGCGCGCTCGGCGTGTTCGCCCAGGAGCGCAAACGGCCCACGTTGATCATCGTCGACAGCCACATCGGTTTCGGCGCGCCGAAGAAGCAGGACAGTCACGCCGCGCACGGCGAGCCGCTCGGTGAAGACGAAATCCGCGCGACGAAGAAGGTCTATGGCTGGCCCGAGGACGCCAAGTTCCTCGTTCCGCCGGGAGTGCGCGAGCAATTCGCGAGCGGCGTCGGCGCGCGCGGGGCCCAGGCCTTCGCGGCGTGGAAGGAGCTGTTCGCCCGCTACGAGAAGGAAAACCCCAAATTGGCCGCTGAAATCGGCCAGATCCAGCGCGGCGAGCTGCCGGCCGCATGGAGTCAGACGCTGCCCTCCTTCCCGGCCGACCCGAAGGGCATGGCGACGCGTGACGCGGGCGGCAAGGCGCTCAACGCGGTCGCGCAGGCGATCCCGTGGCTCGTCGGCGGATCCGCGGACCTCGCTCCCTCGACCAAGACGAAGCTCACGTTCGAAGGCGCGGGCGAACTCGAGGCCAAGACGCCCGGCGGTCGCAACATGCACTTCGGCATCCGCGAGCATGCGATGGGGTCGATCGCGAACGGCATGGCGCTCTCGGGACTGCGCTCGTTCGGCGCGACCTTCCTGATCTTCAGCGACTACATGCGGCCGACGCTGCGCCTCGCCTCGTTGATGGAGATCGCTCCCATCCACGTGCTCGTTGCGTGCTATTCCGGGCGTCACCACGATCCGACCCGGCGACGCGAACGAGACATCGGAGGCGTGGAAGGCCGCGCTGGAGAACAAGCACGGCCCGACCCTGCTCGCGCTGACGCGCCAGGCGCTCCCGACCCTCGACCGCACCCGGTTCGGCGCCGCGTCGGGGCTGCACAAGGGCGCCTACGTCCTCGCGGACGCCAAGGACGGTCACCCGCAGGTCATCCTGATCGCGTCGGGCAGCGAAGTGGCGTTGTGCGTCGCCGCGTGGGAGAAACTGACCGCCGAGGGCATCGCCGCGCGCGTCGTCAGCATGCCGAGCTTCGAGATCTTCGAACGCCAGAGCGCCGCCTACCGGGCGAGTGTTCTCCCGCCCGAATGCACCGCGCGCGTCGCCGTCGAGATGGCCTCGAGTTTCGGCTGGAGTCGCTGGGTCGGCGAGAGCGGCGCAACCGTGTGCATGACCGGTTTCGGCGCCTCCGCGCCGCTCCCGGATCTTCTGAAGAAGTTCGGTTTCACCGTCGACAACGTCGTCGCGACCGCCAAGAAGCAACTGAGTTCGATCCTCACGTGAAAAATCAATCTCCCTCCACCATGAATGCACTCCAGCGCCTCCATCCCGAATTCGGCCAGTCGATCTGGCTCGATTTCATCAGCCGCAATCTGCTCGACGGAGGCGAGCTCGCGAAGCTCGTGAAGAGCGGCGAGGTGCGTGGCGTGACGTCCAATCCCTCGATCTTCGAGAAGGCGATCGGAGAAGGCGTCGAGTACGGTCCGGCGCTGACCAAGCTGCGCAAGGACAAGCCCAAGTCGACGGCTTTCGACCTGTACGAGGCGCTCGCGGTGAAGGACATCCAGAGCGCCTGCGACGTGATGAAGCCGGTCTACGAGTCGAGCAAATCGCGCGACGGCTACGTCAGCCTCGAGGTCACGATGGTGAAGGGCGAACGCTCGAGCGACATCCTCGACGAAGCGCGCCGCCTGTGGGTCGCCGTCGGGCGTCCGAACGTGATGATCAAGGTTCCCGGCACGAACGAAGGCATCGTCGCGTTCGAGGAACTGATCGCGGAGGGCGTGAACGTCAACGTCACGCTGCTCTTTGCGGTCGACACGTACGTGAACGTCGCGAAGGCGTACATCGCGGGTCTGGAGAAACGCGACAAGAAGGGCCTGAAGATCGAGCGCGTGGCCAGCGTCGCGAGCTTCTTCGTGAGCCGCATCGACACGGTGATCGACAAGGATCTCGAAGCGCAGGTCTCGACCGCCCTGAACGACAAGGACCGAGCAGCGCTGAAGCAACTGCTCGGGAAGGCCGCGATCGCCAATGCCAAGGTCGCTTACGGCGAGTACGCGAAGCTCTTCGCCGGCAAGAAGTGGGAAGCGCTCGCGAAGAAGGGCGCGCAGACCCAGCGCGTCCTGTGGGCCTCGACCGGCACGAAGAACAAGGCGTACAGCGACGTGCTCTACGTCGAGGAACTGATCGGCAAGGACACGGTGAACACCGCTCCGCCGCAGACGATCGACATGTTCCGCGACCACGGCAAGCCGCGAGCGTCGCTCGGCGAGGGACTCGCCGAAGCGAAGCAGACGCTGAAGGCCCTCGAGGACCGCGGCATTGCGCTGAAGCGCGTCACGGATCAGTTGCTCGTCGACGGCTTGAAGTCGTTTTCGGACGCGTTCGTGAAGCTGCTCGCGACGATCGCTGGACCGCAAGTCGCGGGGCCCGCGAAGTCCGCTGGTTTCGCGCCCTTCACCTTCACGGCGCCGAAGGACGTCACCGATGCCGTTCATGCGGCGGTCGCGTCGTTCTCGAAGGCGGGCAACGTCGAGCGGCTGTGGGCGCGCGACGCGAAGCTGTGGACGAACGGCGACGAATCCAAGTGGCTCGGCTGGCTCGATGCGCCGGCGAGTGCCCGGAAATCCGTCGACGAGTTGACCGCGTTCGCCGCCGACATCGAGAAGGGTGGTTTCACGCACGTCCTCCTCCTCGGCATGGGCGGGTCGAGCCTGTGCCCCGACGTCCTGCGTCACACGTTCGGCTCCATCCCGCCGCGCCCGAAGCTCGAAGTGCTCGATTCGACCGATCCCGCGCAACTCGCGGCGACCGAGAAGAAGGTCGACCTCGCGAAGACGCTCGTGATCGTGGCGAGCAAGTCCGGCTCGACCCTGGAGCCGAACATCATGGAGCAGTACTTCTTCGAGCGCATGACGAAGGTCGTGGGCGCGAAGGACGCCGGCAGTCGTTTCGTGGCGATCACGGACCCGGGCAGCAAGCTCGAAGCCGTGGCGAAGGCGAAGAACTACCGCCGCATCTTCGCGGGCGTCCCGTCGATCGGTGGCCGCTTCTCGGCCCTGTCGAACTTCGGTCTCGTGCCGGCGGCCGCGATCGGCATCGATCTCGCGCGCTTCACCGCGCGGGCGGGCGAGATGGCCGAGGCGTGCGGCGCGAAGTCGAACGCCGGCTCGAATCCCGGCGTACAGCTCGGCGCACTGTTGGGTGCGAGCACGAAGCGCGGACGCGACAAGCTCACGTTCGTGGTCTCGCCGGCCCTCGCGAGCCTCGGCGGTTGGCTCGAGCAACTCGTCGCCGAATCGACCGGCAAGAACGGCAAGGGCATCGTGCCCGTCGATCTGGAACCGCTCGGCGCTCCGAACGTGTACGGCAACGACCGCGCGTTCGTGTACGTGCGCTTCGAACCGGCACCCGACAAGGCGCAAGACGCGGGCGTCGAAGCGCTCGAGAAGTCCGGTCACGTCGTCGCGCGCATTCGGGTCGCCGACAAGCTCGACCTCGGCGCGGAGTTCTTCCGCTGGGAGATGGCGACGGCCGTCGCGGGCGCGATGCTCGAATTGCACCCGTTCGACCAGCCCGACGTCGAAGCGAGCAAGATCGTCACCAAGGAACTGACAAGCGCGTACGAGAAGACCGGCTCACTCCCGGCCGAGAAGGCGTTCTTCGAGGAAGGGAGCCTGCGTCTGTACGCCGACCCGAAACACGCGGCGCGCCTGTTCAAGGCCACGGGCCCGAAGGCCGTCCTCGCCGACGTGTTGCGCGCGCATCTCGACATGCTCGGCGCGGGCGACTACTTCGGTCTGCTGGCCTACATCGACATGAACGCCAGGTACATCGGCGAGCTCTCGGGCCTGCGCCATCGCATCCGCGACGCGAAACGCGTTGCTACGTGCCTCGAGTTCGGACCGCGCTTCCTCCACTCGACGGGCCAGGCCTACAAGGGCGGTCCGAACAGCGGCGTGTTCCTGCAGATCACGTGCGACGATCGCGTCGACGTGCCGGTTCCGGGAGCAAAGTACACGTTCGGCGTCGTCAAGGCCGCGCAGGCGCGCGGCGACTTCACCGTGCTGGTCGAACGCGGCCGGCGCGCGCTGCGCGTTCACGTCGGCGGCGATCTCGACGCCGGGTTGGCCACGCTGAAGGCCGCGATCGGCGCAGCGCTCGAAAAGCCGGCTCACGCCAAGGGAAACTAGGAGAATCACGATGCAGATTGCGATGATCGGACTCGGCCGCATGGGCGGCAACATGGTGCGGCGCCTCCTGCGCGGCGGTCACGAAGTCGTCGTGTGGAATCGCGACTACTCCAAGTGCGAGGAACTGGCGAAGGTCGGCGCGATCCCGGCCAAGAGCGTCGAGGACCTGGCGAAGCTCTTGAAGAAGCCGCGCGCCGCGTGGGTGATGCTGCCGTCAGGCGACGTGACCGAGCAGATGGTCGCGCAGCTCGGCCAGTTGTTCGAAGCTTCGGACATCGTGATCGACGGCGGCAACTCCTATTACAAGGACGACGTGCGCCGCTCGCAGATGCTCGCCAAGAAGGGGCTCCACTACCTGGACTGCGGCACGAGTGGCGGCGTGTGGGGCGTCGAGCGCGGCTACTGCCTCATGATCGGCGGGCCGAAAGACGCCGTCGCGCGCCTCGAGCCGGTGTTCAAGACGCTCGCGCCGGGCGTAGGCGACGTGCCGCCGACCGTGGGCCGCAAGGGCGGCACAGCCGAGAGCGGCTACCTGCACTGCGGTCCGAGCGGCGCCGGTCACTTCGTGAAGATGATCCACAACGGCATCGAGTACGGGATCATGCAGGCGTACGCGGAGGGCTTCGACATCCTCAAGAACGCGAACGGCGCTTCGCCCTCGAAGGACGTCGTCTACGACATGAAGCTCGAGGACATCGCCGAATTGTGGCGCCGCGGATCGGTCGTCGGTTCGTGGTTGCTCGACCTCACGGCCATGGCCTTGCAGGAGGATCCCAAGCTCGGGAAGTACACGGGTTACGTGCAGGATTCGGGCGAAGGGCGCTGGACCGTGCTCGCCGCCGTCGAGACCGCGACGCCCGCGGAAGTGCTGACGAGTTCACTCTACACGCGCTTCCGCTCGCGCCAGGAACACACCTACGCCGAGAAGATCATCTCCGCGATGCGCGAGAAGTTCGGCGGTCACGTCGAAGTCAAGTCGAAGGGAGGTTGAGGTGGGAACGGACGCCATCCACGTCGATCTCGACCCGGCCAGCGCGCTGGTCAATCCATTCGCGCGTCCGGTCGGACCGGTCGCGATCGTGATCTTCGGTGCGGCGGGGGACCTGACGAAGCGCAAGCTCATCCCCGCTCTGTGCAACCTCGCCAGCGAGAACCTGCTTTCACAGGAGGTCGCGATCCTCGGCATCGGTCGCACCGCTCTCGACACGGCCTCGTATCGCGAGCGCGTCGCGGAGGACATCCAGAAGTACGCGACGCACGCGCTCGCACCGGAGGTCGTCAAGGCGCTGCTCGATCGCGTCTACTACATGGCCGCCGACTTCAACGATCCGAAGTCCTACGATCGCATCAAGGCCCAACTGGCGGACTTCGACGCGAACCACGGCACGGCCGGCAATCACCTGTACTACCTGTCGACCGCTCCGGAGTATTTCGCCGGCATCGCCGAGCAGCTCGGGCGCGCCGGACTGACGACCGAAGCGCCCGGGCAGTGGCGCCGCGTCATCGTCGAAAAGCCGTTCGGGGTCGATGTCGATTCGGCGCGGGACTTGAACACCAAGCTGCGGGCAGTGCTGCGCGAGGACCAGATCTATCGGATCGACCACTACCTCGGAAAAGAAACGGTCCAGAACATCCTGGTGTTCCGATTCGCGAACGGGATGTTCGAGCCGATCTGGAACCGCCAGTACATCGACAACGTGCAAATCACCGTGGCGGAATCGCTCGGCGTCGAAGGACGCGGCGGCTACTACGACACGGCGGGTGCCTTGCGCGACATGGTTCCGAACCACCTGTTGCAGTTGCTCGCACTCGTCGCGATGGAACCGCCGACTTCGTTCGAGGCGGAAGCCGTGCGCGAGGAGAAGGCCAAGGTGCTGCGCGCGATTCAGCCGCTCACGCCGGAACGCGTGCTGACCGACACGGTGCGGGGGCAGTACGGCGAGGGCTACATGGACGGCAAGAAGGTGCCGGCCTACCGCAACGAGGATCGCGTCCCGCCGCGTTCGAACACCGAGACGTTCGTGGCGATGAAGCTGTCGGTCGACAACTGGCGCTTCGCCGACGTGCCGTTCTACTTGCGCACCGGCAAGCGCATGGCGCGGCGCGTGTCGGAAATCTCGATCCAGTTCAAGCGACCGCCGCTGCTCCTCTTTCGCAACACGCCGGTCGAGCACCTCTCGCGCAACGTGCTCGTGATCCGCGTCCAGCCGGACGAAGGCATCACGCTGCGTTTCGGCGCCAAGATCCCCGGTCCTTCGGTGCGCATGAGCAACGTGGCGATGGACTTCCGCTACAAGGACCACTTCCAGCAGGCGCCGAGCACCGGCTACGAGACGCTGATCTACGACTGCATCAAGGGCGATCCGACGCTGTTCCAGCGCGCCGACATGGTCGAGATGGGCTGGTCGATCGTGAACCCGATGCTCGAGGTGTGGGGTGCGCTTCCGCCGCGCAATTTCCCCAACTACTCGTCGGGCTCGTGGGGCCCGAAGGAAGCCGACGATCTGCTCGAGCGCGAAGGCCGCAAGTGGCGCAAGATCGAGGAGTGAAGCCAGTCGTGCGCGTGTTCGATTCGCCCGAGGCCGTGTCGAACGCGGCGCGGGACGAGTTCGTGAAACGCGCGCAGGCGGCGATCGCGGCGAAGAAGCGCTTCGATGTCGTGCTTTCCGGCGGTCGCACCCCGGAGAGCGTGTATCGCTCGCTCGTCGCGAGCGGACTCGAGTGGAAACGCATCCACGTGTGGTTCGGCGACGAACGCTGCGTGCCGCCGGTGCACCAGGACTCGAACTTCCACATGGCGGCCAGCGCGCTGCTCAGCCACGTCCCGATTCCGGCGGTGAACGTGCACCGCATGCAAGGCGAGCTCGAGGCGTACCGCGCCGCCGAAGCCTACGAGCAGGAGATCAAGCGCGCGTTCAAGCTCGACGACGGCGAGTGGCCGCGCTTCGACCTCGTGCTGCTCGGGCTCGGTGCCGACGGCCACACGGCGTCGCTCTTCCCCGGCACGACGGCGCTCGAGGACGACCAGCAACTGTGCTGCGCGACGTGGGTCGAAAAGTTCAAGGCGTATCGCATCACGCTGACGCTTCCGGTGTTCAACAACGCCGCCAGTGTGCTGTTCCTCGCGTGCGGAACTGACAAAGCCGCAGCGTTCAAGCTCGCTTCCTTCGAGGACGAGGTCACTTGCGCGCCGCCCGCCGGACTCGTGCGTCCGAGGACCGGCGAACTGACCTGGTTCGTCGATCGCGCGCTCATGGACGCGACTACCCGACTTTGAGCAGGTCGGACTGGGCTCAGCGCCACTGATCGAGCGACGTTCGATTCACGTGCCCGTTCTTGGTCTTGCGTTCCGTCGTCAAATATCCGGTGAGCAGTTGGTCCTTGCGCGATCGCATCTCGGCGCCGAGTTCCAGGAGCCGCACCCTTCCTAGCAGCTTTTTCGCGCGCGGGAACATCATCTCTTCCTCTTCCTCTGCGTGATGCTCGACGAGGTCCTTCAAGACCTTGCACTTCGCGCCGTACTCCTCGGTCGAGGGGTCTCCCGCTTCGAGGGCGCCTAGGACGATGTCGACGAGTGCGTGTTCTTCAGTCGCCTCGAAGAACAGCTTGACGTCATCGTGCTTCTTGGCCGCCTCGCGGTACGCGGGATAGAAGATCTCTTCTTCGATCGTCGCGTGGGCCTTCAGCTCCTGATCGATCTTCGCGAAGAGGGTCGCACGTTTCTGGGCCCCGCGCGCCTTCGTTGCGGCCAGTGTGTCGAGCAGCTCGCGGACGTTCGCATGATCCTTTGTCAGGAGGTCGATGGCGTTGATCTTCGTGAGCGTTGAGGTCGGGTTCTTGGATCGCATGGCTGTAGAATCCTCGGAAGGTTGGACGATCGACACGAAGAGCAAGGGGGCGAAACTGCCCGGCCCCGCCGTCGGTGTCTCGTGAGAACTCCAGCAAGCGTCATGCCCTGAAGATCCGTGCGCAGTCCTCGAGGCCTGAGCTCTTCGGGAGTACCGAGTTCGCGCGGCCATTCTGCGTGTTGTCTTTCTTTCGACGCGACCAGCCGCGGCATGTGCCTTGCTTTCGCTCGGGAGTGCTGTGCCGCAGGCACGCGCCAACGCCGACCACGAGTTCCAGGCCCCGGGTAAACCAACATGTTCGTACAAATCGCTTCCATAATCGTCGTCAGCGCATTGGCGCTGCCGCAAGACACCGGCTCGAAGTCGCCGCCCCAAGGCGGCAAGCCGCAACCGGGGGCGCAAGGCGGAACTCAACCCGGCGCGCCGCAAGGCGAAAAGACGCGCGCCGAACAGGCGCGCCACGATCTGATGTTGCAACGCAGCGACAAGCTGATCGGCATGAACATCCAGGACAAGGACCAAGGCAATGTCGGCGTGATCGACGACATGATCCTCACGCCGAACGGCCAGATCTCCTACGCGGTGCTCTCGGGTACCGACGCCGGCAGCCAAGGCAAGCTCTACACGGTTCCGTGGAACACGCTGAACATGAACCTGGCCCCAGCGGCAGGCAAGCCGGGCGGCGCGGTCGCGCCGGCCAATACAGGCACCGAGCGCGCCCTGATCAACATCGATCGCGAACGGCTCATGGCGGGCCCGAGCTTCGACCGCATGAACTGGACGAAGACGAGCGCCGACCGAGAATACTTCTCGCAGGTCGACACGTACTACGGCGCGGGTGGAGCGCGCGGAGACACGACGGGCCGTCCCGTTGAAGCAGGCGCGAACATGGGCATGAACACCATTCGCAGTTCGCAGTTGCGCAATCAGGTGATCGTCGACGAGCAAGGCAAGGAAATCGGCAACCTCAGTCAGGTGGTGTTCGATCCGAGCGGCTCGCGCATCAACTACGTCGCGGTGACCCTCGTGAATCCAAACAGAGCCGGTCCGCGCACGATCGCGGTTCCTTGGGAAGCCCTGCGCGTTGGACGCGCGGCGAAGGACCCCTCGGGACCGGCAGCGAAGACGCAGTTCACGCTCACGACGTCGACGGAGAAACTCACGGGCGCGCCTGAGTTCCAAACGGGCGACGCATCGTGGAAGCAAATGTCCGATCCCAAGTGGGTGAGCGACCTCTATGGTTACTACTCGGTGCGTCCGTACTGGAGCGTAAACGGGATGGAACGCAATGATCCGGCCGCCAAGAATCCGCCGGCGGGCACGCCGCCGTCGAAGTGAATGCGATACGCCCTGATCCCGCTTCCCTGTCGAGACGACCGGTTCACGCAGGCAGAGCTGCGTGAGCGGGCTGCGACTTCAATTGGATATCGCGTTGCAGAGTCGAGCGACGACGGGCTGGAGCCCAAGGACAACGCGGCCGAGGCTCACAAAGTCGATCGCGCCCACGACATCTTGGCTCCTGTGGTAGTTGGGATCGCGAAAGACAGCGGTGTCCGTAACCATCAACGCGCTGTATCCTTCGCGCCAGAACGATTGGTGATCGGACCAGCCGACGCCGCTCACGAACTCCGGGAGCGCACCGCCTTCGCTGGGTAGCGAATCCGACGCGCGGAACGTGCCGATGACATCGCGCAGGAGACCGCGCGAGGAGAGGTTGCTCACGAACGCGACGAAATCGCCGCGTGAGGGATAGACGAGAGACAGGACCGGCGCTGGATAGCGCTGGCTATTCTCCGCGTCCGAGTAGCACCCGAGAGTCTCGAGGCTGATCATTGCGACGATGTCGTCGCCACGCGCGCGTGCCGCCTTGGCATTCACGCGACTGCCCATGTCGTCGGTCTGGAACCAGGGCGGTTCTTCGTTCACGAAGGCGACGAAGCGCAGCGTCCGCGGAGACTCCTCGCTCGCGAAGTGACGCGCCAGGCACAAGAGCGCAGCCGTGCCCGTCGCGTTGTCGTTCGCGCCCGGCGAGCCGACAACCGAATCGTAGTGCGCCCCGACGACGACGATCTCGCTCGCGTGCGTCGTGCCCGGTATCTCGGCGATGACGTTCGAACACGCGACGCCGGAGGTCTCGTAGGTTTCGAGCGTAGTCGCGAGGCCCGCGCTCTCGAACGCCTCTGCGACGTAGTCGCGCGCCGCATCCAACGCCGCCGGTCGCATCACGTTGCGTTCGCCGATCGTGTCCGCCAGCGCGCGCACATCGCGACCGATCTGCGCGCATTCCTCGGCTTCGGGGTTCACCACCGCTCGGTTCCGCGACGGCGTACTCGAACCCGGCATGCACGTCGTGAAGGCCAGACCTGCCGTCAGAACGATGCAGGGAATGGCCACGGCGAGCACGAGGAACCTGCGGCGGATCAGGGGCTTCTTCTCGGGCATGAGGTGCGCTCCGGGGCGAGCGCCGGCCACCGCGCACTACCTACAGAGGGCCGGTATACGTATCATCTCTGCCCACTCTTCCAGGAAATTCGCCCCCATGAAAGACAGCTTCAAGACGCGTGGCACGCTCCAAGTCGGCGGCCGCAATTACTCGATCGCTCGCTTGTCGGTCCTCGCGAAGTCGAACCCCAAGGTCGCGAAGTTGCCGTACTCGATGAAGGTGCTGCTCGAGAACCTCTTGCGCACCGAGGACGGCGAGGCGGTGACCGCGCGCGATGTCGAAGCGGTCATGAAATGGGACCCGAAGGCGACGCCGACGAAGGAGATCCAATTCACGCCGGCGCGCGTGCTCTTGCAGGATTTCACGGGCGTTCCGTGCGTCGTCGACCTCGCCGCGATGCGCGACGCCGTGAAGAAGAAGGGCGGCGATCCGAAGAAGATCAATCCGCTGCAGCCGGTCGAGCTCGTCATCGATCACTCGGTGCAAGTCGACTACTTCGGCACCGCCGACGCGTTCGAGAAGAACGCCAAGATCGAGTTCGAGCGCAACCAGGAGCGCTATGCGTTCCTGCGCTGGGGCCAGACCGCGTTCCAGAACTTCGCTGCCGTCCCGCCCGACACGGGCATCGTGCACCAGGTGAACCTCGAGTACCTCGCGCGCGGCGTCATGGGAGAGAAGGACGCGAAGGGCGAGACGTGGGCCTATCCCGACACGGTCGTCGGCACCGATTCGCACACGACGATGATCAACGGTCTCGGCGTGCTCGGTTGGGGCGTCGGCGGCATCGAAGCGGAGGCGGCGATGCTCGGGCAACCGGTGTCGATGCTCCTGCCGCAGGTCGTCGGGGTGCGCCTCTCGGGACGGCTGCCCGAAGGCACGACCGCTACGGACCTCGTCCTGCGCGTCACCGAAATGCTGCGCAAGCACGGCGTCGTCGGGAAATTCGTCGAGTTCACGGGGGCCGGCCTCGCCGATCTCCCGCTCGCCGACCGCGCGACGATCGCCAACATGGCACCCGAGTACGGCGCGACGTGCGGCATCTTCCCGATCGACTCGCTCACGATCGACTACCTGCGCTTGTCGGGCCGTTCGAAGGAACGCTGTGACCTGGTCGAGGCGTACATGAAAGAGCAGGGGATGTGGCACGACGCCAAGTCGCTCGAGGCCGAGTACACCGACCTGCTCACGCTCGACCTGGGCACCATCGAACCTTCGCTCGCCGGTCCGAAGCGTCCGCAGGATCGCGTGCGGCTCGCCGACATGCACAAGGGCTTCGAGTCGAACCTGGAGTCGCTTCGTCCCAAGGCTGCGGCCGGCGCCGCGACCGCGGTGGCCGAGCCGATCGCGCACGTCGTGATCGACGGCCACGATTTCTCTCTCGAGAACGGCAGCGTCGTCATCGCCTCGATCACGAGCTGCACGAACACGAGCAACCCGTCGGTCATGATGGCCGCGGGGCTGCTCGCGAAGAAAGCCGTGGAAAAGGGCCTCGCCAGCAAGCCGTGGGTCAAGACGAGCCTCGCGCCGGGCTCGAAAGTCGTCACCGAGTACCTTTCGAAGTCGGGACTTTCCAGGTACCTCGACCAGCTCGGCTTCAACCTCGTCGGCTACGGATGCACGACGTGCATCGGCAACAGCGGGCCGCTGCCGAAGAACGTCTCGGCGGCCATCGACGAAGCCGGCCTCGTCGTCGCCAGCGTGCTGAGCGGCAACCGCAACTTCGAGGGCCGCGTGCACAGCCAGGTCCGCGCGAACTACCTCGCCTCGCCGCCTCTGTGCGTCGCGTTCGCGATCGCCGGCAACGTCGACATCGACCTCACCAAGGATCCGCTCGGCACGGGCAAGGATGGCAAGCCCGTCTTCCTGAAGGACATCTGGCCCACGGCGCGCGAGGTATCCGAAACGATGGCGAAGACCATCGACAGCGCGATGTTCCAGCGCACCTACGGCGACGTCTACAAGGGCGACGACCGCTGGCGCGGGCTCCAGGTCCCGAAGGGCGACACATATGCGTGGGATCCGAAGTCGACCTACGTCAAGCACCCGCCGTACTTCGAGAACATGCCCGCTCAACCGGGCCCGGTGTCCGACATCACCGGCGCGCGTGTGCTGTGCTCGTTCGGCGACAGCATCACGACCGACCACATCTCGCCTGCCGGTTCCATCAAGGCGTCGAGCCCCGCCGGCAAGTACCTCGTGTCGCTCGGCGTGAAGCCCGACGATTTCAACAGCTACGGCGCGCGGCGCGGCAACCACGAAGTGATGGTGCGCGGCACGTTCGCCAACACGCGCATCAAGAACAAGCTCATGGGCGGGGCGGAGGGCGGCGACACCGTGTCGATGCTCACGGGTGAGAAGCAGTCGATCTTCGACGCGGCGATGGCGTACCAGGCGGCGAAGGTCCCGACGATCGTGCTCGCGGGCAAGGAATACGGAACCGGAAGTTCGCGTGACTGGGCCGCGAAGGGGCCGTACCTGCTCGGCGTCAAAGCCGTGATCGCGGAGAGCTTCGAGCGCATCCACCGCTCGAATCTGGTCGGCATGGGCGTCCTGCCGCTGCAGTTCCTCGAGGGACAGAGCGCCGACGGGCTGAAGTTGACGGGCCACGAGACCTTCGCGATCACCGGCCTTCCGCGCGTTCTCGAGGGCGATTTCGCTCCGGGCTCACGCGTGCACGTGACGGCGACGGCGAAGGACGGCAAGACGACGAAGTTCGAGGCGATCCTGCGCATCGACACGCCGAACGAAGTCCAGTACTACCGCCACGGCGGGATCCTGCAGTACGTGTTGAGGCGGCTCTAGTGGTGTGATTCACGCCACTAGCACGGTGAATTCGATGCGTCGGGGAGCGGCGCGGGTCCCGCCTCACAAGGACAGTTCCATGGCCGAAGCGCGGGACACGTAACCCTCTTTCTCGTACACCTCACGCCCCTGTTCGGTGGCGTTCAATCGAACGCGCGCAAGGCCATGCTGGCGGGCCGCACTCGTCGCCGCGCGCAGCAATTCGGTGGCGAGTCCGCGACGCCGCCAATCCGGTCGCGTGTACACGCCGGTGATGTATCCCTCGCTCGTGGCCAAAGCCCGCGGCGATGGCATGCGCGAATGCACGAGCAGCGTCAGCGTGGCGACGCTCGGGCCCTCCGCCGAATCCGCGAGCCACGCCAGCCCGCGACCGGCCGCGAACACATCCGCGTACGCGCCTCGACAAGTCTCGACGAATGTGCGCTCGTCGAACCACTCGCCGCGCCCTAGTTCGCGAAACAGATCCAGTCGCAGAGCAGCGAGCGTTGCGATGTCGGCGCGCTCGGCCAATCGAATGCGGATGGGTTGGGCGGTCATCGCTGCGAGTTGCCCAGGAACCGCATCAAGGCATGTATGCCATCACGAAGAACGCGATACCGCCTGCGCCGAGCAGCAGCGAGCCGATCCACACCGGCTTGTTGCGCGTCAATGCAGCGAGCGCACCGAGC
>JBGATY010000041.1:0-22657 GCA_044228955.1 Planctomycetota bacterium | reverse complement strand
GAGCGCTCGAATGGGGGAGTGGAGTCGATGCTCGAGCGCGTTCGCTGTCCGCCGCGTGGAAGAGCCGCTCGGGCGGCCGTCCATGTTCGAGATGAAGGTGAGCCCCTTCCGCGGGCGAGTCCGAACACCCGGCCAGCCGGTCAGCGCCTCACCCACGCGGTCGAAGAGGGGTCGCTGCCTTCGAGCCTGCTCAGTCGTGATCGAGCTTCGCGGCGAGCGCTTCCACGCGCTTCATGTCGGACTCCGTCGCGACGACGACCCAACTGTTCGAGCCCGGTTCACACCTGACCTCGACGATCGAGTCCATGTGCGGCGCGCCGAACTCCGCGCGCGCCCTATTCACTGCGAGGCGTGCGTCGGCGTGCTGAAAGGCGATCACGCGTCGGATCATGGCGGATGCCGGGACTTGGGGCGACGACGTGCAGGCGGTCGTCAGGACGGCGGAGAGGACGAGGATCGCAATCGGTTGGTGTTTCATTAGACGGCTTCCAGGGTCCGTTCGTTGTTCCGCGCCGTGGACGTGGCTGCCGTCTGGTCCTTCCCGCTCGGGCGCCGATCTTCCATGGGGGTAGATGAGATGAGAAGGCCGGCCTCCACCCGGAGTTCCGAGCGTCGTGACCGCACTCTCGCTGCGCCATGACACGGTTGCCTGCCCCCGCACGCGCTTCGAGTGCGCGCTTCCCGATCCCGGCGATCCGTGCAGCTCCGCGCTTCGACACGGTTCGAGCGCATCCGATCATCACGTCGCGCGATCCTCCTTCGAACGACTGCGCAGGCGATCGACAAAAAGTGCGTACGTGTTCGCTCGCCAGGGCTCGTGACGCGCGAAGGCATTGCGTGCATTCGCCCTCATGGCCATAGATCCAACCGACTTGCACGAGCGCGTCGATCGCCGATCTCAGCAGCCACTTCAGGCCCGTCGTCGTTCGCGACAGCAATGTCATCCGCACGCTTGGAATCGAGGACGAGAATGGATCGCTGCAGGTCATCGGTCCGCATTCCGATGCGCGTGATCTGAGGTGCGTCTCGACACTCCACGGAAGCGAAAATGAAGTCACTGTCCCTGTTCCTCGTCCTGATCCTCCTCGTTGTCTCGGTTCGTGCTCAGGGCACCGCCTACGAGCAGCCCATGGCGCCCGGCGGTGGAACTCTGCGTTGGTCCCAGTTGTGGATCGATCCAACCGGTCAGAACGACTACGACTCCGACTCGATCGCGTGGGAGGACTTCCAGTTTGCGCAGAACACGACCATCACGCGCCTGCGCTGGTGGGGAGAGACCGCGCCTCCGCTCGGCTTCGAAGTCTCGTTCTTCCACCAGGATCCCAACACGACCGCCGTTCAGCCGGACCTGTTCGCCACCGGGAGCGGGCCCATCCAACAAGCGGTCTATACGAATTTCACGCAGGTCTCCGCCGGAGGCGGCATGAATCGATTCGAGATCGTGCTGACTACGCCGCTCACCTTCGCCGCCAACACGCGCTACTTCGTCTCCGTCGTCGGTCGCACTCCCATCGCGGGCGCAACGTGGAGCTGGGCGGCGAGCAGCAGCGGCCCCAACGGCACGTTCTGGTGGGTGCGTGGCCTGCACATGTACCTCCACCTGCCCGAGAGTCGAGCACTGGCGCTCTCGACCGCGGCCGGTTGGTCGGTAGGAACCCCGTACTGCTTCGGTGACGGCAGCGGACTGGCTTGCCCCTGTGGAAATCAGGGCACGAGCGGCAAGGGCTGTGCGAATTCGACGGGCGTGGGAGCGGGACTCGCTGGGTCAGGAGAGGCTTCGTTGAGCGCGGATACGTTGCAGCTCATGGCGACGGACGTCCCGGGTCCGGGCCTCTTCTTCCAAGGTACAGGCCAGTACGGCGGCGGCGCGGGGATCACGTTCGGTGACGGGCTCCTGTGCGCGGGCGGCACGATCACGCGCATGGGAGTGGTGTTCCCGACCGGAAGTTCGGCGTCGTATCCAGGCGGTCTGACTCCGGCTCCAATCCACGTCGCGGGCGGGCCGATCGCCGCGGGTGATGTACGGCATTACCAGTGCTGGTATCGCGATGCCGCGAGCTTCTGCACGAGCGAAAACGACAACCTGACGCCGGGCCTCACGCTCACGTGGGGTTCGTGACCGGCGCACACGAGTCTGGTCCCCGCCCGAGATCTTGCACGCTTCGAAAGGACTCTCATGTCGCGACTCACTTGCACGCACTTCTCCGATTCGATCACAGCTCTGATTCGGGCCAACGCGTCCGCCATCTCCATCCTCGTGATCGCCGGCGGAACTTCGGCCCAGACCCCGCAATTCCAGCCGCGAAACGACTTCGATTTCGCGGCCGAGATGCCGCGCCAGATGGCTCAGGCGGACTTCAACCACGACGGCGACATCGATCTCGTCGCGACCAACCTGGGACAGGGCGGGGGTCGCATCGATCTGCACTTCGGCAACGGGAACTCGGACTTCAGCTCGAACTACGAGATCGCGAGCACAGCGGCCGAGGCACTCGGTCTCGGTGATTTCGACGGGGACGGCTGGATGGATATCGCGGCCGGCATCACGGTCACGTGGCACCAGGAGGTCTTCCTCTATCGCAACAACCACCTCGGCGGGTTCACGGCAGCCGGCGCGGTGTTCCCGCTCGCGTACGGGCCGCTCGGCATCGCGACGGCAGACTTCGACGGCGACGGGCACCTCGACCTGGCCGTCGCCTCGACTTCCAGTTCCAACGCGCTGACGTGGTTCCCGGGCAACGGCAACATGACCTTCGGTGCCGGCCACGCCGTGCCTTCCACGAGTCAGGACTCCGCCACGCGCCTCATCGCCGCCGACTTCAACAACGACGGCAAACCCGACATGGCGATGGCGCGGACGACCGGTGCGCGCGTGTTCATCAACCCGCTGCCCGGCTTCCAGTTCCAGAACAGCTTCGACCTGCCGGTCACGTATCCGATCGGAAGCCTCGTCGCCGCGGACGTGGACCGCGACGGTGTGCTGGATCTGTTGACCGAGAGCAATACCGGTCATTTCGGCGTCTGGCACGGAGCGGGCGACGGCACGTTCACATTGCTGCACGACTACGCGATCAGCGGCTACTCGACCGACTTGCGCGCGGGGGACATCAACTCCGACGGAGAGGTCGACGTGATGATCTCGAGCTTCAGCGGGATTCAGATTTACCTCGGCCAGGGCGGCGGTGCGTTCGGCACGCCGCAGACGATCGCGACCGGCATCGAGCCGATGGCTTGCGAGCTCGGTGACTGGAACCGCGACGGCTCGCTCGACCTCGCGGTCGCGTGCAACAACTACGCGGGCCAGGCCTACCTGTCGGTGCACGAGCAGGTCACGCCGCCTCCGTTCACGGGATTCTGCTTCGGCGACGGCACCGGCCTGGCGTGTCCGTGCTCGAACTCGGGCTCGAGTGGGCAGGGTTGCGCGAACTCGACGGGTGTCGGTGCGGTGCTCTCGGCTTCAGGTGCCCGAGCGCTGAGTGCGGACACGTTGCTGCTCTCGGCTGCGAACATCCCCGGGCCCGGTCTCTTCTTCCAAGGCACCGCTCGATTCGGCGGCGGCGCGGGCATCACGTTCGGTGACGGCCTCCTCTGCGCCGGCGGCACGATCACGCGCATGGGCGTCGTGTTCCCGACCGGAACCACGGCGTCGTACCCCGGCGGTTCGACTCCGAATCCGATCCACGTCGCCGGTGCTCCGATCGTCGCGGGCGACGTGCGGCACTATCAGTGCTGGTATCGCGACGCCGCGAGCTTCTGCTCGAGCGCGACCTTCAACCTGACACAGGGCCTCACGCTCACGTGGCGCCCGTGACATGCGCGAATTCGACGATGACCACGACGCGCGGGCGAAACGCACGCTCTCTACGCCGATCGGGGCGATCGACTGCGCCATGAGCCGGATCGCGACGGCGGAACCGCGATCTACGTTGAAGAAGCGTGCGCGAAGGGGCGTTCGTGCTCAGCCGCAATCCGTTTCAGAACAGAGGAGAAGTTCCATGTACCGACACAATTCGACCATCCTCGGCGCCGTGATCGTGACACTCGTGTGCGCGAGTGCGTCCGCCCAGTCCACGATCCTCGCGAGCACAAGTCCGGTGAACTCGCAGGGGAACTACCACAGCGTCTGGGGCTCGGTTTCGGGCGACGGCCGCTACGTCGCGTTCCAGAGCTACGCGTCGAACTTCTCCCTCACGGACATCAACTTCCACCTGCCGGACATCTTCGTGAAGGACGTGCAGACCGGAGCGACGACGATGATGAGCGTCGATTCGGCCGGGCTGCAGGGCAATTCCGGGAGCGTCGCGCCGGCCCTGTCGACGGACGGGCTGGTCGTGGCGTTCCAGAGCTTCGCCTCGAACCTGGTTCCGTCCGATGCGAACGCACTGTACGACGTGTTCGTGCGTGATCTGGGAGCGGGAACGACGACTTGCGCAAGCGTCACCGCGACCGGTGTCCCGGCGAACGGCCAATCGGCCAATCCATCCGTGTCCGCCACCGGCCGCTGGATCGCTTTCGAGAGCGACGCCACTGACCTCGTGGCCGGCGACACGAACGGAGTGCGCGACGTGTTCGTCTACGATCGCGTCAGCGGTTCGATGACGCGCGCGAGCACGAATTCCGCGGCTCTTGAAGGCAATGGCGCGAGTACGTCGGCTTCGATGTCCGGCGACGGCCGCTTCGTCGCTTTCGAGAGCACGGCCACGAACCTGGTCGCGAACGACACGAACGCCGTCTCTGACGTGTTCGTGAAGGAGTTGAGGACGGGAATCACGGTCCGCGTGAGCGTCGACTCGAACGGCGTGGAGGGTCTTCTCGACAGCATAGATCCGACGATCTCGGCCGACGGCCGCTGGGTCGCGTTCCAGAGCGCCGCGGCGAATCTCGTCGCGGGGGACCTGAACGGCGTGGAGGACGTGTTCGTCCGCGATCTCGTGAGCGGCACGACGACACGAGTCAGCGTCGGGGCGGCGGGAGGCGAGGCGAACGGTGCGAGCTACGTGCAGGGCAACGCGCAGATCTCCGCCGACGGTCGCTACATCGCCTTCGATAGCGTGGCCTCGAATCTCGTGGCCGGCGACACGAACGCCGCCTCCGACTGCTTCGTCCACGACCAATTCGGTCACACGACTGCGCGCGTCAGCCTCTCCTCGAGCGGCGCCCAGGCCGGCGGCTCGAGCGGTCCGAGCTTGTCCTCCGACGGCCGCTTCGTCGTGTTCGAGAGCCTGGCCTCGAACTTCGTGGCCGGCGACAACAACAACTACATGGACGTGTTCCGGCGCGACCGCGGTCCGAGCACTCTCGCTGCCGACTTCTGTTCGGGCGACGGAACGGGAGCCGCGTGCCCGTGCGCCAACAACGGAACGCCGAACAGCGGCTGCGCGAGCTCGACGTTCGCGGGCGGCGCGCGGCTCGCGGCCAGCGGGATCGCGGGAGCGTCGCTCGTCACGGACACGTTGAGGCTCACTGCCAATGACATCCCCGGCCCGGGCTTGTTCTTCCAGGGTGACGGACTGTTCGCGGGCGGCATGGGAATGGCGTTCGGCGACGGCCTGCTCTGCGCCGGCGGCACGATCACGCGCCTGGGCGTCGTGTTCCCGACCGGTAGCTGGGCGTCGTATCCGGGCGGCACGACGCCGAATCCGATTCACATCGCGGGCGGCACGGCGAGCGGTGACGTGCGTCATTACCAGTGCTGGTATCGCGATGCGAATCTGTTCTGCACCACGGCGACCTACAACTTGACCCAA
Organism: Planctomycetota bacterium; assembly: GCA_044228955.1. Taxonomy (GTDB): domain Bacteria; phylum Planctomycetota; class UBA1135; order UBA1135; genus JAEUIA01. Next base: position 16,910 of record JBGATY010000041.1, on the reverse strand, counting down.
GGCGTGACGGTCACGTGGGGCCCTTGACGGCGCCGGAACCGTCAACGGGGGGGTAGGGCCGTTTCGCACGCCCACCGCCGCGCTTGAAGGCCATCCCACCCGGAGTGCCGAGCGTCGTGACCGCACTCTCGCTGCGCCATGACACGGTTCTCCGCCCCCGCACCCGCTTCGAGCGCGCGCTTCCCGATCCGGGCGGTCCGTACAGCGCCCTTTCCGGCCCATCAGGCGAACACGGTGTCCTCGAGCGCCCTCGCTGGTGCCAGGAGTGGAAGCTCACTGTCGAGCCCGAGGTGGAGCAGGATCTTGCGCACGACAGGACCGTCGGTGAGGAATGCGATCAGGCTGCGCCGACCTTGGCAGTGCGGACAGACGAGCACGTCGAGCTCGAATACGCGCTTCATCAGTGCTGCCCAAGGATGACGTCTCGGGCGGGCGGCTCGCGGGTTGAGTGCGCGTCACAGTCCGTGCCTGAGCTTGCACTCGGCAGGTTCGTGCCCGAGTTCGTGCTCGACAGGCTCGGCAACTTCTCCGCGCACGCGCCCGGCACGATGTGATCACGCCACGCGGCGGCGGGCGCGAGGACACCGAGGTAGGTCAGCAAATGCGCTCTCGGCCGCGGCGCCAGGGCCGACAGGCGCGCAAGCATAGGCCGGGGCTGGGCAGACGACGACGATGCAGGCGGTTCGCGCATGGCGCAACGACCGGGGATGCAATCCGCCGAGTGAGCGAAGTGTTGTCCTCGTGCCTCGAAGCTGACGCGGCGGCACCCAGCGCACCAGCGTGATTCCGCGAATGCCTCGATCAGGCGGCAATTTGACGGCTCCTTAGCGGCCTCGGGGCCTAGAGTTCCTGCAAATCTCGAGGAGCAGTCCCAATGAACGTCTTTGACCTCTTGTACATCGCGATCGCGACCGGGTTCTTCTGTGCCTGCGATTGGGGCTTGTCCATCGTCGACGAGCACCAAGCTGACAGGAATCGGTGATGCGATGAGCGCTCTCCATGTCGTGGCACTCGTCGTCACGCTGCTCTTGTTCGCTTATCTGTTCATCGCGCTTTTCAAGCCTGAACTGTTCGACTGAGAGGCGTCATCACAACCATGGGCTGGCTCCAGATCGTCGTCTACCTCGTCGTGCTCGTCGTCCTCGCCAAGCCGTTGGGCGAGTTCATGGCGCGCGTGTACGAGGGAAACCCCGGGTTTCTCGGCCGCATTCTCGGTCCGGTCGAGCGCGCGACCTATCGACTGTGCGGCGTGCGCGCCGACGAGGAGATGGACTGGAAGCGCTATGCGCGCGCCATGCTCGTCTTCAGCCTGCTCGGGTTCGTGTTCGTGTACGTGCTGCAGCGCACGCAGCACTTGCTGCCGCTGAATCCGGCAGGTCTGGGCCAAGTCAGTGCCGATTCGTCGTTCAACACGGCCGTCAGCTTCATGACGAACACGAACTGGCAAGGCTACAGCGGCGAGGTGACGCTCTCCTACCTGACGCAGATGCTCGCCCTCGGCGTGCAGAACTTCGTTTCCGCCGCGACAGGCATGGCGGTTCTGGTGGCCTTCGTGCGCGGCATGATGCGCCGCTCGGGCGAAACGCTCGGCAGCTTCTGGGTCGATCTCGTGCGTTCGACGGTGTACGTGCTCTTGCCGCTGTCGTTCGTGCTGGCGATCGTGCTCGTCTCGCAGGGCGTGGTTCAGACGTTCTCCGGCCCGATTCACGCGCAGCTCCTTCAGCCGCTCGTGGACGCGAACGGTGCGCAGTTGGCTGAACAGGTGATCGCAGTCGGACCCGCGGCCTCCCAGGTTGCCATCAAGCAGCTCGGGACGAACGGCGGCGGTTTCTTCAACGTCAACTCGGCGCATCCGCTCGAGAACCCGACGGCGCTGTCGAACTTCCTCGAGATGCTCGCGATCCTGCTGATCCCGGCCGCCCTGTGCTTCACGTACGGCGCGATGCTCAAGGCTCGCCGACACGGCGTGATGCTCCTCGTCACGATGCTCGCGGTGTTGGTGCCGTGCCTCTTCGGCGTGTACGCGGCCGAGCGCGGCGGCACTCCGGTGCTGCGCGCGGCGGGAGTCGAACTCGCGGCCGGTGACGATCAGCCGGGTGGGAACATGGAGGGCAAGGAAGTCCGCAACGGCATTCCCAATTCGGCGATCTGGTCCGTCGTCACGACGGCGGCCTCGAACGGTTCGGTCAACGCCATGCACGACTCGTTCACGCCGCTCGGTGGAGCGATCCCCATGTGGCTCATGCAGCTGGGCGAGGTGATCTTCGGCGGCGTCGGATCGGGACTCTACGGCCTGTTGATGTTCGTCATCGTCGCCGTGTTCATCGCCGGACTGATGGTGGGGCGCACACCGGAGTACCTGGGCAAGAAGATCGGTGCCTTCGAGATGAAGATGGCCTCGCTCGCCATCCTCGCGCCCTGCATCGTCGTGCTGGCCGGTGCCGCGATCGCCGTGTGCGTTCCGGACGGACGCGCGGGCGTCGCCAACCCGGGCCCGCACGCGTTCAGCGAGATTCTCTACGCCTTCAGCTCGGCCGGGAACAACAACGGCAGCGCATTCGCGGGCTTGTCAGCCAACACGCCCTTCTACAATGGCGCACTGGGCATCGGGATGCTCGTCGCGCGCTTCCTGGTGGCTTTGCCCGTACTGGCGATCGCCGGCGCGCTCGTGCGCAAGAAATCGACGCCGGCTGGACCGGGCACGTTGGCCACGGACGACGGACTCTTCGTCGGACTCCTGATCGCTGTCGTGCTCCTGGTCGGAGCGTTGACGTTCATCCCCGCGCTGGCGCTGGGCCCCATCGCCGAACACTTGGTCGCATTCCGATGAACTCGTCCACCGTGAACGCCATGTCCACCACGAAACATGCCCAGCCGAAGCCGTTGTTCGACGCGCAGATCGTGCGCGGCGCGACCCTGGCCTCGCTGAAGAAGCTCGACCCGCGTGCGCAGATACGCAATCCGGTCATGTTCGTCGTCTGGGTCTGCGCCGTCCTCACTTCCGTCCTCACGATCCAGGCAATCGTGGGCGAGGGCGAAGCGCCGTGGACGTTCATCCTCGCGATCTCGCTCTGGCTGTGGGCCACCTTGATCTTCGCGAACTTCGCCGAAGCGATGGCGGAAGGACGCGGCAAGGCCCAGGCCGAGTCGCTGCGCAAGACCCGTCGCGACGTCTTGGCGAAGAAGCTCGCGAGCACTTCGCGCACGAGCAAGCGCGATGCGGTCCCCGGGTCGTACCGGCGAGAGCGCGCCGGTCATCCGCGAGAGCGGCGGCGACCGCAGTTCCGTGACCGGCGGCACGCGTGTTCTGTCCGACTGGCTCGTCGTGCGTGTGACCGCCAATCCGGGCGAGGCCTTCCTCGACCGCATGATCGCGCTCGTCGAGGGTGCGAAGCGCAGCAAGACACCGAATGAAATCGCGCTCGGAATCCTGCTGGCTGCCCTGATGATCGTGTTTCTGCTGGCCACGGCCACGCTGCTGCCGTTCTCGATCCATGCCGTCTTCCTGAACGGGCAGGGCAACCCCGTGACGGTCACCGTGCTCGTCGCGCTCCTCGTGTGTCTCATTCCGACGACGATCGGCGGGCTGCTGTCGGCCATCGGCATCGCGGGCATGGACCGCATGATCCAGGCGAACGTGATCGCCAACTCCGGTCGCGCTGTCGAAGCCGCGGGGGACGTCGATGTGCTCCTGCTCGACAAGACGGGCACGATCACGCTCGGCAATCGTCAGGCGACCGAGTTCATTCCGGCCGCGGGAGTCACCATCGAAGCGCTGGCGGACGCGGCGCAGCTCGCCTCGCTCGCCGACGAGACACCCGAAGGCCGCAGCATCGTCGTTCTCGCGAAGGAGCGCCACGGTCTGCGCGAGCGCAAGATCCACGAGATCGGCGCGACGTTCGTGCCCTTCACCGCGCAGACGCGGATGAGCGGCGTGAACATCGAAAAGCGCGAGATCAGGAAGGGCGCGTACGACGCGATCGCCGACTTCGTTTCGTGGCACGGCGGTTCGTTCTCGCCAGATGTACGCGCGACCGTCGAGCGCATCGCCAAGGACGGCAGCACTCCGCTCGTGGTCGTCGAGGGCCCGAAGGTGCTGGGCGTCGTGCGCCTGAAAGACATCGTCAAGGGCGGCATCCGCGAGCGCTTCCAGGAGCTGCGCCGCATGGGCATCAAGACGATCATGATCACCGGCGACAATCCGCTGACCGCGGCCGCCATCGCGGCCGAATCCGGCGTCGACGACTTCCTGGCGCAGGCCACGCCAGAGAGGAAGCTCGAGCTGATCCGCGATTACCAGGCGAAGGGCCACCTGGTCGCGATGTGCGGCGACGGCACCAACGACGCGCCGGCGCTCGCTCAAGCCGACGTGGCCGTGGCCATGAACAGCGGCACGCAGGCTGCCAAGGAAGCCGGCAATCTCGTCGACCTCGACTCGAATCCGACCAAGCTCATCGAGATCGTCGAGATCGGCAAGCAAATGCTCATGACGCGCGGCTCGCTGACCACGTTCAGCATCGCGAACGACGTGGCGAAGTACTTCGCGATCATCCCGGCGGCATTCGCGTTGACCTATCCCGAGCTGAAGACGCTCGACATCATGCACCTTTCGAGTCCGAGCTCGGCCATCCTGTCGGCGGTCATCTTCAACGCGCTGATCATCGTGTTCCTCGTGCCGCTAGCCCTGCGCGGCGTGAAGTACCGTCCCGTCGGCGCCGGCGCGCTCTTGCGCCGCAACGTCCTCGTGTACGGGATCGGCGGACTCATCGTGCCCTTCGTGGGCATCAAGATCATCGACGTGGCACTGTCGACGCTCGGATGGGCGTGAAAGGCTCGAACATGTTGCGAGAACTGCGTGCTGCCTTCCGGATGCTGGTCGTGCTGACCGTGCTGACGGGCGTGCTCTATCCGCTGGTCGTGACCGGCGTCGCGCAAGGCGTACTTCCGACCTCTGCGAACGGCAGCGCCATCGTCGAGAACGGCGTCGTGCGCGGATCGAAACTCATCGGCCAATCGTTCGAGCACGCGCGCTGGTTCTCGAGCCGGCCGTCCGCGACCGGGCCGGTGCCGTACAACGCGTCCGCCTCGTCGGGATCGAACCTCGGTCCGACGAATCCGGCACTCGCCGAGCTGTTGAAGGCGCGCGTCGATCGCCTGCGCGCGGACGGGATCACGGCCGCGATTCCGGCCGACCTCGTCACGGCCTCCGGCAGCGGGCTCGATCCGCACATCAGTCCGGCCGCGGCGCGGATCCAGGTCCAACGCGTCGCCAGGGCGCGCGGGCTCGAACCAGAACAAGTGCGGCTCCTGGTCGAGGATCACGTCGATGGTCCGACTTTCGGAATCCTGGGTGAGGCGACGGTCAACGTGCTCGAATTGAACCTGGCTTTGGACAAGCTGCGCTGACGAGTATCTTCGAGGAGCGATCATGGAGCGGCTCGCACTCAACAACCATCAACGATGAGCGACAGCCGCCCGACCCCGGAGCAGATGCTCGAACGCGCGTCCGAGGAGGCGGCGCGCTCGAAACAAGGTCGCCTGCGCATCTTCTTCGGCGCCGTGCCGGGAGTCGGGAAGACGTACGCGATGCTCGAAGCCGCGCGGGCGCGCAAGGCTCAAGGCGCGGACGTCGTCATCGGTTGGATCGAGACCCACGGCCGACGCGAGACGGCCGCGCTGACCGAGGGCTTCGAGCGCATTCCCCCACGCAGCGTGAGCTACCGCGGCGTGCAGCTCCAGGAGTTCGATCTCGATGCGGCGCTCGCGCGCATGCCTTCCTTGATCATGGTCGACGAACTGGCGCACACGAACGCGCCGGGTTCGCGGCACGCACGCCGCTGGCAGGATGTGGTCGAGCTTCTCGACGCCGGCGTCGAGGTGTGGACGACGCTGAACGTCCAGCACGTCGAGAGCTTGAACGACGTCGTCAGCGGAATCACGGGCGTCACGGTGCGCGAGACGGTGCCCGATTCGCTGATCGACCGCGCCGAGGAGATCGAGCTCGTCGACCTGCCGCCCGACGACCTGCTGCAGCGCCTGGCCGAAGGAAAGGTCTACGTTCCCGCGCAGGCCGAACGCGCCACGGCGCATTTCTTCAAGAAGGACAACCTGCTGGCGCTGCGTGAGCTGGCCCTGCGGCGCACGGCCGAACGCGTCGACGCACAGGGGACCGAGTGGAAGCGCGAGCATGGCATCGATGAGGTCTGGCGCACGCAGGAGCGCATCCTCGTCGCGATCGACCACGTGCCACAAGCGGCGGATCTGTTGCGGGCCGCGCGTCGCATGGCGTCACGACTGCGAGCCGGGTGGATCGTACTGACGGTGGAGGGTCCGTCGTTCGGCCGCTTGCCCGAGGAGAGCCGCGAAAGGCTGTCGGAACACCTCGCCCTCGCGCAGCGTCTGGGCGCCGAGACCCTGGTGATGCAGGGCGAGAACGTCGCGCAGGAGATCCTGCAGGCGGCGCGCGACCGGAACGTTTCGCGCATCCTGGTGGGGAAGCCGCGCACGCCGCGCTGGCTCAGAATGCTGCGCGGTTCGGTGCTCGACGACGTCGTGCGCGACTCGGGGCAAATCGAGGTGCTGGTCACGGCGGGCGAGCCCGAACATTCGACCGTGAAGCCAGCGCGCGTTCCCCGCCGGACAGGGTGGGAGCCGTACGCCTGGCTGTTCGGACCGATCCTCCTCAGCACGGGCGTGTGTCTCCTGACGCGTGAACTGTTCACGATGGTGGATCAGGCGATGATCCACGTGTTCGGCGTGCTCGTGGCAGCGAGCCGACTGTCGCGCGTGCCGGCGCTGTTCGCGGCGGTCCTCTCCATCGCCGCCTTCGACTTCTTCTTCGTTCCGCCGACGGGGCGGTTCGCGATCGCCGACGCGCGTTACGGCGTCACGTTCCTGGTCATGCTCGTCGTCGCGGTGACCGTGAGCTCGCGCACCGTGCGCATGCGCGAACAGCGTGACGCCTCGCGCGAACGAGAGCGCCGGAACACGGCGCTCTTCGAGATGAGCCGTGGCTTCAGCGCCGAACTCGAACCCATCGCGATCGCGACGATTGCCGTGGGGCAGGTGCGTGCTTCGTTCGATTGCGACGCCGTCGTGTACATCCAGTCGGGGGCGAGCCTCGAGCGCCTCGCCGGCGATGCCACCGGCGTGCTCGGTTCGGAGCGCGAGCTCGCCGTCGCGCGCTGGGTGTTCGAGAACGGACGCGTGGCCGGATTCGGGACCGACACGCTGCCCGGATCGCAGGCTCTGTTCGTGCCGCTGCGCGGATTGGCGAAGACGGTCGGCGTTCTCGGTCTCGCGGAGAGTGCCTCCGGGCGACGCGTGCTGGATGACTTGACTCCCAGCCAATTCCAGCTGCTCGAGACGTTCGCGGCACAGACGGCGTTGGCGCTGGAGCGCGTGATGTTGGGCGACGAAGCGGCCGACGCACGCATTGCGGCCGAGACCGAGCGCTTGCGCAGCTCGCTCCTGTCGGCCGTTTCGCACGACCTGCGCACGCCGCTCGCGTCGATCACGGGCTCCGCCCAAGCGCTCTTGGAAGACCAGGGTCGGTTGACCGAAGCCGATCGCCGCGAGCTCCTCGAGACCGTGCGCGAGGAGGGCGACCGCTTGAGTCGCCTGGTGGCAAACCTCCTCGACCTGACGCGGATCGAATCCGGAGTCCTCGAGGTCACGCGCGAGTGGTGTCCGGTCGACGACGTCGTGCATTCCGCGATCGGCCGCATCGAGCGCGAACTCGCAGGGCGGCACGTCGAAGTCGACCTTCCGGGCGAAGTTCCTCTCGTTCCGATCGATCCCGTGCTGGTCGAGCAGGCCTTGATCAACCTGCTCGAGAACGCCTGCAAGTACAGCCCCACCGGAACACCGATCGACGTGCGCGTGCGCGTCGAGGAGAAGTCGGCCGTTTTCGAGGTCGGCGACCGTGGTCGCGGTATTCCAGCAGGTGAAGAGCAGCGAATCTTCGAGAAGTTCTATCGCGTCGGGGACGACGTCGTGTCCAAGGGCGCGGGTCTGGGTCTCGCGGTCGTGCACGCGATCGTCGTGGCGCACGGCGGGTCGATCACGGCGGCGAATCGACCAGGCGGCGGCGCCGTGTTCCGCTTCAGCCTGCCGATCGAGGGCGAGCCGCCGCGGCCGGCCGAAGAGGCACGATGAGCGCGAGCGACGCGAACCTGGCGACCGCGCCCCTGGTCCTCGTGATCGAGGACGAACCGCAGGTCATGCGTTTCCTGCGCGCGAGCCTCACGAGCAACGGCTATCGCCTGGTCGAAGCGACGACCGCGCGTGGGGGGTTGACCTGTGCTTCTCAGTACGTGCCCGATCTGGTGCTGCTCGACCTGGGCCTGCCTGACATGGACGGAGTCGAGGTCGCGAGACGACTGCGCGAGTGGTCGCAGATGCCCATCATCGTGTTGTCCGCGCGCGGTCTCGAGCGCGACAAAGTGAGCGCGCTCGACGCGGGGGCAGACGACTATCTGACGAAGCCATTCGGGTTCGCGGAGCTCCTGGCGCGCATGCGGGTCGCCTTGCGCCATTCCATGCGCATCGCCGGCGGGGCGCGCGAGGCCGTTTTCGTATCAGGTGCGTTGAAGGTCGACTTGGAAGCACGGCGCATCCACGTCGGTGACGTCGAGGTCAAGCTTACGCCGATCGAGTTCCGGTTGCTCGCCGTGCTCGTGCGCAATGCGGGCAAGGTCGTGACCCACAAGCAACTCCTGACTGAGGTATGGGGGCCAAATGCCGCCGGTGAGAAGCACTACTTGCGCGTCTACATGACGCACTTGCGCCGCAAGTTGGCGCGTGCTCCAGGCGAGCCCAGCGCGTTCGAGACCGAGGCCGGGGTCGGCTACCGCCTGAAGTGGGACGGCGCCTGAGCGATCGCCGCCTCCGGCGTTCACGATCGCCCACGAGAGACGTAACCTCTTCTTGGAAGATGCAGCCTGAGCGTGTCGTCGTTCTCGAGCCGAGCGGGCCAGGACATCGAAGCGGACGACCACGGGTGTCTTCCTACCCCGGCGTTCGCAATTCGCGCTCGTCCGTCGCCGGAGCCGGCCGCATCAGGCCGTTTCGCACGCCCACCGCCGCGTTTGAAGGCCATCCCACCCGGAGTTCCGAGCGTCGTGACCGCACTCTCGCTGCGCCACGACACGGTTGCCGGCCCCGCACCCGCTTCGAGTGCACGCTTCCCGATCCCGGCGATCCGTACAGCGCCCTTTCCGGCGTAGTGTTCCATCGTACGACCGCGACACAACTCCGCCGCTGGCCGAAACTTGTGCAGGAGTACAAAGCGCCCATGTCAGCCGATCTCTATCCCCTCCGTGCCCTACTGCTCACGGTTTCAGGCTGGGTCCACCGCGAGCAGCAGCGGACGATCGAGTAGCTCGTCGAAGAGAACCGCCTTCGCAGAGCGCTTCGTGCGTTCGATCAAGGAGGAGTGCCTGAACCGCATGATGCTGTTCGGCGAAGGATCGCTTCACCGGGCATCCGCGAGTTCATCGAGCACTATCAGGGCGAGCGGCCCCACCGGGGTCTGGAGAACAGGATCATTGCGCCGCACGCTCGACCATGGGCCTGTAGCGAGACGACGGAAATCCGCGTTCAGGACCGATTGGGCGGCATCCTCAGGCATTTTCGACGTGCGGCGTAACGAGCGGACACTACGCGCACAGTCGATCCCATCCGGGAACCTCCGCATTCCGGGCCACACTCGGCGCCGCGCCGACTATCGCGCCACAGGCAGGTGTACTCCCGGCTCGGGGGGGGGAAGTCGAGGCCCCGCGAGGACGCCCCCCGAACATGAAGGTGGAAGCGACGGCAACGAAAAAGAGGCCCTGGATCGGCAGTGCGTGTGCTTTGAAGCCGGTCATTTCGCGTCGGAAGCGCGCTCGGGGAGTCGTGTTCTCGTGCCCGAAGCGAAAAGCAGCGGCGGCGATTGTTCAAAGTTCGATCGATTGCTGCAGAGGACTTCGTGTGGCCAGGACTCCGACGAGTGGTCGTCTGCCTGCTCCGGCGATGAACCGCCAAGCGCTTCAGAAATGGGCCCGCACGGAGGGCTCAGGACGACCTTCGGAGGCGCTCGCCCCGGTTCCGGGCCACAGCGACTCGGGGCATCGTGCATCGGACCGCCAATTGCAAGCACGGACCATTCGCCACCGACGAACCTGCGGCCGACCCCCGTAAGCCGCAGTTCGCCAAGACCCCAAGTCCTGGACCCATCGCCATGTTCTGCCACCTGTCTCGCGCACTCCTCGCACTCACCTTCCTCCCGCTTGCATCGCTCCACGCTCAGGGACTGCAATACGTCACCAGCAGTTCGACGATCGTCGAAGAGGCCACGAACTGGATGCGCACCATGGACCTGCCCCGGTTCGACCCGGCGCTTGGCACGCTGCAGACGGTCGACCTTCGGATCGGACAGACGTTGAAAGGGAGAGTGCGCATCGAGAGCACCGATGCGACCCCCTCGGTCGTGCAGAGCACCTTCGAGAGTCTTCTGGGTGTCGTGTTGCCGGACGGCAATACGATGCAAATGCCCATTACCATGGCGAACTACCAAGACACCTTCTCGGCCTACGACGGCACGCTCGACTACATGGGGACCTCGGGGATCACGCACCCTGAAATCACGCTTGCTCACGGCCTGAACCACCCGCTGCCGCCGAGCGTCGACATCGCCACCTTCGCAGGTCAGCTCGGCGCGCCGGGCAATCTGCAGGTGACGGTGATTGCCGTGGGTCTGTCATCGGCGACCGGCGCGGGAAACGTCGTGACGGCGTTCGAGCTGCGCGCGTCCGCAAGCATTTCGATCACGTACGGATTCATCGGCAACACGCCGCCGACGTTCACGAATTGCACGCCCGTCATCATGGCCAGCGTCGGCGTCCCGCTCACTGTTCAGATTTGCGCGACCGACTCCGACTCTGGAGCACCCGTGACGCTGACATCCACGGCGCTTCCTGCCGGAGCGACAATGTCGCAGTTGCTTCCCGCGAGTGGCAATCCTGTCTGCACGACGTTGACGTGGACGCCATCGAGTGCTCAGACCGGCTCCTACTCGATCACGTTCACGGCTACCGACGCCAATCAGGCGACGACGACATGCCAAGTGAACATCGTGACCGCGGAATGCCACCTGGTGCTCGGATTTGGTTTAGGCCAATCGCAGGAGTTGTTGTTCGGCTACCTGTTCGACACCCAGCTGTCGTCCATCCGGCGCGCCTATCCGGTCACGATGAGCGACATGCCTGCGCTGGCCTACTCGAACCTGCCGATGAACTTCTTCGCGCAAGTCGTCATGCACAATCCGGCGGTCTTCCCGAGCAATCCTGATCAGTGGTCTCAAGCACTGCGAGTCACGAAGGACCCGGTCACCGATCTGCTGCGCACATTCGACCTCGGGACGCACAACGGCATGCATGTGTCCGCGCAGGACTTCTACGATGCGAACGGTGTGCGTCGCGTGCGCTTCCCGTTCACCATCGAAGGCATGTGAACGCGAAACCTCGCGCCGCACGAGCGCGCACGCGACGACGAATCCAATGAGATGTCGTGACCGCACTCTCGCTGGGCCATGACACGGTTGCCAGCACCCGCACCCGCTTCGAGTGCGCGCTTCCCGATCCCGGCGATCCGTACATCGCTCTCATGGCCGTGTACGCGGGCCTGTCTTGGGCGGTGTGGACCGACCACCCGTACGCGGCCGCTCCTGACTCGGCTGCGATAGTCAGCGTTCCTCTGCCGTCAGAGTGCGGACTGAGCGGTGAACGGCAGTCCATGCGCGTGCACCGCTCTCGTCGAACTCCCGCAGCTCGGACCGGAAACGTCTGAGAGGCTATCGAACCGTCCTGTCCGCGCCTGGAGATTCAGGCCGCGGGGTTCATCGCGGAACCTTGGGCGAAGGCCGAGCGGCCTTCACGGGGCTCTCGACTCGTTCGACTTGCTTCTCCGTCGTCTTGCCGTCGAAGTGTTCGTTGTCGTTCTCAGCGTCGGCACGCGTGTGGTGGACGACGCCGTCCTTGTGATTCGGCGGCGCGTAGAGCGTGTAGAGCTTCATCGGTTCACTGCCGGTGTTGACGATGTTGTGATTCGTTCCCGCGGGAACGATGATCCCGAAGCCCGCGCGGATCGCCGTTCGAACGCCGTCGAGAACCGCTTCACCTGTTCCCTTCTCGACGCGGAAGAACTGATCGAGCTTGTGGACTTCCAGCCCGATCTCCTCCTTGGGTTTCAAGGACATGACGACCAGCTGGCAGTTCTTGGCCGTATATAGCACCTGGCGAAACTCGACGTTGGCGACAGCCAGCGCCCCGATGTCTTGCACAAAGCCCTTCATGGCGACTCCTCTCTAGAGACTTCCGGGTACTCCCGCGCTCGGCGCCCTTCAGAGCGCGCGCTCGATGCCATAGCCCACTCAACTCGGGAGCAGCATTAGCAAATCTGCGAGTTGAACGGTCGAGCTGTGCGCCCCGAAAACCCCAACCGCGGCCTGCAAGCACGATGTCTGGCGAAGGCGAACGACACGCGGCCGCGCTCACGGGGGTAGGACATCGAAGCGGATGACCATGGGTGTCCTCCTACCCCAGCGTCCGCACTTCACGTCCGTCCGTCGCCGGAGCCTGCCGCATCAGGCCGTTTGGCACGCCCACCGCCGCCCTTGAAGGCCATCCCACCCGGAGTTCCGAGCGTCGTGACCGCACTCTCGCTGGGTCATGACACGGTTGCCCGCACTGCCAGGGACAGCGCAGTGCGGGCAGACGAGCTCGTCGATCTCGAACACGCGCTTCATCAACTCCGCCCAGGGATGACGCGTCGGTCGGGCTGGCTTGGGACTTGGATGCCCGTCGCAATCCGTGCCCCAGCTCGTGCTCGACAGGCTCGGCGACCTCTTCGCGCTCCCGCCCGGCACGATGTGGTGGCGCCACGCGGCGGCGGGCGCGAGGACGCCGTGACAGGTCAGCAAATGCGCTCTCGGCCGCAGCACCAGGGCCGACAGGCGCGCAATGAAATCGAGCGGCTCGAACACGACCGCCGACGTGCCATCGCGCCAGCGGCGGCGCAGCGTGTAGACGACGCGGCCACGGTCATCGAGCGACAGCCGTTCGGCCTTGAAGGGGGGCCGGGCCACATAGCGACACAAGCGTTCGAGTCCATCGCGGTCGTGAGCCGCGATGCGGACTTTGGCATGCAGCGAGAAATAGTCGATGTCACAGCACAACTCGCCTGGGATGAAGCGGGGGGGCGCGCCATCGTCACCCTGGCGACGACCCCAGTGCTCGACCGCCTTGCCACCTTCGGGCCCGAGCGCGGCGCGACTCTGCACCGAGGCCGCGCACAGTTCTGCGAGCGAGATTGACGACGCGCGACCGAGGACGGAGGAGCCCGCGATCGCCAGGCCGAGGTAGGATGCTCACCGTGGTCCTGTGCTTGGATTTCCTACGCTCTTCATGACAGGCCCTGTGTTCCAAGCCGTGGCGCATGTTCGTGAGCGCGTTGTACGCAGGATCGAGTGAGCGCGCCAATAGCAGCGCTGCGTAGAACAGCCACACGGAAGCTGTTGCTGCAAGTGCGCAGAGAGTTAGCCCCGATTTGCGAACACAGCTCCCGCATCGCGACTGCCCTGTGCTCTACGCGACTGGCCTCGCGGCCCGGAGTTCATGTCAGCGCTGCAGCCCGCGATCCATCCGGCACGAGCTGCGGCACGGCCACGACTGCAGCGTCATGGCTCATCACGGTCTGTAGGCATTCGCGACCATCCGCGTCACGTTCGGGTTGGGCGTCGGCGCGTTCCACACGACGGACACCGCCGAGGCGCCCGCCGCCGTCGGCATCGGAGTGTTCCACCAACCGGATCCGATGCCGTACACGGTGAACGGCCCGCGCAGCCCGCCCAAAGCGGCGTTCGCGGTGAAGGTGTTGTTGTCGACCCAGGTGACGATCCCGATCGATCCGTCGAACGCCAGCGACACCGTAGGCGCGCTCGCGTCCTCTTGTGACGTGGAGAGCACAACCACCGGACCCATCGGACCCGCCGACGACACCGCGCGCTTTGAAACCGTGCCGTAGTTGCTGACGTCGAGCGCTTGCCAAGCGGCGAGCACATTGCCGCGCGCGTCCATGGCCATCGCCGTGGAGTAGACGTTGTCCGTGGCCGGGGTGATCGGCAGCGGCACGCTCCACGTGCTCGCAAGTTTCTTGGTCGCGATCATCATCGCAGAGCCTTCGATGAAAGTGACCGCCACGTTCCCCACAGCGTCCATGCCGACCTTGGGCATGTACAAGCCGAGTCCCGTCGCGAGCGAGATCGTCTCCGGCGCATCCCAGACGGTCAGCGATCGCGGTTGTTTGTAGACAGCCGTGATCGAGCTCGATCCCGGCACGCCGACCTGGCCCTGTTGCCACACGACGACCGTCGATCCGTTGGGGTTGACGGCCATCTCGGGCGTACCCGCGGACGTGCCAGGAGCCGTCAAGACTTGAACGGGTGACCAAGCACCCGTCCGATCGCGCACGGCGGACTTGAGGATGCCGCTCTGCGCGAACGCGATCGTCACGACGCCGTACTTCGAGATGCCGAGGCGCGAGTCGTACAACGTCGCACCGGTCGCGATCACTGTCGGAACTCCGAAGCTGCCACCGACGGGGCGCACGGACACGACGAGTTTCGTCGGGATGAACTCTTGTCCAGGCACGACCCACGAGGCGGCCACCATGCCGGTCGGGCCGATGGCGACTTGCGGCGCATAGCCGTCGGTGCCGGGCAGGATCGAGTTCACGGTCGACCACGTGCCGCCGGGGAAACGCTCGGTGAATGCCACTCCCATCGAGGGCGACGTCCACACGGAGACGGTGTGACCGTCGGCGTCGCTCGCGACGATCGGAGGCTCTGGCGGAGACGCGGACAGCATCGAGGGCTCGAGGATTTGCACTCCCGTCCACGTGCCGGGCGCCTGTGCGAATGCGACGGAGGCGATGCCGGCGAGGCCTAGTGTGCGGAGGATCATGCTGCGGCGGAATTGTGCGGTGTTCATGAGGACTCCTGGTTGTCACGGACGTCGGGCGCCGCGATCACCCCCACGTGCGTCGCGGATACCACGCTGCCCCGCATCTCGCGGGGTTCCGAGCAAGAACGATGGGACTTGGCGGTCCGACGAGGACGGCGTTGGCTATCGTCTTGTAGCCGCAAGCGAATGCCGCCCGCAGCCAGGCCAACGGCGCAGTGCACGACCGAATGAGTTCGTAGCTCGCGTTCGCACCCGTAGTGTCCCACCGTACGGCCGCGCCGCAACTCCCCTCCTGGCCAGGATCCAAGCAGGGGTACAATGCGCCCATGTCAGCCGACTTCTATGGGGATGGGAAGTCCAAGCGCATGACCACAAGGTCCAGGCCGTGAACGACAGGTAGTGTCGTCCGTCGCGCCGCGCGTAGACGTCGATGCTGTGGTGTTCACGAAACTCCTTCCGGTTTGACCTTCGGGACTGGGCGACCGCCTCGTGTTCTTGTGACCAAGCCGTGTCGTTCGAGCGCGCGCCAGATCGTCTCGTGCGCGAGCCCGCGGCGGGCCCCGTCGGCGCTCGAAAGCGGACCGGCCCAAGGAGCCTGGCCCCGTGCATCACGAACCCGCCGATGCGCGAGCGCCCGACGAGCTCTTCTCTAGCGTTGGGCCGAAGTATCCCGCGCGCTATCGTCTGAGCCTTCATGCCGACACCGTCCACCGTCCGCATCTTCCTGAGCTCGCCCGGCGACGTGAAGATGGAGCGCGAGACCGCGCGGCGCATCGTCGAGCGGCTGCAGGCGGAGATCGGATCGCGCGCGGTCCTCGAGCCCTATTTCTGGGAGCACGAGGTGATGCTGGCCACGAAGGACTACCAGCAGAACATCCCGGCGATGGACGGCTTCGACGTCGTCGTGTGCGTGTTGTGGTCGCGTCTCGGGTCGCCGCTGAATCCCGAGCGCCATCCGCGACCCGGTGGCGGGTTTTTCGACAGCGGGACCGAGTACGAGTTCTTCATGGCGATGCAGGCGCATCAGGCGAAGGGCACGCCCGATGTGCTCGTGTTCCGCAATCGCACCGAGCCGCGGCGGCCGAGTCGGCCCAAGGAGGCGCGCGAAGCGGTCGATCGCGAGGTCGATCGGCTCGACCAGTTCTTCGAGCGCTACTTCAAGACGGGCGAGTACTTCACCGCGGCCGTCAACAGCTACCGCACGCTCGGTGAATTCGAGGAGAAGCTCACGCAGGGGTTGCGGGCATTCCTCGAGCAGCACCTGCCGGCACCCGGTCCGCGCTCGCGGCCCGTCGCCGTGTACGCCGGCCGGCCGTACCTCGGCCTCGCGGCGTTCGACTTCGCCGACGCGCCCGTGTTCTTCGGGCGCACGGCGCAAGTCGGGCAGGTGATCGAGGCGTTCCAGACGCAGGAGCTCGAAGCGCGCGCCGGCGCGGAAGAGGGGCGACGGTTCGTCCTCGTGCTCGGCGCGAGCGGATCGGGGAAGTCGTCGCTCGCTCGAGCGGGCGTGCTGCCGATGCTGGTGCAGCCGGGAGTGATCGAGGGCGCGCAAACGTGGCGTCGTGCGATCTTCAAGCCCGGCACGGATCCCTTCCTCGCGCTCGCGACCGCGCTGCTCGCGCCCGAGGCGTTGCCCGAGCTCGGTTCGGACGGCACGAGCGCGGGGGCGCTCGCGGGGTTGCTGCGTCGACAGCCGGGTGGAGCGGGGCTGCTCCTGCGCCAGGCACTCAGCCAGGCCGGCGCGACGGCGCGGGTCGCCGAGGAGCAGCGTTTGAAGGACCGCCTGCGCCAGCTCGAGAGCGATCACCGCGAGGACGACGCGGCGGAACTGCGTGAGCGCATTGCGCGTCTCGCGCCGCCGGCGGTGCGGTTGGCCGTGCTCGCGGACCAGCTCGAGGAACTGTTCAC
>JBGATY010000040.1:0-22917 GCA_044228955.1 Planctomycetota bacterium | reverse complement strand
CGTCCACCCGATCGCTCGGGCCGGCCCGAGGTCCGCGCGCCGTTCCAGACGGACGACGACGACGACTAGGGCGGACGCGAGACATTTTTCCCGGGCCGAGCGCAACTGTGCCGCCGCCCGTTCGTCGAGGAGGCGTGGCCATCCAGCCCGCGCTCGCGTCCCTACTGCCCCTCGCGCGCGAAGCGGTCGCGGCTCTGTATCCGCCGACGTGCTGCCTGTGCTCGAGCGACGACCTCGGGGACGGTCTCGGTTGCGCCGAGCACAGGCTCTCGATCGCGATGCTTGGGCCCCGCTGCGGACGGTGCGCGCTCGCGCTCGCGCCGATCCTCCCCGACGGATCGACGTGCACAGCCTGCCGGGCGGATGCACCCGGTTTCGGACGGGCGGTGTGTCTCGCGGACTACCGCGCGTCGGCGACGCGCGAGTGGATCCTGGCGTTGAAGCACCGCGGACGCCGGGACCTCGCGGAGCCTCTGGGGAGATTGCTGGGAGCGCGCCTGAGGCTCGAGGAAGAGTGCGAGGCGCGTCGCGTGCTCGTTCCGGTGCCCCTGCATCCGACGCGCCGGTGGGAGCGCGGGTACGACCAGGCGCGATTGCTCGCGGCGGCGGCGGCAGCGAGCGCGGGGGTGACGATGGCGGCGGCGTTGGCGCGCACGCGCCCGACGTTGCCGCAAGGATCGTTCGGGGCGGGATCGAGGGAGGCGAACGTGAGGGGAGCCTTCGAGGTCGGGAGGTGGGGGTGGAGGAATAGGAGAAGCGTGTCGGGCGCCGAGTGCTGGGTGGTGGATGATGTGGTGACGTCGGGGGGAACTGCCAGCGAGTGCGCCCGGCAGTTGCGCCGGATGGGCGCATTGCGGGTCCATGTCCTGGCGGTTGCGCGGGCCTAGTGAGGGCGCACTCGCCGTCGCGGCAGCGCCGCGACAGACTGCGGCGGGGGATTGCGACAAGCTGCACCTTGTCCCCACGCTTCGCTGCTACTCTCGCCACCCCGAGTCCCGCTTTTCCCGTGCAACTCCCTCCGCCCTCGTCCCAAGTCCCTTCCAGCGCCACGCGCGGTGAATTCGCCGCGACGGCGACCCTCTTCCTGGAGCCCTTCTCCGGTCTCGCCGGCGACATGCTGCTCGCCGCCCTGCTCGACCTCTCCGACCCGCGCTTCACCCTCTCCGACCTGCGCGCGCTCGCCGACGCGCTCGTCCCCGGCGAAGCCCGCCTCACGACCGAGACCGCCTGGCGCCAGAACCTCTCGGGCACGCTGCTCACACTCGTCACGCCCGAATCCTCTCACCCTCCACACCGCACCCTGAAGGACATCGCGGCCCTGATCGAGCGTGCCCCGCTCTCCGCCGCGGTCCGCGCCCGTTCCCTGGCCGTCTTCCGCCGCATTGCGGTCGCCGAAGGCCGGGTCCATGGCTGCTCTCCCGACGAGATCCACTTCCATGAAGTCGGCGCCGTCGACACGATCGTCGACGTGTGCGGCGCGTGTTTCGCGCTCGAGCGCCTGGGCGTCGAGCGTGTCGTCTCGACCCCGCCCGTCACGGGCACCGGCACGGTGCGCTGTGCGCACGGACTGATGCCCGTCCCCGCGCCCGCGGTCGCCGAACTCATGCGCGGTCGCGAGTGCCGCATCGAAGGCGGAGGCGGCGAGCGCCTGACGCCGACGGGCGCCGCGTTGCTGGTCGAGTTCTGCGAACGCTTCGAAGCGCCGGGTGCATTCACCGCAGAGCGGGTCGGGTACGGTGCCGGGCACCGCGATCCCAAGGAGGGGCCACCGAATGTCGTGCGCGTCCAACTCGGCAGCGCGTCGCCGGGCACGGCCTCCACGGCCGTGGTGCAGCTCGAGGTGAACCTCGACGACATGACGGGGGAGGAACTCGCGCTGGTCTCCGAGCGTCTGCGAGCCGCAGGTGCGCTCGATGTGCCGGCCAGAGGCACGCCTTGCGCTCGAAGAGGTGCTTTTCGATTCGACGACGACGTTGGGCGTGCGCTGGACGAACTATTCGCGCACCGAGGCCGCGCGCGAGATCGTCGAAGTCGAGGTCCTCTCCACGACGCTGCGCGTGAAGGTGCGTCGCCGGCCCGGCCGCGCTTCGATCGAGCATGCGGACGTGTCGCCCGAGCACGACGAGGTCGCTTCGCTCGCAGCGCGCACCGGCCGATCGACGCGCGAAATCGAGACGCTCGCGATCCAGGCCGCTCTCGCGCGGTTCAGGTGAGGCCGAGCCGGTCGTAGAGCGCGACCATCTTCCTCATCCGCGCCGTGAACGAGAGTTCGGTCTCGATGCGTCGACGCGCGGCGTGAGCCAGGCGGGCACGCAGGGCCTCGTCGCCCGCGAGTTCCAGGAGACCGTGCTGCAGCGCATCGACGGAGCCGACCTCGACGAGTCGCATGTCGACACCATCGCGCCCGAACGCGTTCATGCCTCCGCAGCGCGTGGCGACCAGCGGCACTTCCATCGCCATCGCCTCGAGCACGACGTTCGGCAGCCCCTCGCGCAGCGAGGAGAGCGCGAACACGTCGAAGGCCTCGAAGAGACCGGGCGTGTCCTTCTGGAATCCGAGCAGACGCAGCCGATCGGCGTGCCTCGACGAGCGCATGCGCGCGTCGAGCCGTTCCTTCAAGTCGCCCTCGCCCGCGATCCACAACTCGAGGTTCATCCCGCGGTCGATGCAGCGCTCGACCGCCTCGATCAGGATCTCGAAGCCTTTCTCCTCGGACAGGCGTCCGACCGCACCGACCAGGATCGAGCCCGCGCGCGCCCGCAGGGGCGAGGCGCTCGCCCGGCCCTTGCGCCTGAATTCCTCGGTGTCGATCGCGTTGTCGATCTGCACGAGGCGCGCCGGATCGACGCCGCACTCGAGCGCTGCGTCGAAGAGATCGCGCGACACCGCGACCACCTGCTCGTAGCGCGGCAAGCACCAGCGATCGACCGCGAAGTAGAGCGGCGTCCTGGACGTGTGCTTGACCCAGCCGTGCATCGTGGTGACGAGCCGCACGTCGACGAGCTTCGCGAGCAGCAGGCCGTACAGATTCGACTTGTAGTCGTGTCCGTGCCAGATGCGGACGTTCTCGGCGCGACACAGTTCGGCCAGGCGCTGCATGGTCGAGAAATCGATGCGCCGCGATTCCTCGAGAGCGTGGAACGGGCAGTGCCGCTCGCGCGCTCGCTCGCGCAGGATGCCGATGCCCGGATCGCCCGGTGCGTGCAGATACGCGGCCAGAGCCCGATACCGCGTGCCCTCCAGGTGGCGCGGCGAGTTCAGGATCGTCTTCTCGGGTCCGCCGCCGGTGCCCGAGACGATCCGCGCGTGCAGCACGGTGATGGGTTCGATCGCGCTCATCGTGAACGCGTGGTCCGGAACGCGCGGATGCCGCGCTCGAGCCGCGCCAGCCCCTCGCGCAGTTTCTCGAGCGGCATGCCGCAGCCGACGCGCACGTGTCCGGGGCGGGCGAAGAACTCCCCGGGCACCACGTCGACGCCGTGCTCGCGCACCAGGTATTCCGACAGGTCGAGGGTGTCGGCGACGCCCTCGACGCGCGGGAACGCGATGATGCCGTGTGGGGCAACGACGCACTCGATGCCCGCGGTCGCGCGCAACCAGGCGTCGAAATGCGGGCGGCTCTCGGCCTCGACCGCGCGCAAGGGAGCGAGCAGGGCTTCCGTGCGCGCGAGCGCCGCTCTTGCCGCGCGCATGGTCGCGGTCGGAGGATCGACGTAGGACAGATAGGCCAGGTCGACGAGCGCGTCGCGCTCCTTCTCGAGTGCCGCGCCGAGCACGATCCACCCGATGCGCAGCGCGCCGAGCCCGTACGCCTTCGTCAGGCTGCCGATCGTGACCGCGTTCGGCGCGCACTCGAAGGCCCACGCCGCCTCTCCTCCCGGCACGTACTCCATGTAGATGTCGCACGAGACGAGCAGGCCGCCGGCGCGCTCGGCCTCGCGGGCGAGCGCCGCGACGGCCCCCCGATCGGCCAGGGCGCCGGTCGGGTTGTTCGGGTTCGCGACGAACACGTGGCCGGGTCCCGGGCCGCGAGAGAGCGCCGCGCGCACCCGGTCCGTGTCGAGCACCCAGCGTTCTTCCTGACGGCGCTCGACCAGCGCCAGGTCGGCCCCAAAGAAGCGCGGCAGCGCCCGGAACGGCTCGTACGAGGGCGTGTCCGTGACGACGCGCGCGCCGGGACGAAACCAGCGCGCGGCGGCGAGGAACATGCCGCCGGTGGCTCCCACCGTGACGATCACGCGCGAGCGCGGCACGCTGAAGCGCCGCGCGAGCGCTTCTTCCAGGGCCGGCAGCGCCTCGCGCACGGGGTGGTCGAGGTCGTCCGCGCCGGTCAGCATGCGCAGGAACCCCGCATCGGCCTGAGGCATGCCCGACTGCGTCAGCGGGAAGGGCGTGCGATTGCCGTGCGTGTGCGCCCAGAACATGTAGGGGAACCACGCGTCCGGTCGCGGCGCCTCGGCCCAGATCGGAGCAGGCGGCACGGATCCTCGCTCGAGCGGGCCATGACGGCTCGGTGCTGTGTCCATCGGCGCGCAGTGTGCCACCCACGCCCGACTCGTTCACGCCTTGGAAGTCGCGAGAAATCCTCGGATTCTCCTCGTGGAACGGGCCTCGGCGATTCCCTAGCATCCGACCGGAGGGGTCGAGCGCCGCGTTTCGTCGCCGCGCGTGACGGGAACCAGGCTCGCGCACCTTCACTCGATTCGCCGCGCGCGGGTCGTGCACGAAACCTGCATCCTCCATCGCACCTTCCGGCTCCAGGCCCATCCGATCTCGATCACACCATGTTCCAGCGAACCATTTCCCGCTTGTCGCGCTGCATGCGCCGCGACACCGTGCTCACCACCAGCGCCTTGCTGCTCGCGTTCACCGTCTCGGCGCGCTCGACGAGCGCGCAAGAGGCCGGCGTCCTGCGTTACGTGCGCGCGAACGACTCAGGCGCGAAGCTCTTCAACCTGGCCGACAAGACGTCGATCGTCGTCGGCACCGTGCCCGCCAAGGGCTTGATGGAGGTGTACGGCGAGAACGCCGGATTCCTCTCCGTCGACGCACCGGGCGGCATGGAAGTGTGGGTGTACGGCCAGTACCTGCACACGACGTCCGTGCCGGGAATCGTCGAAGTCACGGGCAACGGCGTGTTCATGCGCCCGTTGCCGAAGAGCGACGACACGAGCTACCCGCTCCAGCAACAGTTGCACAAGGGCGATCGCTTGCGCGTCGTCGGACGCAACGACGCCTCGAAGGCGCTGAGCGACGACTGGGTCAAGGTCGTCTCTCCGGCTGGCACGCGCGCCTGGGCGGTCGCCGCGGACACGGTCGCCGTCGACCCGAAGGAAGACGTGCGCACGGCCTGGGCCGCTGCGGTGAAGAGCGCGAACGCGGCGCGTCCGACGTTCGACCTCGCCGGGAGCAAGGTCAAGCTCGAGGGCGAAGCGGCCGGCGCGAAGAACGCAATCGAAGCGAGCGCCGGCGAGAAGCGCAGCGTGGCTTGGGCCGGCGCGGAGACCGGCGGCAAGTCGGAAGCGACGTCGGCCGGCCAGGACGCGAGCTTCGCCGCGGCCGAAGGTCTGTACGAAGGCGCACGCACGAGCTCGAGCCCGGACTGGAACGGCGTGCGCGCCGCCTATCAGCGCTACCTCGACAAGAACCCGAACGGCACGTTCGCCGAGAAGGCGCGCTTGCAGTTGCAGAAGGTCGAGTTGCACGAGGAGATCGTGCGCATCCAGAGCGAGCGCACGCGCGACGATTCGACGCGCGGTGAGCGCCTGGCCGCTGCGCGGGCGCGCCTCGAGGCCGCGAGCCAGATCGACGATCCGCTGTGGGGACGATTCCAGGCACGCGGCTGGATCGTGCGCGAGCAGCCGGTCGCGAGCGACGCGCCGCGTTACGTCGTGTACTGGGCCGGCCGCGCGCAGGCGGAGATCGTGTGCTCGAGCGGTCGCTACGACCTCTCGAAGTTCGCCGACTACGAGGTCGGCATCAGTGGCGCGCTCCTGCGCCAGGGCGTGAGCGGCTCGGAATCGACCGCTGCTCGTCCCGCGCGGATCGACGCGACGCGTATCGAAGTGATCGGCGCGCGCTCGAGCGCGCGTTGAAAGGCGTGACCGGCGGCCATGCCGCGGAAACGAGCTACGGCGAGCCATCTGCCTTGGTACCGGCGCATCGGTGAAGCCGTGCGCCGGATTTTCGCCGTCTCCTCCAAGCGCTACTTGTGCGATTCGTGCAAGTGGGACTATGGCAACGCCTGCTCCCGGCCGGAGCGGCCCAATGCGCTCTCTTGTCCCGACTACAAGCGCAAGTGACGCCAGAGTCGAATTGGCGACTCACTCGGCGGGCGCGAGCGCATCGAGCGTCGCGCGCCGCAACTCGGAGAAGTTCCCCGCGAAGACGGATCGACGGATGTCGGCCATCAGCCGGTGGAAGTACCGCAGGTTGTGCAACGTGAGCAGCATCCCGCCGAGCATCTCGTTCGACTGGCACAGGTGACGCAGCGTGCCGCGCGAGAACTGCGTGCACGCCGTGCAGTCGCAGGCGGGATCGAGGGGGGAGGCATCCGTCCTCCACGCCGCGTTGCGCAGGTTCACACGCCCCTTCGTCGTGAAGGCATTGTGATTGCGGGCGTGACGCGTCGGCGTGACGCAGTCGAACAGGTCGATGCCGCGCTGAACCGCGTCGAAGAAATCCTCGGGAGTGCCGACGCCCATCAAGTAGCGCGGCTTGTCCTCGGGCAGGAGCGGCGCCGCGATCTCGATCGCCGTGCGCATCTGCTCACGCTCCTCGCCCACGGAAACACCTCCGACCGCGTAGCCGACGAGATCGTGCGCGCACGCCGAATCGACGGAAGCGCGACGCAGGTCCTCGAAGACACCGCCCTGCACGATGCCGAACAGCGCTTGATCCCGCGATTCGCCCCCGAGTTCCCGGTGGCGCGCGACGCAGCGCCCGAGCCACTCGTGCGTGCGCCGCACCGCGCCCTCGCACTCGGCGCGGTTCGTCGGATCGGACGGGCAGTGATCGAAGGCCATGGCGACATCCGCGCCCAACTGCGCCTCGATCTCGATCACGCGCTCGGGCGTGAAACGCACGACCGCGCCGTCGACGACGGAGCGCATCGTCACTCCGTCCGCATCGATGGTCGTGCCTTCCTGGATCGAGAACACCTGGTAGCCGCCCGAGTCGGTGAGGATCGGCCCGTCCCAGGCCATGAACCGATGCAGACCGCCGAGCGCGCGCACGACGTCCTCGCCCGGCCGCAAGTGCAGGTGATAGGTGTTCGCGAGGATCATCGTCGATCCCACTGCCAAGAGGTCGCGCGGGAAGACGCCCTTGACCGTGCCGCGCGTGCCGACCGGCATGAACGCGGGCGTCGGGACGTCGCCGTGCGGAGTCGTGAAAACGCCGGCGCGAGCGGCCGTGCGCGCGTCGCGCGCGAGCAGCGCGAACCCGAAGCGCTCGCGGGAGGAGCGCGCCAAGACGTTCGGTGCGTCCATCCGGGCGCTAGAACAAGGTGCCGGTCGCGCTCGGCAGCGTCTTGGGATCGACGCCGACCGCGACGCACCCGCTCGGCGTCACGACGCGGCCGCGCGCGGTCTTCTGCAGGAATCCCGAGCGCAGGAGATGCGGCTCGAAGACCTCCTCGATGGTGTCCTCCGCTTCGCCGACCGCGGCCGCGATCGTCTTGATGCCGACGGCCGCGGGCGCGTTCTGCACGAGCACCCTCAGGATACGCCGATCGAGTTCCTCGAGACCGTTGGTGTCGACTCCCATGCGCGTGAGCGCTTCATTGGCGAGCTTCACGTCGACGACCGCGACCTTCAGCACTTGCGCGAGATCGCGCACGCGGCGCAGGAATCGATTCGCGATCCGCGGCGTGCCGCGGCTGCGCTCGGCGATCAAACGCGCCGCCTTGGGATCGAGCTCCACGGACAGGATCGCCGAGCTGCGCGCGACGATTTTCTCCAGATCCTCGACCGGGTACGGCTCGAGCCGCTCGGCGATTCCGAAGCGTCCGCGGAAGGGCGCGGTGAGGAGTCCCTCGCGCGTCGTCGCGCCGATCAGCGTGAACGGCTGGATCGAGAGCGGGAGGATGCGCGCGTGCGGACCCTGGTCGAGCGTGATGTCGACGGTGAAATCCTCCATCGCGGTGTAGAGGAATTCCTCGACCGGCGCGGGCACACGGTGCACTTCGTCGATGAAGAACACGTCGTGTCGCTTCATCTGCGTCAAGATGCCGACGAGGTCGCGCGGTCGCTCCAACGCGGGGCCGCTGGAGGAGTGCAGCGTCGTGCCGAGCTCGCGGGCGAGGATGCGCGCGAGGCTCGTCTTGCCGAGCCCGGGCGGACCGGACAGGAGCACGTGATCGAGCGGTTCGCCGCGCGCGCGCGCCGCGCTCAGCGCGACACCCAGGTTGTCCTGGACGCGTGCCTGCCCGACGAACTCGCGAAACGAGGAAGGGCGAAGTGAGACTTCCAGCTCGCGTTCGGGAGCTGCCTCCTGGCCGACTTCCTCGAGCAGGGCCTCGGGATCGAAAACGTGGTCCTTCGCGCGCATCGGGGGGCTGACACTAGCACGCGCCGCGCCCGGGACGAACGCGGCGGTGCGCGCGGCCGGCCCCTCGTTCCGAGGTCCGCCCGGGCCGACGGGGAGGGGGCGGTGCGAGCCTACTCGTGCGGCAGCGCACAGGCCCAGGCGCCAAGACGCGCACAGGCGGGGCGGGCTCCGGCGCACACAGGCCTTGGCCCCCTGGCGTGCGCGCAGCCCACGCAACTCCTAAGTCGATTCGAAACCGCCGGTTAGGAGGTGTGTAGATGCGGCCGTTCGCCACCTTCTCCCGTGCGCGATGCACCGGGCA
The DNA here is from genome assembly GCA_044228955.1 of Planctomycetota bacterium. GTDB lineage: Bacteria > Planctomycetota > UBA1135 > UBA1135 > JAEUIA01. Next base: position 14,066 of record JBGATY010000040.1, on the reverse strand, counting down.
TGGATCTTGTGCCTGGAGGGAGGTCAGGTGGGCCGTTCCAGGTGCCGAAGGGGCCCTCGGAGCGAGGGAAACCCCAGCTGGGACCCTCGAAGCGAGGGAAACCGCAGCCGGGACCCTCGAAGCGAGGGTCTGTGCTGGCCTGGGTCGTTCTTTCCTGGCAATCTACACAACGCAAGTTTCACGGCCCGACGGAGCGTCCCCTGGACGCGCGTCCTCCGCTCGTCCTCGCCGACGCGGAGAGCGCGACCCGCTCCCCGAACCCAACCGAATCCGATCTCATCAGGTGCTTCTCAAGATGAAGAATCATCGTCTGGCGCTCATCCTCCTCGGCGGCGCATCGTTGCTCATTCCCTCCTGCGGTGGCGGCGGCAGCGGCGGCTCGGGCTCGAGCAGTGGCGGAGGTTCGATGGACGTGCAACAGATTTCCAACGGCTTCGGCCAGTTGGTGCCGTTCACGGTGTTCCGCATCAATCCGACCACCGGCGCGCCCACGCAGAACCTGATCTCGATCCGCACGACGGACGATCTGGTCAAGAACGTCACGGCGACGAACCCGGTGCAGCCCGTGCCGCAGTTCCCCTCACTCGCGACGTTGCCGAACGGGCAGCCGGGCAACCACTTCTTCTACGCCGAGTTCTCCCAGGACATCGACCCCGCCTCAGTACTCGACGCGTCGGCGACCTCGCAGACCGCCGGCGGCTTGACCGGGGCGATCACGCTCGTCGCGCTCGATCCCTCGACGGGCCTGACCTCGATCGTCCCGGCGCGTGCCTTCATCGGCGTGCGCGTGTTCAACGGACTCACGAATCAGTTCGACACCTATGCCGCGACCTACGCGGGCACTCCGGGCGGCACCCCGCCGACTCTGCCGCTCCAGCGCTGGGTCAAGTTCGACAACGTCACGGGTGGATTCGTCGTGCAGGACGTGGACGGGCTGACGCCCGGCCTCGGTTTCCCGGGCACGCAATCGCAGTTCACGGGATTCCAGAAGCTGATCTCGACGAAGACGATCGTGTTCGTGGCCGACACGGACAACGATCTCTCGACGGCCGACACGTTCCCGGCCGGGCGGCAGCTGCGGCTGCGCGTCACGACGTCGGTGCGCTCGACGAGCGGCAAGCTGCAGAAGCGCAGCGCGCTCGCCAGCACGACGGTCGGGTCCGACACGCTCCAGCCCGAGATCTCGACGACTCCTCCGCCGATCAACAGCCCGGTCATCTCGCCGGGCAGCGGGGACTCGAACGTCGACCCGATGACGTCGATCCGAGTCGAGTTCACCGAAAACGTGCAACCTCTGTCCGTCGGTTCGCTCCCGAACGGTCAGGCGCCGGTGCTCTCGGCTTCGATCAACGTCGAGTTCGGGCCTTCGTCGCAGCGCGTCAAGGTGCCCTTCACCGCGCTGCCCACGAGCGTGCTCGACTTGTCCATCTGGGACCTGACGCCGGTGTTCAACTTCCCCGGTGAAGGCCCGTCGCAATTCCAGTGTGGCGTGTACAACCGCGTCGACACGAGCGTGGTCTCGGGGCAGATCCGGGACCTGGCTCAGAACACGAACCTGCTCGGCGCCACCACGTTCTTCGACACCGGCGAAGGCCCGGGCGTCGTCAACGCGCCGGTCACGCCGGATGCGATCTACGTTTCGCGCTCGGGCGCGGTGCCAGGGCTCTCGGTCATCGACCTGAACGGCTTCGGCCAATCCACGGGCATCCCGACGTTCGACCCGACGTACCAGACCTTTGGCACCGATCCGTACTCGCGCACGAACTTCCCGAACAATCCGAACGTCAAGCTGCAGGGCTCGACGCTGCGTCCCGCGCTCGTTCCGGGTACGTGCACCATCAACGGCGGCTCCTCGGGCGTGTTCACGCTGACGCGCGACAGTTCGCTCAACAACCTGCTCGTCCGCGCGCCGATCCTGTCGGCGGTCGGCGACATGATGATCGGGCACTCGCTCGACGGTGCGTTCAACAACGGCCCGTCGCCGTTCGGTTGCCAGTCGGGTGGCGGCACGCTGTGCGCCTCGGACGGCAAGAAGCGCATCGCGCCCGCGAACACGGGCAACAACACCGAGGGTCCCGCTCAGGTCAACCAGTTCGGGAGCGTGCTCGACGGTGGCGAGAACCTCGTCGGGTGGGCTCCGCACCCCAATCCGCCGCCGATGGTGTTCCCGCCGATCTGCGCGTCGCCCTACATCGGTGGACAAGAGCCGACGTCGATCGACACGCCGGCGACGAACCTGCTCACGCCGGGTGACCCGCTCGGAAACCCGCTCGTCGGTTTGCCTCCGACCGGATTGTTGACGAAGGAGCAGAACTGCTTCTTCATCGGCCCGTCGATCGAACAGCAGACGATCGCCGCGTGCCAGAACTACATGATCCGCCAGCAGGTCGGTCAGTTCCTGTACGTGATCGACCGCGCGCGCCGCGAGGTCGTCGTGATGAACTCGAACCGCATGACGGTCATCGACCGCATCGTCACGTTCGACCCGACCGCGCTCGCGATGTCGCCGAACCTGTCGTACCTCGCGGTCGTGAACCAGCTCTCGAACCTCGTGTCGTTCATCGACATCGACCCGGCCTCGGCCACGTTCCACCAGGTCGTGACGGAGACCGTCGTCGGTCAGCGCCCGCGCGGCATCGCCTGGGACGGCGGCAACGAGGACGTGCTCGTCGCGAACGAGGGCGATGATTCGGTGTCCGTGATCGGCGCCGCCTCGCTCCAGGTGCGCAAGATCGTGCGTTCGCAGCTCGACCAGCCGTTCGAGATCGCGATCACGCCGCGTCAACCGTGCTTCGGCTTCAGCCGCAACGTGTTCTTCGGCTACATCCTGAACCGCAACGGCCGTGTCGCGATCTTCGAGTCGGGTCCGAACACGGTGAACGGTTGGGGCTACGACGACGTCATCGGGATCACCAGCCAGACCTTCAAGAGCCCCAAGGCGATGCAGATCGACCAGGTCGACCTGCGCTCCGCCTTCTGGGTCGCGCACGAAGGGCCGATCAACCCCCTGACCGGCGCGTCCGGCACGCTGGGCGTCGGAGCCATGTCGAAGGTGGTCACCGCCAGCGGCAGCCAGGGACAGTTGCCGCTCAACTTCAGCTCGCTCGCGATTCCCCAGTTCCGCGACATGTCGTATGGAGTGCAGGTCTCGATCGGAACCACGCAGCTCTCGGGCGTGCCGGTCGACCTCGCCTTCGACAACCAGCGCATGTTCTCGGGACAGCCGAACTTCGTGACCGTGTTCAACGTCGGACCGTCGACCCCGTCGAACGGCAAGAGCCCGGTCCGCGGCAATTGCCAGGGTCCGTTCAACAACAGCGAACCGAGCTACATGTTCGTCGCCGTCCCGAACTCCTTGAACGGGACGGGCGTCGTGGACGTGATCGTGCTCGACGGCGCGTTCAGCCGCGTGGACACCGACAAGTTCCACACGGGGATCCAGTCGATCGCCTGTCCGAACGTCCAGGGCCTGAGCGACTACCTGCGGCAATAGGAGCGCGCGCTCCGGACACTCGGCTCGCGGCCGGGGAGAGCGTATCTTCATGGAGGCCCGGTCGGGATCGACCGGGCCTCCTCTTCATGCCTGACCCCGTCCGAGTGCGCTCGATGTTCGCGCGCATCGCGAAGCGCTACGACTTCCTGAATCGAGCCCTGTCCCTCGGGATCGACCAGCGCTGGCGCAGGGCGTTGCTGGCGCGCGCCGGCGACGTGCGCAACAAGACGGTCATCGATACCTGCTGCGGAACGGGCGACGTCGCGGTCCAGTTCGCGGCGGCGGGTGCGCGCGTCGTCGGCGTCGATTTCACGCCGGAGATGCTCGTTCACGCGGACAAGAAGCGCGTCGACGGTCCGCTGCGTCCCACCTTCGCGCACGGCGACGCGCTCGCCATGCCCGTGCACAGTTCCGTCGCCGACGTGTGCACGGTCGCGTTCGGGATCCGCAACGTGGCCGACCGGCGTGCGTGCCTGCGGGAGATGAAGCGCGTGGTGCGGCCGGGCGGGCTCGTGCTCGTGCTCGAGTTCACGATGCCGCCGGGGCCGATACTCGGCCGTCTGTACCGTTTCTACTTCTTGCGCGTACTTCCCACCGTGGGGCGTCTCGTGTCGAAGGACGAGGACGCGTACTCGTACTTGCCGCGCACGGTGATGGCCTGGCCGTCGCCCGGCGAATTCGAGCGCGAGATGGGCGAGGAAGGACTGGTCGACTGCGGCCACGACCTGCTCACCCGCGGGATCGCGTGCCTGCATTGGGGCCGCCGGGCCGAAGCGGGGCCGACGTGAGGTCGGTGGCGGCGGCAGCCGGCGCGGTCGAGAGCGAAATCGTGCGCGAGGCACCCTCGGCGTCGCTGCAGCGGAGCTTCGCTTTCGGGGTGCTGGCGATGGCGCCGCTCTTTTTCGTCTACGAGATCGGACAGCGGCAAGGCGCCGAGCCGGCGCGGAACACGGCCGAATACCTGCTCACGCTGCCGTTCGCCGCACTCGGAGAGCACGTCGCGAACGCTCGCGCGCTGCTCCTTTTCGTCCTCGTCCTCGTGTGCGCATGGCGTTCCTTCCACGCCGAACTCGGGCTCTTCGCGCGCATCGGTCGCATCGCCTTCGAGGGCTTCGTCGCCGCCGTGCTCCTCGGGCCGTTGTTGATCCTGCTCGAACACGCGCTGTCGGTGACGCCACCGCCGCTATCGGCGGCAGCGACACCGGCGTTCGCTGCTGCCATGCGTCACGCCTCGGGAGCCGCGTTCGAGGAAATCGTGTTCCGCGTGGGATTGCAGAGCGCACTGTTCCTGCTCGTCACCGAGACCAGCCTCTTCTTCACGGCCGACCGCGGCGTGTCGAAGGTCCTCGCGGAAGTCGGTTCGATCGGGCTCGGAGCGCTCGTGTTCGCCGCGGCTCACCTCGCTCCGATCGTCGGGCTCTTTGGACAGGGTGGCGAGCGCTTCGAAGCGAGCATCTTCGCCTGGCGCGTGATCGCCGGCGTGTCGCTCGGCATCCTGTTCCGCGTGCGCGGCATCGGCGTCGCGGCGTGGACGCACGCTTTCTTCAACCTGGCGCTGTTCGTCGGCGCCGGACCGGACGTGTTCCTGTGACTCGTTTCTTCGTGGGTTTGACCGGCGCTTCCGGTCACGAGTACGCCGATGTCCTGGTGCGCGCGCTCGTCGAAGCCGGCCACGACGTCGACGTCGCGATCACGGACGCGGGGGTGAAGGTGATGCGTCACGAACTGGGCGTCGACCCGGGGGAACGCGGCGAGAAGCTAGCCGCCGATCCGGCGCTCTGGCTCGGTGCAGCGTCGGCGAAACGGGTGCGGGTCTTCCGCTCGGACGCCGTCGAGGCGCCGCCCTCCTCGGGGACGTCTCTCACCGGCGGTGTGATCCTGTGCCCGTGCTCGATGGGCACGATGGCGCGCGTTTCGATCGGATTCAGCTCGAACCTCGTCGAGCGCGCCGCCGACGTCGCGTTGAAGGAGGGCAAGCGCCTGCTCCTCGTGCCCCGCGAGACGCCGCTCTCGATCGTTCACCTCGAGAACATGCTGCGCCTCGCACGCCTCGGCGCGATCATCCTGCCGGCGATGCCGGGCTTCTACCACCATCCGCAGACGAAGGCCGATCTCGTCAACCACGTCGTCGGCAAGGTGCTCGATCGCCTGGGCGTCGAGAACTCGGTCGGAGCGCGTTGGAAGGGGCTCGCCGTGCCCGAAGAGGATCGCGGCATCGAACCGCACGGCGGGGGGCGAGCTGGAGCGTGAGCCCGCCCCCCGGAAGTCGCGCTCGAATCGCGGACTGGTTCTCGCTCGTCCGCTTCAGCCACTCGATCTTCGCGCTGCCGTTCGCCCTCTGTGGAGCCTGGCTCGCTCGGGGTGGCGTGCCGCCCGCGATGACCCTCGCCTTGATCGTCGTGTGCGCCGTGGCCGCGCGCACGGCGGCGATGGGCTTCAATCGGCTCGTCGATCGCGACATCGATGGTGCCAATCCGCGCACGAAGAGCCGCGAGATCCCCAGTGGACGGCTTGCGGCGGGATCCGTCGCGACGCTGGTCGTGGTCGCGGGCGCGGCGTTCGTCGCGGCGGCGTACGCGCTGCATCCGCTGGCCGGGAACCTGTCCTGGCCCGTGCTCGCCATCGTGCTCTCCTACAGCTTCGTGAAGCGCTTCAGCGTGCTCGCCCACGTCGTGCTCGGCATCGCGCTCGCACTCGCGCCGCTCGGTGCCTGGATCGCGGTGCGGGGAGCATTCGACGCGCCACTCGCGCCGGTACTCTGGCTCGCCCTGGCGGTCACGACGTGGGTCGCGGGATTCGACCTCATCTACGCGTGCCAGGACGCCGCGTTCGACGAACAGGCCGGCTTGCACTCCGTGCCCGCCCGCTACGGAATCGGCTTCGCGCTCGGGCTTTCCTCCGCGTTGCACGTCGTCACGACGCTCGCTCTCGTGTGCGTCGGGACGAGCGCGGGGCTGGGCTGGATCTGGTGGGTGGCGGTGGGAGCGGCGGCGCTCCTGCTCGTCTACGAACACAGCCTCGTGTCCAAGGACGACCTGTCACGGGTGAACGCCGCCTTCTTCACGGTGAACGGCTGGATCGGCGTCGGACTCTTCGCGGGTTTGGCGCTCGATCGAGCGTTCCTGCGCTAATCTCTGTCGCATGGCGCAAAAGAAGGAACGGGAAGCGTCTCCCGGCGAGCAGGTCGCGAATCTGGCGCGCGCCCTCGCGAGTGGTCCTCTGCCCAAGATCATCGTGCTGCGCGGGGACGAGCGCTGGTTCAGGGAGGAAGCGCTGCGTCACGCGCTCGAGGGCGCGAAGCGCGCGCAGATGGAGGTCGAAAAGTTCGACACGCTGGATCCCGACTTCGACGTCAGGTCCTTGACCGACGCGCTCCTCGCGCCACCGATGTTCGCCTCGTCCCGATGCGTCGTCGTGCGCAATGCGACGTCGATCCTGAAGAAGGACGGCGGCAACGATTCGAGCGTCGCCCGCGCCGTGCTCGGATTCGTCAAGGACGAGGGTACGAGCGGCATGGTCGTCCTCGACGCCGACGGCTTGCGCGCCGATCACGCGTTGTCGAAGGCGGCGAGCGCGTCGGGCGGGCACGTGCTCGGGCTGCGGCGCCTGTACGACTCTCCGCCGCCTTGGGATCCCGATCCGCGCAAGACGGAGGTCGTCGCGTGGGTCAGCGCGCGGGCGCGTGAACGCAAGATGCCGCTCACGCCCGACGAGGCGCTCTACGTCGCCGTCGCGACCGGAAACGATCTTTTCCAACTCGACGCCGCGATCGAGCGTCTCTCGCGCCGAGGCTCGAACACGGTGAAGGGCCTCGTTCCGTGGACCAGCGGCGGCACGCCGTTCGACCTGGCCGAGCACATGCTGCGCGGCGACGTCGCGAAATCCCTGGCCGGCATCGAAGGGCTGTTCAAGCTCGGCTTCGCCGACAAGAGCGGGGAGCGCGAGGTCGATCGCACCGCGCTGCTCGCGATCACGCTCGGCGCCTTGCGTGGCAAGTTGCGCTCGTCCGTGGCGGCGGCGCGCGTCCTGGCACGCGGCGGCCCGGTCGACGCGGCGGCCGCGGCGGCCGGTGTGAACGCGTACGCCAAGGCACGCGATGAATTCGCGCTGCGCATGCGCTCACGAGACGTCGGCGCGTGGGGGCGCATGCTCGGGGAGCTGACCGAGCTCGAACGCAAGACGCGCCGCGGCGGCGTGACGGACCAGAACGATCTCGCCGCCCTGGCAGTGCGCTGGCGCGCCCGATCGGTCGCGAAAAAAACGGCACCCTCCGGCTGACGCCGCAGGATGCCGCCCAGAAGGCACACTTCCTTCTCTCTCGTGTTCCGTCAGTTGGTCCAGGTGACCGACACACCGTTCGTGAGATTGAAGAACGCAGGCGTGCAGAACGTGAACGCGTCGCGATACCAGGCCTGGTAGTGGCGCACGTCGCCCGGAACGACGCCTCCCTGGATCGACAGGAGCGGATCGCCCGCGCCCGGATACGTGGAGGTGTTGCCGCTCGCGAACTTGACGCCGAGGCGGATGATCACGCCGCCCGAGCACAGCAGTCCGTCGCCGAAGGCGAAGCCCGCCCCGCCAGCGGACTGCGCGTCGCCCTGGAAGTAGAGCGCGGGCCCGTTCGGAACCTGGGTCGACGTCAAAGTAACCGAGTCCGCGGCGACGCTCGAGGTGCCGGCACCGCGCAGCTTCCCGCCGAGCGCGATCGAGCTGAGGCAGCCCGCGTTGTCTCCGACCGGACTCGAATTGCCGCACGGGCACGCCGCGGCGGATCCATCCCCCGCGCAGTACGCCGTTCCGTTCGGAAGGAATTGCGGGTAGATCACCACCCAACCGGCGGGCTGACCCGCCCCGTAGCCCCGACCGACGATCGCGCCGCCCTCGGGGCTGATGGCCTCGGGATAGCCGAGGTCCGAGAAGCCGCCCGAACCGCTCATGCCGAGCGAGATCAGATAGCTGTTGAGGGCCTGCGGTACGTCGTTGATCCAGATGATCGAGTGGATCCCAGTGAAGACGTTGCCCCCGTCCGTGCCGATGATCTTGGACCCGTCATCCACGAGGTCGATCGCCAGCGCGTGCGTCGTGTAGCCCGGGAGATTCGGCAGGGGCGTGATGTTGTTCGTGGCCGAGTCCCAGCGCCACGCCGCGAGGTTCGAGTTCAGTCTGTAGCCCACGACGATCGTGCCGAGCGCGTTGACCGCGTAGGCCTCGTTGGCCTGGATCACGCCGTTGTACAGGAGGAACGTGCGCGTCGTGCCGACCCAGCGTGCCGCCTTGCGCCCACCCGAGTCTTCCCAGCCCACGGTGACCGTCCCGTCGCCGTTCACACCGAACGCGCGGCTGCTCGGGCTGTTGAAGAACGGCATCAAGTCGATGCTGCCGCTACCCTGCGTCCACTTGTAAGCGTGCGCCGTGCCGCCATTCACCCAGCCGAGTCCGGTGATGACCGTGCCGTTCGAGTTGACGGCGCTCGGAGTCGTCGACGTTCCGCTCGAGGAACCGCCGATGCCCGGAATCGGGGTCCACGACACCGTGCCGTTCTCGATCGCCGCGCTGGAGGTGCCCAAGACGTCCTGCGAGCCCACGATCGTCGTGCCATCGCGCGAGATGCGCACCGGTTCCCCGTCGTTGTAGGACGTGCTGCCGATCTCGACCACGCCGCCGGTCGGGGTCCACTTGAACGCGCCGCCGGAGTTGAACGAGGTGCCGACGACGGTGACGTTGCCGCCCGCGGTCGAGACGTCGGTCGGGTAGTAGCCGGCGGGGAGTTGGAAGAAGAGGGGAGCCTGAGCGAATGCTGGCCTGACCCCGATCGAGAGACTGAAGAGCGCGAGTGCGATGGAGAGCTTCATGGAATGGAAACCGGTTTCGAGTCGATTGGATCCGAGGAGCGGCGTGAGCCCGGCGACCGTGCTCTACTCCTTTTCCCCGCTACTCTAGAGCCCTCTCAATCCGCTGGAGACTGTCCAAAGGTGCTACAGCGAGCGTATTCTGCGCGCGCGGCTTTCCCGAACCGACTCGACAGAACCAGCCCCGGAACTACCTCGTTCCCACATGCCCACCGCAGTGCCCCAACGCAAGGCCCGTATCGCCGTGCTCTCCGAGCGCGTCCGGAACCAGATCGCCGCCGGGGAAGTGATCGAGCGGCCTGCATCGGTCGTCAAGGAACTCGTCGAGAACGCGATCGACGCCGGCGCGCGTTCGATCCGCATCGACCTCGAAGAGGGCGGTGCGAAGCTCATTCGGGTGGTCGACGACGGCTCGGGGATGTCCAAGGAAGACCTGCGGCTCGCCTTCGTCGCGCACGCCACGAGCAAGCTCTTCGAAGTCGACGATCTCGATCACATCGGCTCGCTCGGCTTCCGCGGCGAGGCGCTGGCGTCGATGGGGGCGATCGCGCGCTGCTCGATCCTCACGAGGGAGCGCGACGAGTCGACCGGTTGGCGCATCGAGTGTGAGAGCTCCGTGATCACGGAACCGCGCGAGGCCGGCGGTCCCGTCGGCACCAGCGTCGAGGTGCGCGAGCTCTTCCACAACGTTCCCGCACGACGGCGCTTCTTGAAGACGACCGCCACGGAACTCGGCCGGGCGATCGACGTCGTGCAGCGCATCGCGATCGCGACCGAGGGCGTAGGGTTCACGCTCACGCACGACGGCCGGCGCGTGCTCGACGTCGAGCCGGCGATGGACGTCCTGGCGCGCGTGCGACGCACGTTCGGAGCGGATCTCGCCGAAGCTCTCGTGCGCGTGTCGGCGCCAGATGTGGTTCCTGAACGGCCGAATCGTGCGAGACAAGGTGCTCGTGCGCGCGCTGAAGGACGCGCACAAGGGTTTCCTCTTCGACAGCCGCCAACCGGTCGCGTTCCTGTCGCTCGCGATGGACCCGAAAAGGGTCGACGTGAACGTGCACCCGGCGAAGAGCGACGTGCGCTTCCGCGACGAGCGGCGCCTGTTCGGTTTCGTCGTGAACGTCATTCGCGAGGCCGTGCGCACGTGCGACATGGCGACACCGGGAGCAAATCTCGTGGACCGCGTGCTCGAGCGCGAGGAGCGCGCGCTGCCCTTCGTCGGGGCCATGGCGAGTGCGCCAGCGATGCCGCGCGAGTCGAGATCAGGCGAACCGCTGCGGGTCTACGACATCCCGCCGCGACCGACCGCGGGCTCGGAGGCCCGCGACGTCGGCCCCGTCGCCGACGGGAGCATCCACGGCCCGTTCCTGCAGGTGGCGAAGACGTACATCGTGCGCCCGCTCGGCGACGGCTTCGAGATCGTCGATCAGCACGCGTTGCACGAGCGCATCCAGTTCGAGGCCTTGGTCGCCGAGATGCGCCGCGGACGTGTCGAGACGCAGCGCCTGCTCGTGCCCGAACTCGTGGAACTCTCGCGCGCCGAGGTCGCGGCGCTCGCCGATCACTTCGACGGCCTGGCGCGGATCGGCATCGAACTCGCCGCGTTCGGCGCCACGACGATCGCCGTTCACGGCCTGCCCGCGCGGCTCGCTCGCCCGCGGCCGGCGTGGATCGTGCGCGACGCCCTCGCCGCGATCGAGGAATCGCGCGCCCTCGAGCCGGAGCGCCTGCTCGAGGAGGTCCTGCACCGCGCCGCCTGCCGCTCGTCGGTGATGGCGGGGGACGCGCTCTCGGACGAGGAAATGCGCTCACTGCTCGAACGCGGCCGGCATCTGCTGTCCGACCAGACCTGCGTGCATGGCCGGCCGACGCGCGTGCGCTTCGTCGGCGCCGATCTCGAGCGCGCCTTCGAGCGGCGGTGACACTGGTCTAGCGCGTGGCCCCGACCGGCGGCATGAAATCCGCCGGCGTGAGTGGTGCGCGCAGCGAGGCTTTGAGCACGTACATGCTCATCGTCTCCGTCTTCATCCAGGTCGGCGGCGCGGCCGGTTCCTCCGCGGACGGCATCGCCGGCAGCCAGATGAAGAGGACGTGCGGCACCTGGAAGCCGTCGACGGACTTGTACTTCGAGAGCGTCAGCACGGCGGTGCTCGGCCCGATCGAGAGCGCGGCCGCGGCATCGTCGACCACCACCTGCGCGACACGGTTGTCGATCGGGTTCACGCCCAGCGACACGCGCGCGACCGGGGCTGAGTTCGCGGACCCCGGACGCATCACGAAGAAGTCGGGGCTTTCGATCTCGATCCAGGCGAGCGTCTTCGCGCTCTGCTGCAACGCCAGCGGCAAGAGCGCGGGCGGTCCGGAGAGCTCGACCAGCCTGCGGATGCGAATCGAACTTGGATCGGTCAAGCGCGCGAAGTTCGCGGCGATCCCGGACTCTTCGTCGAGTAGTCGGCGGTCCTGCAGATTCTCGCGCGCGATGTCGAGCTTGACGCACTCGCCCCGGTTCGAGTCGATCAAGTACGAGCCGCTCGGACCGCGCAGGTGCGTCGTGCCGCGCCCGGTGTCGGCCCGAACGAACTTGGGCGCGAGCCACTGGTAGCGCGCATTGCTCATGTCGTTCGTCTGCGCCGTCGAGGCCTTGTAGCGCACGTCGAGCGCGAGATCGAACGCGGTCACCGGTGCGCGTTCCGCGCCGCTTGGGAGGCTCGCCGCGAGCACCTGCTGCCAGCGCTCGCGCGCTTTCTCCGAGGTCGACGCCGGGATCGAGCCGGCGACGAGGATCTTGCCGTCCACGTCCTTCAACGGCTCGGCCTCGGCGGGAAGCGGCGGCGGAGGCGGCGGCGCGGGCCGGTCCTGGAGCGAGGAGGGGTGCGCAAGGGAGGCGCCGAGGGCGAGTGTCGCGAGGAACATGGTCGGTAGCCTACGCAGCGGCAGGGGATTCAGGCGAGCGAACACTATAGTCCCACCCATCTTGAACGCATCCGACCCCGCTGATCTCCTCCGCGGCACTCCTCTGCGCGCCATCGTGGGCCCCACGGCGGTGGGGAAGAGCGCGCTGGCGCCGAAATCGTCGCGCTCGACTCGATGCAGGTGTACCGCGGCATGGACATCGGCACCGCGAAGGCAAGCCTCGAGGAACGAGCGCGCATCCGCCACCACATGCTCGATCTCGTGGATCCGAGCGAACGCTACGACGTGCAGCGCTACGTGCGCGATCTCGCAGTCGCCCTCGACGGCATCCGCGCTCGCGGCCGGCCTGCGCTGTTCGTCGGCGGCACCGGTTTCTACCTCAAGGTGCTCGCGTCGGGTCTCTTCGACGGCCCCGACGTCGACCTCGAACTGCGCGCGCGACTCATGCGGCGGGCCGCCGTCGAGGGCGACCTCGTCCTGCACGCGGAACTCGCCGGCGTCGATCCGGAGTCGGCGGCGCGCATCCATCCCAACGACACGAAGCGTGTCGTCCGTGGCCTCGAGGTCTACCTGCAGACGGGCGCGACTCTGTCGAGTCGGCGCACGCAGTGGAGTTCCGAGGTGGCGCGGCCGGTGCGTCATCTCGTCGGACTGACGGTCGGGACGGGTGCGCTCGACCAGCGCATTCTCGAGCGCACCGCCGTCATGATGGCGTCCGGCTGGCCGGAGGAAGCCGCGCGCGTGCGGCAGACGACCGGTTTCGGATCGACGGCCGTGCAGGCGCTCGGCTACTCCGAAGCGCTCGCCCTCCACGACGGCGTGCTCCCGCTCGCGGACGCGGTCGAGCGCACGGCCCGCGCGACGCGGCAGTTCGCGCGCCGCCAGCGCACCTGGTACCGCAAGTTCGAGGACATCACATGGTTCGACGTCGAACACAGCGGCGCGGAGCGCGGCCAGCTCGTGCTCGCCGCGCTCCGCGCGCTGAACCTGGACACGTGAGCGTGAGCCCGGTCCGCGAAATCGGGGGCTCAGTCGAGCGGGGCCGCCGTGACGTGCATGCCGATCGCTTCGTGCAGGTAGCTCGCCGAGGTGGCCTTCTTCTCGCGCGTGAAGGTGCGGTGGATGCCTTCGGTGAACTCGTCGCTGCCGCCTTCCGACAGGGTGCCGATCACCGAGTCGACCGGGAGCGGGAAGAACACGCCGCTGCCTGCGCCGGCAATGATGCCGCCCCACGCCGCACCTTCGAAGTTGATGTACTCCCACGGGCGCGGGAGGATGCTGTGCAGGGGACGCGGCTCGTAGAAGTCCGTGTCCTCGGCTTGGAACGGATTCTCGGGGTTCTCGTTGAAGAAGTGGCGCTTGATCGTCAGGTAGATCGACTTCTTGTTGCGGTACTGGTAATCGATGTACCGGCCGTCCTTCTCGGCGTCGTAGCCGAGGGCGGCGCGCGTGAAGCTCGGTCCCACGCCGCGCAGATTCCAGTGGTCGTGGGTATTGGTGTCCGGGGTCGCGTTGCAACCCGAGAGGAAGCACACGAGGCCGAGCGCGAGGGGGGGGAGGAGTTTCATGAGGGTTCGATGCGCGCGTGAGCGCTTGCCAAGGAAGGGTCAGGGGATGCGATCCGGTGACGCTCGAGGGGGGGGCTGCCGCGGCGCGCGCGGCGGCGGGAAAGTGTCGCGACAGCCGTGCTCGAAGTCCAGCCTCTCCGCACCCTCCGAGAATCGAATTTGGACGGCTCTGTGGCGTGCACGGCCCCTCTACCCCGTTTTCCACGGCGGTAACCGGGCCGGAGGGGGGCCGTGAGCGCCCCG
>JBGATY010000003.1:47583-78611 GCA_044228955.1 Planctomycetota bacterium | reverse complement strand
TGCAGGCAGCGACGGGCTGATCAGATCGACGGAACCAAGGCAAGGACCCTGAGGGGTGGGGTTGGCCGAACGGTTACCCACTGCCATGTTCCTGGCACGATCGGGTCAGGGCACGGCTTCGACGCCCAGTGGGCCGACGGCACCGACCACGACGTACTCGGGAAACCGCGCGATGCCGCAACCGCCGAAGTGTTGATCGCGCTGCGCTGGAACTACTCATGAGCGCGGCACAGAGCGCAGCGTGATTCGTCCCGAACGGCACCGTGATCGCCGCCCGATGGGACCAGGCGCCGGACGCGGGTTTCTCAGCCCATCCATGCCCGGGCAGATGACCGTGCGGACCTCAGTCGTGTTCCGCGCGAAGCATTGAACTCGAAACCGAATCGGCTTCGACTCAGTCCGCCGTCTTGCCGCTGGCTGCGTTCATGCGCTTGAGTTCCGCGATCAGGAAGTCGACGTCCTTGAAGGGATCACCGCCGGTGCGCTTCCAATGCACGCGGCCCTGGGCATCGATCAGGATCGTCGAGTGCAATTCGAGGTTCTCGAAGTCGTCATAGGACGTGAATCGGCGCGCGTTTTCATGGTCCTTGTCGGACAGGAGGCGCGCGCACAAGGCCCCAAGTTCCGTGGAGGCCTTGTTCTTCTCGGGCGTCGCGCTGCTCACGGCCAACACGACCGTGTTCTGCTTCTCGAGGTCGCTCTTCTTGCCATCGATGGCGGTCAGTTGCTCCATGCAATGCACGCATTCCTTGCCGAGGAAGAAGACGAGCAGGACATTCTTGCCGCGCATGTCCTCGAGCTTGACCTGCACACCGTTTTCGTCGAGGCAGTCGAGCTTCGGTGCGGCGAAGGGCGCCCAGACGTTCGGCCCGAGCACGTCCAGCTGCGCCGGTTCGTAGCGGCGTTCCGGCGCGGGCGTGACGGCGAAGGGCTTGGTCACGAGCCCCAGCGCGTCGACACTCTTCCGCCAGCGCAAGTCCGCGTCCGCGCCTGACCAGACATAGGCAAGCGCGTCCGCGAAACGTCTCGCCTCGGCGTCGTGGCCCAGCGCAGCGTGCGCGCGCGCCAGTCCGGACAGCGAGAATCCGTCATTGGGTTCGACCTTCAGCGACTGCTCGAACGCTTCGACCGCCAGGTGATTCTCGCCTCGGCCCAGGTACACGTCGCCCAACAGGCGCGTGACCGGCCAGGCTTGGAAGGGCGGATCGTTCTCGTATTCGTGCGCGCGACGCGCCGCGCGCTCGATCTCGGCGGCGGCGGTCAAGAGACGCGTCGCTTCGAGGATGTCGCCCTCGCCTGCACGCAGCAACCCTTCGGCGATATCGAGGGCACTCTTGGTTCCGTCGTTGGACTTGCCGTCCTTCTTGATCATGGCCTCGAACTCGTCGAGCCGGCCCTGCGCGTCGACCAGCTTGCCCTGACCGATGTAGGCGAGCGTCTCGACCCAGGCGCGCATTTGTTGGTCCTCGGGCTTGTCGCGCCACGGGATCGAGCCCTTCTCGAGGATCGTGTCCCAGCGCTCGAACTTCACCAGGCCGCGCACCAACGCCCCGAGGCCGTACTGAAACGTCGCTTCGCCGTCCTTGTCGGATGGCGTCGGATTGCGCGGCGCGGCGAGCAGGCTGCGAGCGCCTTCGCGCGCAGCCTTCTCCATGCCGAGCTGCTCTTGGATGTAGCAGAGATAGTCGCGGTTGTGGGCGAAGTTCCACGTCTCGAAGGGCAACGCGAGGCGCTCGTTCATGTAGCGCAACTCGACGCGCGTCGCCGAATCCATGCTGATCGCGGCCTCGTGCCACATGCCGAGCTTGCTGTAGTTGTGCCCCGGCATGTGATTGGCGTGGCCGATGTTCGGTGCCGCCGGGCCGTAGCGCGCGCAGCTCGGCAGCCCCTGCTCGGTCGCGACGCCATCCCAGTTGTGGATGCGATAGTGATGCGCGCCGGGATGGTCGGGTTGTTCCGCGAGCACTTCGCGGATGACCATTTCCGTTCCGAGCGCGCCAGCCGGCTGGATCGAGAACAAGGCGTAGAGCGCCTTGGCCTCGATGTCGTCGGGCCACTTGATCGAGATCTCCTGCAGCCTGCGTGAGAGCGTTTCGCCCGGCTTTTTCGTTTCAGGATCGAAGGCTTCGACCCAGGCTTCGATGTACAGGCGCTCTCTCTCGCTGACACCCGCCTTGCGCCGCACGGCTTCCATGAGGAAGTCGCGGTAGCGCTTCAACTCGGGATCGTCGTTCCCCGCGCCGCGCGCCACGAACCAGTTCAAGCCGCAGCGCGCGAGCCCCCAGTAGGCCATGGCGCAGTCAGGATCGAGCTTGATGCACCAGCGAAACGAACGCTCCGCCTCCTCGAACCAGAACGAGTGCAGCAGCGTGTTGCCCTGGTCGAACCATTCCTGGACCTCAGGCACCTTGGTCGTGATCGCGAAATGCGATTGACCGATCCCGGTCATTCTCCACGGCCTCTGACGCAAGCCGGTATCGAATGCCGAGCCGTGCTGGGAGTGACCGGGTTCGTCGCCCGCGTGAACCGGGGCTTGGAAAAACGCCAGAGCCACGACGACCGAAGCTGCAATCGCACTACGCATGCTGTCCCCGAAAAAAAAAAGGCCGATGGAGTTCTTCGGGAGAAGGACTCCGAGGCGGACCGAACCGTGGCGCATGCTACTCGCGCGGCGTCGGTCGGTGAATGACCCAGGCTGGACAGCGTGCTGAAATCGTGGTTCGTGTGGGCTTGGCGCTTCCGAGCGCACGACCCATCGACACTCATCTCACACCTGTTGGGTCCAACGAAACCACTTCCGCTCGGACGTAGTCCATCCAGCGGATGAGCGGCCGTCTCTTGGCGCCCCCTCGGGGGCAAGGAGACGGCGATGAAAGGTACGAGGAAGCCTGGGGGCACAGCGCCCGCTGTGGCGGGCCGCCGATCTTCGAAGCGCTACAGCGCGGCGAAGCGCAAGGCACTCTCGTCCGAGCTCGAGGCGAGACCTTCGGTGCATTACGCGCTGCGTGTGCGCGTGACGCTGCCGCTCAACTGAGAGTAGGTCGGTTCCGCCTGCGTGGCTCCGTATGCGCGCAGCGCCGGGCTGGACCACGCGACCAGAGCGGTACTCGCGATGCACGCCACGCCGCCGGAGACGACCGACGCCGTGACGCCGAACGCGTGTGCGACGAGACCCGCCTCCATCTCGCCTAGCTGCGGCCCGCCCTGCGCGAACAGCACGTTCACGGAGCTCATGCGGCCGCGGAGTCGGTCGGGCGTGACCAACTGGCGCAGCACGTTGCGCAGCACCATGTTCACGGTGTCCGCCGCGCCCACGACGGCGAGGCACAGGAGCGTCCAACCGAAGGATCGGGACAGGCCGAACGCGACGGTCGCGACCCCGAACGCGGCGACCGCCCACAAGAGGACCTCACCCTTGCGCCGGATACGGTTCTCGTTGCGTACCATGTACGCGCTCGCTGCCACCGCTCCGATGGAAGGCGCGGAAGACAGCCAGCCGTAGGCAGCGGGACCGACCTGCAACACGTCCTGCGCGACCAGCGGTAGCATCGTGGTCGCCGCGGCGAAAAAAGCGGCGACGAAGTCGAGCAGCATGCTCGAGCGCACGAGCGGGTGCGTGAACGCGAACTTGAGACCTTCGGAGCACGACCGCCAGCTCATGGACGCGCGCTCCGACACGGCGCGCAGAGGAGCCCCGCGCATCCCCATGAGTCCGCCTATCACGGCCAGAAACGAAACCGCGTTGACGAGATAGATCCACGACACGTCGAGCCATACCAGGCCGACGCCCGCCGCCGCCGGACCGATGACCGACGCGAGCTGGAAGATCGTCGTGTTCAGGCTGACTGCGTTGCCGATGTGCTCGCGCGGCACGAGCATGGGAACGAGCGAACTGCGCGCGGGCGCGTCGAACGCGGAACCCGCGGCAGTCAGCGCCGTCAGGATCAGCACGCTCGTCAACGTGGCCTCTCCCCGGAACGTGATCCAGGCCAACACAGCGGCGCAAACGGCCATCGAAGCCTGCGTCCAGAGCATCACCTTGCGCCGGTCAAAAGCGTCCGCGACGACACCAGCAAAGAGCGCTATCGACAGGATCGGGATCACGCGCGCCAGACCGACCATCCCAAGCGCCAGAGCCTTCTCTCCCGGCTCGGCCAGCAGCGACACGTGCCAGAGCACGGCCGCGTTCTGCATCGCGGTCCCGGTCAGGGACAGGCACTGCCCGCACCACAGCAGCTTGAAGTTCCGCGAACCGAGCGCCGGATAGGCTGAGGGCGCACGCGGACGAAAGTGCTCGGGGGGGGACACGTACGGCATGGGGTGACCGTCCCGCGAGGGAGCCTGAGTCATCCGAACGATTCGCCGGGGAAGGGGGCGATTTCTGGGACTTTGCCGCGCCGCTGTGGGAATTGCAGGTTCCGGGGGGGCTCTTCCCGTCCGCAGTTGACCCCCGCGGGGCAGGCGACCCGTCAGCGACGGGTCATGGCAGTGGAGAGGGACTGGATTCAGGATGGAAAGGACAGTCTGGGCGGGCAGGACTGGACGCCGGGCCCGCGCACCCGACGCCGCCTCCGGCATCTCGCGCGGCTCGGCCGACGACTCCAACAGGCCCGTCTGAGTGCCGCCCTGCTCCGGCGATACATCCCGGCCCGTCGCTCCGCGCACCGTGAGGGGTGCTCTCCGCAAGAAAACGCACGTTCTGGCTCCCGCGTCCGATTCGAGCGCGTGCAGGCGGACGTGGGCAATTCGGTCTTCGCCGTCTCGCGCCGACCAAGCGCTCTCGCTCTCCTCGAGTCCTCTTGCCTGCGCCGGGAGTGGAGGCTCGCTGGCGAGCCTGAGGTAGCCGAGGATCCTGCGCACGACGAAACCGTACTTGTCCGACTCCGCTGTGAAAAACGATCGGGGGGGCAAGTACCCCGCGCTCCCGAATCCGATGTCACGTCGATTCCGCGCAGGCTGAAGTTCGCAAGCGATCGCGGCGCCAGAGTGATCCGATCCTTCCTGCGGCACGACACGATCGGCGAAGCACAAAGGGAGCAGGATCAGCGCGGGAGATTCATGCGCGAGCGTGTATCTTCACCCCTGAATGCCGAACAGGTCCGCTCTGCAGGCCGTGATCCGTGTCGCCTTCGTTGTCTTGCTCGCGTTCGCGGCATGGCGCGGCCGCCCAGCCTCGATCGAAACGACGACCCCTCACGGCTGCGTTTTTCGCGAAGTATCGCGGTCGATCGGGGTCGAGTTCACGCACCACTCGGCCCTCTTCGACGCGCGTCTCTCGAACATCATGCCGCACGTCGCCGGCCAGAGCGGGGCAGCCGTTTCTGTCGTAGACGCGAACGGAGACGGCTGGGCTGATCTGTATGCGACGAACTCGAGGGTGGGGACCCACAACGCACTCTTCGTGAACCGCGGCGACGGCACGTTCGTCGAGCGGGCGCAGGATGCCGGCCTCGCAGCGATGAACGAACCTGGAACGGGCGCTTCGATGGGCTCGATCTGGGCAGACCTGGACGGCGATCGCGACCAGGATCTCTACCTCTACAGATGGGGCCGCGGCCGCCTCTTCCGAAACGACAACAACCTGCATTTCACCGACGTCACGGCTGGCTCGGGTCTCGAACGGTGGATGAACTGCACGGCCGCCGCCTGGATCGACTTCGATCGCGATGGGAAGCTCGATTTGTACGTCGCTGGATATTTCCGCGACGACATCGATCTCGAACATCTGCAGACGACCCGAATCATGCAGGAGAGCTTCGAGTTCGCGAAGAACGGCGGCCACAACTATCTCTTTCGGAACCTTGGCGGATTCCGCTTCGAGGACGTGACGGAACGGACGCAGTGCGACAGCACGCGTTGGACCCTCGCAGTCGCCGCGGCGGACGTGAACGGCGACGGGTGGCAGGACCTCTACCTGGCAAATGACTACGGACCCGAGGAGCTCTTCCTCAATCACAACGGCGAGCGGTTCGAGGCTGCGGCCGGTATCGGCCTCGACGAAAGTTCGAAGAGCGGGATGTCCGTTTCCATCGGTGACTTCCAGGGCGACGGCACGCTCGGCATCTTCGTGACGAACATCAGCAAGAGCGGGTACGTGTTCCAGGGCAACAACCTGCGACTGAATCGTCTCGCGTCGAAGAACAGGCTGGAGAACGTGGCGCAAGACGCCGTCGTCGACTGCGGCTGGGCTTGGGGTGCCCAGTTCGGTGACTTCGACAACGACGGACTCCCAGATCTGTTTGTCGCAAACGGTTTCGTGTCGGCGAGTCGGGAGCGCGATTATTGGTTCGGCATGAGCAAGATCGCGGGCGGCGCGGGCGATCTGTTCCAGGATGCGGCAAACTGGCCTCCCATGGAGGATCGCAGCCTCTCCGGTTACGAGCGCTCTTGTGTGCTGTTGAATCGTGGGCGCGGGCGTTTCGTCGACGTCGCCGAAGCGGTTGGCGTCACCGACCTGCTCGACGGCCGTGCTGTCGCGATCGGCGATATCGGGAACGACGGTGCGCTCGACGTCATCGTCGCGAACCAAGGCGCCGCGCTCCTCGTCTACGAAAACACTCCCGAGCTGAGACGGCACTGGATTCGGTTCCAGCTCGTCGGCGCCAAGGACAATACGAGTGCAATCGGCGCGCAGATAACGGTGTTTGCGAACGGCCGCAGGTCGACGAGCGTCGTGCAAGCGGGAAGTGGATATTGCGCACAAAACGAACTCGTACAGCACTTCGGGCTCGGTTCAGCAGAGCGCGTCGACAGGGCAATCGTGCACTGGACCTCCGGCCACGAGCAGGAAATCCCCGGACCGGCCATCGATCGCCTTCACGTGATCCAGGAGTCCTCGCCGTGAGCACGCTCGGCACTGCAGCCTCGCTCGGTCCCAGTGGGAAGCGCGAAGACTCGTACTTCTCGCGCATCGATCCCCGCTGGTACAGCTCCACTCTGCTCTCGACGATCCTCGTCGTTGGACAATGGCGCTTCCAGATTCTCGGGGACAGCTACGTGCCCTGGCTCGTCGCGCTCAGCGTCTCGATCGGAACGGAGCTGATCGCGTGGCGACTCCTGCGGCCGGGCTGGCCGAACCTCCTGTCCGCGTACATCAGCGGAAACAGCGTCGCGATCCTCCTGAAACCACAAGCCGGACTCCTGTGGCCCTTCGCGGTCTGCGCGGCGGTATCGATCCTCTCCAAGTACGTGCTGAATTGGCGGGGGAGGCACCTCTGGAACCCGACCAACTTGGGCGTGTGCATGCTGCTCGCCCTGGCGAGCGCTCGGGTCTCGATGCTCAGCCACCAATGGGGCAACGACCTCGCAACCGTCGCGATACTGTGGTCGATAGGCCTGTTCACCGTGTGGCGCGCGCGTGTCTGGCACCTGACGATAGCCTGGCTCGTTTCGTTCGTTGCCTTCGCGTGGGTGCGTAGCTTCATCGTCCCCGACGGACGATTCGCCACTGAGATCGCGCCCGTCACAGGCCCGATGTACCAGCTGTTCATGTTCTTCATGATCACGGACCCAAAGACCATCGTCCCAGGCCGTTCGAAGCAGATCGCAGTCGTCGTCGCTGTTGCCGCGGTCGAGTGCGTGATCCGGATCCTCTCGGACTTCGACCTGCTCGCATCGTCGAATCCACTCACGATCGCGCCGCCGATGTACGCCCTCTTCCTCGTCGGGCCAGCGGCGCTTGCGTGGCACCTGTGGCGCGCGCAGCCGAAAACGGCGCATTCGGGATGATGATGACGCCACGATCGAGAAGTCGTCCCCCTTGCGACCGCGACTCGAGGCAACACTGGCTCGCGAACTGCGCGATTGGAGAATGGCCGGCATCTCGCCGCGGAGGGGAGCTTCGCGGTGAGCCAGAACACGAAGCCTGCCGCACCTCATCCTTGCACCTGTAGGGGTGATCGGTCGTAATCCTCCGCAGCGGACTCTAGGATCGCCCGACGCCATCGCGCGCAGACCTGGCCCAACATCCCATGAAAAACAAGATCGTCCTAGGAGTCGTGGTGATCATCGGTGGCCTGTATGCCCTGCACCATGTCCTCAACCAAAAGCCGCAGTACCACGCGACCGCGCCGTCCAGCGATGTGCCGGCGGGAGGCGTGGTGCGCCAGTCGTTCACGGTCGGGTTCCTGCCGGTTACCTGTCACCTCACGTGCCCGGTGACGAGCTGGGTGACGCGCCACAGCGAGAGTGGCACGCAGTTCCAGGCGCAGAAGTTCACCGACTTCCCTTCGATGAAGGAGGCGCTGATCGCGCGCAAGATCGACGCGACGTTCATGATCGCGCCCCTCGCCATGAAGCTCGCCGCGGACGGCGTACCGGTGAAGATCGTGTACCTCGGTCACCGTGACGGCAGCGCGCTCGTCGTCGCGAAGGACAGTCCGATCAAGGATTTCACCGGCCTGCGCGGCAAGACGGTCGCGATCCCGAGTCGTTTCTCGAACCAGGCCCTGCTCATGCACCGGATGATGAAGCAGAACGGCATGAAGGACGACGAGATCACGCTCAAGGAGGTGCCGCCGCCCGAGCATCCCGCGGCGCTCGGCGCCAAAGCCGTCGACGGCTTCATCGTGGGCGAGCCGCACTGCTCGAAGGCCGAGCTCGAGGGGTACGGCCGCATCCTGTTCGAGATGCGCGATCTGTGGCCGAACTTCATCTCGTGCGTTCTCGTCGTGCGTCAGGAGCTGATCAACGATCGGCGTGAACTCGTCGACGAGCTCGTGCACGGTATCGCGGCGTCGGGGGAGTGGCTGGACGAGGATCGCGCGACCGGGGCGCAACACCGGAAGGATGCCGCGCTCGTCGTTGGCACGCAGTTCTACAACCAGGATCCGAAGCTGCTCGAGTACGTGCTCACGAAACCCGATCGCGTTTCCTATACCGACCTGAAGCCGCCGAAGGACACCTTCGACGAGATCATGGACCTGGCGGTGACGACGGGTGTGATCACGAAGCGAATGAGATTCGAGGAATACTGCGACACGAGTTTTGCGCCGGATCTCGAGACGGTGCGCCTGCCCTTCGATCGCCTGCCCGGGCTCGACGAGATCACCGCTCAAAAGCCGAAGTAGGTTCGCGGTCGCGTGGGAATCTGGCCTCACATCACCGTGCTCGCAGCGGTCGTCCTCTTCGCGGTGTCGCGGAGGTTGCCGAGGTCGTTCACGCGCATCAGCTCACCGCTTGCGACGGCGGCGATCTTCGTCGCCGCGTGGCGCATGTCGTGTCATTGGATGGAATACGACCTGCGGTTCCCCGACGGCACGGTGAAGCGCATTCCGGTGTTCCCAACGCCGCTCGAAACAGTCGTTGGCATGTGGCAGATGTTCGCGGACGGGACGATCGTGCGCTACACGATCGCCAGCGTGTTCCGGGTAACCGCCGGATTCTCGCTCGCAGTGCTGGTCGGAGTTCCGCTCGGACTGTGGATGGGTTGGTCGACGCGCGCGTTCGACGCGCTGAATCCGCTCGTGCAGGTCCTGCGGCCCATCTCGCCGATCGCCTGGATCCCGCTCGCCATCCTGTGGTTCGGCATCAAGGACGCGGCCGCGATCTACATCGTTGTCATCTCGTCGATCTTCCCGATCGTCACCGGCGCGATGGCGGCGGTGCACACGATCCCGACGGCCTACGTGCGTTCGGCGCAGAACTTCGGATTGCGCGGTTTCGAACTCTACCGCCGCGTGTTGTTCCCCGCGTCGTTGCCGCAGATCGTCATAAGCATGCGCATTGCGCTGGGTGTGTCGTGGATGGTCATCGTCGCCGCCGAGATGATCGCGGTCGAGTCGGGACTCGGCTACCTCATCATGGACTCGCGCAACGCCAACAACTACGCGCGCGTCGTCGGTGGCATGTTGTGCATCGGCCTGGTGGGATACTTCCTGGACTGGGCGATGCGCCGCCTGGAACGACTCGACGAAGTGCGGTGGGGGTTCTCGGATCTGTCATGAGCCATTCGCGGATCGAGCTGAAGTCGCTTTCGAAGTCGTTCGCGCGGCGCGACGGCGCATTGAATGTCGTCGAGTGCGTCGACCTGACGCTCGAGGCAGGGGAATTCGTGTGCCTGCTCGGGCCGTCGGGCTGCGGCAAGTCGACGCTGCTGAATCTGATCGCGGGTCTCGATCGCGCGACGGGAGGAGAGGTCCTGGTGGACGGAACGCCGGTCGTGGAGCCGAGCCCGCGCTGCGTCCTCGTGTTCCAAGAATACGGCATATTCCCATGGGCTACGGTGCGCGAGAACGTCGCGCTCGGCCTGCGCGACCGGCCGGCTGACGAGATCGAGAAGGAAGTGAAACGCTACGTCGACCTCGTGGGCTTGCAGGGATTCGAGAACACCTACCCACGCGAGCTTTCAGGTGGCATGAAGCAGCGTGTCGCGGTCGCACGCGCGCTCGCGGTTCAGCCACGCATCATGCTGATGGACGAGCCATTCGGTGCGCTCGATTCGCTGACGCGGTTGGCCATGCGGGCCGAGCTTCTGCGCATTTGGCAGCGCGAGTCGACGACGATCCTGTTCGTCACTCACGACGTTGACGAAGCCCTCCAGCTCGCGGACCGTATCGTCGTTCTGAGCCCGCGACCGGCGAGGATCGTCGAAGTGCTCGAAGTCGATCTCCCGCACCCGAGAGACGTTGCGTCCGCCGAATACGGCCGTGCCAAACGCCGACTGTACGAGCGTCTCGGGGTGGCGCACGCGATTTGACGGAGCCGGGCTCGTCTCCAAGGCCTTGCTCTCCACACTCCCCGAGAACGTTCCATTGCTGACGACGAAACCGACCGGATCCGAGTTCGTCACGGGCCCGTTCCACGAGGAGTCATTCAGCCCTGCCCAGGTAAGCGGATCGTGTGCTGGACGGGCTTGACAGCGCCACGTGCCGAGATGCCGGCCAAGTCGTCGTTCAGGCCGTAGCCACCCTGTGCCGTCGCGCGCCGCCACGTGTGGTCAGTGCGCCACCTTCGCACCGGTCCGCTGGAACTCGCCCAGCATGATCGGCGTCGCGACCTTCACCATCAGCGTGAAGAGCAGGAAACCCACCGAGAAGATCCCGGCGGCGATCCACAACTCGTTGCGAGAAGGGAAGTACTCGTAGATCTCGCCGAGCGTGTCGGGGGTCATGCCCGGAATGACGAGTCCCATCCCCTTCTCGAGGTACACGCCGATCCAGATCAGCCCGCATCCCAGGTTCAAGGTCAGGGGATTGCGGCGCGTCCACGGAACCAGGAACAGCAGGAAGGCCACGATCGAGGCGATCACCGACAACCACATCCACGGCACGATCGCCGTGTGTCCGTCGACGCCCGCGAACATGTAGCGCATGTGGATCAGGTGCTCGGTGTTGGAGTAATACTCCTTGAACACCTCGGCCCCGAGCAGGATCAAGTTGACGGCCATCGCGTAGGACATCAGCTCGGCCACCTTCCAGATCGCCTCGTTCTGGATCTCGAAGCGCGAGAAGCGTCGCAGCAGCTGCATCAGCACGATCAGCACCGCGGGACCCGAGCAGAATGCGCTGGCCAGGAAGCGCGGCACGAGGATCGACGTGTTCCAGAAGGGCCGGGCCGGCAATCCGTTGTAGAGGAATGCCGTGACCGTGTGGATCGAGATTGCCGCCGGGATCGACAGGAGCACGAGTGGCAGGAAGATCTTCTTGTTGGGGCTCTTGCCGGAGTGCAACGAGAACAGGAGGTACGTGACGATCGCCAGGTTGAGCACCAGGTAGCAGTTCAGCACCAATACGTCCCAGGCCAGGATCGAGCGCGGCACGTTGAGATGCCCGAGGCCGGGAATGAGGTGCCAGAGCCGCTCGGGATGGCCGACGTCGGCCGTGACGAACAGGCCGCACATCACGATGGACGAAATCGCGAGCAGCTCGCCCAGGATCACGACCTCCTTGATCGGCTTCCATTCGTAGATGTACGCCGGGATCACGAGCAGCACCGCCGCGGCGGCCACGCCCACGAGGAAGGTGAAGTTGCCGATGTAGAAGGCCCACGAGACCTGGTCGCGCATGCTCGTCGTCACGAGGCCATGGCGCGACTGATCGACATAGGCCGAGGTGCCGACGCCGATCACGACCAAGAGCGCGAGGATCCAGATCCAGTACAGGCGGTTTCCCTTCAGCACGATGCGCACGCTGTCGGCCACGAAACGCCAGAAATCCCTGATCGTCTTCACGCGTAGGACCTCATGTTCACAAGCCGTAGAAGTAGAAGAACTTGGGTCGCGTGTTGAGTTCGTTCTTGAGGACGAACACGCGCTTGTGCTCGAGGACGTAGCGGACCTCGCTCTGTGGATCGAGCAGGTTGCCGAACTTGCGCGCGCCCACCGGGCAGACCTCGACGCACGCCGGATAGCGGCCATTGCGCACGCGCTGGATGCAGAACGTGCACTTCTCGACGACGCCCTTCATGCGCGGGCGGTTGCCGAGGTAGTGCGTGTCCGGATTCACCGAGTCGGCCGGAACCGTCGGCTCGCCCCAGTTGAAGTGGCGCGCCCCGTAGGGACAGGCGGACATGCAGCAGCGGCAGCCGATGCACCAGTCGTAGTCGATGACGACGATGCCGTCGGGTTCCTTCCACGTCGCGCCCACCGGGCAGCTCTTGACGCAGGAGGGGTTCTCGCACTGCTGGCATGCGACCGGCAGGTAGAAGTGCCCGGGTCGCGGCACTTTGTCGGCTTCGTAGTAGGCGTCGGAGTGCGCGAAGTCGATGCCCTTCTCCTTGTCCATCTCCAGCACGCGGATCCAGTGGATCTGCGGATCGCGGCTCTGGTTGTTCTCCTCCACGCAGGCGTACACACAGCGCCGGCAGCCGATGCAGCGCGAGATGTCCAGCGCATAGCCGAACTCCACGCCTTCGCGCGCTGGCTCGTTCCCGACTTTGATGGGTTTCTTGAAGCGCTCACTCTGCTCGCGCTCGAGGTCGGCGAGGACGCTCTTGCGCTCTTCCTCGGAGAGCTCCCGGAACCGCTTCTGGAAGAAAGGCGTGTGCGTGATCTCGCTGCACCCGCCAGCCAATGCCGCGGCGCATCCGACCATGGCGCACAAGAGCTCTCGACGAGAAGTATCGTTCTCGATCATTGGGAACCTCCGTGCGGGGGCGTCGGCGCCGGCAGCGGCTGGAGCGGTTGGAAGGCCGGCGCGTGTGCGTTGTGGCAATTGACGCACAACAAGTAGGTCTTGTGTCCGTCCCACGAACCGCTGCGGCGGCCGTGTACGCCGGCTCGCCAGTCGCGGTACTTGTCACCGTGGCATTGGCCGCACAACTTGTACGACTCCGTGAAGTCGATCAGCGCTCCGCCAGCGAGGTGCAGCTTGTCGTGGTTCTCAGCCGAGTGGCAGTCGAGGCACCAGCGGTGCTCCTCGTCGTGACGCAGCACGATCTCCTGGTGGGCCGTCTTCAGTTCGCGCCGGTGCGCATTCGTCGGGATCTCCGGATCGTGGCAGTCCGAGCACGGGAACATCCCGGCAGTGAACGGAGGCGGCGGCACCTCGATTTCTTCGGCAGCCTTCGGCGAGGGAGCCCCCGTGCCCCAGCCTCTTTCGTCACCCTGAGCTTGCCCACAGGACACGAGTACGGCCAACCCCAGGAGGAGAGGGAGCGCAGTCGCGATTCGCATGGAAAACCTCGAAGTACGGAGCAGAAGGATTGCGGCGAGGCCGTAGCCTCAGCATCCCACTTATCGAGCGTACGCATGCCCCAACCCCTCCGCCCGCCGCGGAGTGCGTAGTCAGGGCAAGCACAGTGCGCATTGCCCGACTGCCGCGCGACGCTCCACTTCCCGAACGACCCGTGTGGCGCTGCGTTCGACGGATAGTGGTCTCTCCCGTGGTCGGTCTCCGAGAGGAAACGTCACTTCGAGAGTTCCGAGAGCGAAGCAGGCGTGAGCTTGATCGCCTGACGCAAATATGCCGCGAAGCTCCGCGCATCGATGTCAGACGTCGCACGCACCTTGATGTGACGCACGTGGGCGCCTTTGCCGTGCAGCAGCTTCTTCGGATCGTCCAGCGCTGAACCGCGGATGAAACCGAACTGGACGTACCCCTTGTCGGAGTAGACGTAGGCGACGGGCACTTTGCCCTTCAGCCAGCAGCCGTTGCCCCACTTCACGGCTTACTCGAGCTTCGGCGCGGTGCGTTTCACCAATACACGCAGCGCGCGGATGATCGTCTTGTTCTTCGGCGGCTGACCCGCGAGGTAGGAATCGAAAGTCGCGTACGCCTTCATCTTCGCCATGATGCATCCGTTCCTTGATTCGCCTTGCGTTGCGTTGGATCGATTCGACGCCACCTGCGCGAGTGTGCCGCGCAGTTGCGCCACGGGCTCGATCTGGCCCTTCGCAGCGAACCGATCGTAGCAACCCTCAGCTCAGAGATCGCGCAGGTTCGGTACGCGGGGCGAGGCGGCGCGTTCAGCGGGCGCCGCGTGGCCGAACTGATCCGTCGGGGCAAGTTGGTGGCCCAGGTGGGCACGCGCGCGCTCTGTGACCATCCTGCGGATGGAGTGGTCTCGTCAACGGCACGAGTAGGAAGCCCGAGCTCCTGCTCGTCCAGCGTCGACGGACCTCCGTCCATCGATCTGTTCCAAAGCCACGCGGACGAAGCCGAACTCGGCTTCATCCAGGGCGAAGCAGACGAGAGCCTCGAGCTGAAGGTCGACCAGGGCTGCTGCCCCGACGACCTCATCGCCGCCAACTCCGTTCAGCTGACGACCGGTAGGGGGTAACGGTGCTTCGAGTCTGTCCACGAATGCAATGGGGCGGTGCGCTGTCAGCGAGAGGGTCGCAGCGCGGCTTCGTTCACCAGTGCACGAACACACGTTCGATTACCAACCTGGTGCACCATCCGAACGATCAACCACACTCCCACACGCTGCGCGCCATCGACGCGGCCGGAGTGCTGATCACCAGGGAGATCGCAGGCTCGCTTGGACTTCCTTCAAGCGCTGAGTCAGCTTGGAGTCGGGCTCGACGCCGTGACGGGCCATCGAGTTGCAGACGTCGACCAGATCGTCGGCCCGCGGACGCGAGTTCGGATTGACGACACCTTCTTCCACGGCGAGCGCGTAGAGCTCGTGTGCTCGAGCAGTATCTCCCAGCGCTGCAAACCCCTCGGCCAAGGAACGCACGGAACGCGAGCGATAGATGTCGACGGTCCGCGCTCGCTCTGTCTCGTACGAGGCCATCGCCGCGTCGAGGTCGCCGCGCGCGGAGGCCGTGTCGCCGGCTCTGTGTTTCAGCGAGGCCAGGCGGACGACCAAGGGCAGTCGGTCTTCCATCGCGAAGCGCGCCGTTTCGACGATCTCCCGTGCCTCTTCGCCGAACTGCAATGCAACCTGGCGCTCTGACTTCGACACCGCCGTCTCCGCGAGTTCAAGCAAGACCTCGATGCGCACCTGCAGCGGCGTCTTCGTCCAGCCTGAGCGGATCTTGTCCGCGAGCATCGACCGCAACTCGAGGTCGGCGAAATGACGGTCGAAGAGCCGTGCGTACCCAGCAAGCGCCCCACGCGTCTCGTCGAAGTTGCCTCGTGAAACGACCGCGTCCAGTTCGGCGACGCGGGCCTCGATGTCGTCGATCGCAGTGTCGGTGCTCGGTGCGGCGATCGCAGACAGTCTCGAGAGAATGCGCTCCTTGGGCCAGTCTTGCGCGTTGGGATCATGTTCGTTCGAAAGGACGGTCTTGGCGAGTTCGGCGAAGCGCGCGGAGTCCGAAGCCGCGCCGTGAGCCTTCGCGTACTGTGCAAGGTCGGCGTAGGCGGAACCACGGCGCCAGTTGTCGATCTTTTCGATGTAGCTCAGGGCGCGCCGTGGTTGTTCGAGGTCCAGACACGTCGCGACGACCGCCTCTTGCATGCGAGATCGGTTCTTGAGGTGCGGAGTGACTGGCACCGCACTTGCACTCTGGAACGCCAGCTCCAAGAGATCCCTGCGCCACTCCGCGATCGGTCCGTCGACGACCCCAGAGGTCTCTTCAGAAGCGCGAATGGCTGCTGCCGAAGCGTGAACCACTGAGATGGAATCGCCAGCGAACACCGTAATGACGGCGATCGAAACGGACACGGCTATGGTCGAGAACACGAGGACTTGAGCGCGCGGAGTCATGATCGATTGGATCTCTTGAATGGGATCGGGGGCCGAGCCGATTTGTTCGAACTCGGCCCCACTCGGTTTCATCGCAGCGCGCCAGTAACGCGCAGCGACCTTCTCATCACGGTTGCCAGGTGAGCGACACACCTTGCGTCAGGTTGAAGGTAGACGCGGTGCAGAACACACCCGAGTCGCGATACCACGCCTGGTAGTGGCGCGTGTTGCCGACGCTGATCGGACCACCGGCGATGTGAATCGGATTCGGGGTCAGGCCGCCCGGGTAGCTCGCGATACCGCCAGTCGGGAACACGACGCCGAGGCGCTGAATTCCCACCGCGGCACACAGCTGTCCGTCACCGAACGAGATCGGACTGCCCGCGAGACCGCTCGCTTGGATGAACAACGCCGGCCCCGGGATGTTCGAAGCCGTGAGCACGAGCGTGTCGCTCGCGTTCGTGGCACCCGGAGTGCCGGTCGCAACGAGGTGGCCGCCGGAGGCGAAGGTCGAGTTCGCGCAGCCGTTGCCGGCCGTGCCGCTGTTCGCGCACGGGCAAGCCGCGCCCGAGCCGTCGCCGACGCAGAAGTAGGTGCCTTGTTCGACACCCGGCGTGAAGCCGAACGCGTACGAAGCGGTCCAACCCGCGAGCCAGGTCTGACGCGGAGCGAAACCACCGCGGTACTGAGCCGGGGTGAAGAAGCCGTCGTTCGGAGCGGCCGCGACGCTCGTCAGCGCCTGGTTCTTGGGACGCGGGTCGAGGAACGTGACCGGCAGCATCGTGAGGCCACCCTTCACGACCGGGGCCCCGCGCGTGATCGCCTGAATCGGCGAATCGGCGTCGAGAAGGCTGGCGATTTGAACGTTGTTGTTCGCCGCGGCGAACACGTTGCGACTGTTCGCTTCCGTGTAGGCGGCCGCCGACGTATTGCGGAACATGACGCTGTCCGTGACCTCGATCAGCGTGCCCGAGGTCTGAACCGGGTAGAAGAGCGCCGGATTCGCCGGAGGATTGACGGTCGAAGTCGCGCTGAACGGCGTCGTCCAGGTGTTCGCCCACGAGAGCGTGCCGTTGAAGCCGTAGCCCTGGCCGCCGTCGCCGTCCATGTTGTCAAACGAGACGAGACGATCACCGAGGTCCATGAAGATGCAGTTGCGGAACTGCACGCGCGCATTGTCGCGGAACGCCATCGCGTGGTCGCCGGCGCCCGGAGCCGGTTGACCGATCACGGTGAAGTTGTAGACGGTCGAGGTCGTGACGGGCTGGTAGTCGGATTGCTCCGCACCGTCCATCTCGAAGATGTTGTCGCCGACGCCCGAGCCCTGCGCTGCATCAGCGCTGTAACCTTGAACGCAGAGGCCGAACTGAGCCTTGCCGCGCCAACCTTGGTCAACGTCGAAGCTGTCGTCGCCGATGTTCCAGATGTTCACGTACTGGAAGTTGACCGTGCCGCCCCACACTTCGATGCCGTCATCGACGTTGTTCATGATGTCGATGTGGTGGATGTCGGTGCCGCGGCCGATGCCACCCAGCGAAAGCCCGTTGAGCTCGTTGTTGAGCGCGACGACTTTGCCGCCGTAACGCAACGACAAGTAGCTGATCGAACCGCTGTCGTCATCGTCGTTGCCGCCGCCGTAGAGGACGTTGGGGTCGCCCGGGAACGCTGCGACGAGTCCTTCCATCGTCGCGAAGTTGGCGGGATTCGGAGCAGGCGTATTGCCAGCGATCGCGTTCTCCGAGATGTAGGCACTGCCCATGATCGTGAGGTTGCCCCACTCGTTGACGGCTTCGCGCCAGGTGCCGGTCTTCGGATTGCCGCCGACCCACGTCGCGACATCGGCTTTCGACGTCATGATCACAGGGTTCGCTTCGGTTCCGTTGACGAAGATCTGCGCGCCCTTGCAGACCGCGAGGCTGCCGCCGATGCCCGTCGTGCTCGCGACGACCGTGCCCGGATCGATCGTGAGCGTCGCACCGGGTAGGACGTAGATCTGTTGTTGAAGGTTGTAGGTGTTGTTTGCCGTCCACGTGGTGGACACGGAGATGTTGCTCGTCACCAGGATTTCGGCCGCGTGCGCCGCGCTTGCCATGCAGATGGCGGCGAGGCCCGAGAGGATGGTTCCCGTTCTGATCTTCACTTGTGATGTCTCCTCGACAGGTGTTCGTTCTTGGGTTCAGGGGGACGACGTCGATGTCATGGAACGATTTCCACGTCGTCGGGCGAGGATGGTAGGGGCAGCGTGTGAGCCGGGAGTGAAGAGTGCACGAGCGTCCGCACAACTCCGCTCAGTAGGTCGAGCGGCTGATCAGCGACGCGACTTCGCGATGCGCTCGATCTGCTCGAGATAGCGAGCCACATCCTCGCGAGGACGGCTCTCCTGCGCGCGCCGCAGCAACGGAATCGCCTCTCCGTAGCGGCCCTGAGAGACGAGCACTTGGCTGTGTCGGATGCGCGCATTCACCTCGAATGCTTCGAGACTCTCGGCACGCTCGAAGTAGAAAATCGCACGATCGGGTTCGTTCTTGCGCACGAAATGTTGCCCGAGGAGCAACAGGGCTTCGCCATCGAGCGGGTCCAGTCGCACGATGTCCTCGAGCACGGCCACTGTGTCATCGCTGGAATCCCCGTCGGCCATGCTGAGGCGCGCTTCCAACTTGAGTAGCTTGCTCCGTTCGCTGTCGGCGATCTGATCCAGCATCACTTGGTGGACGTGCTTGGCCACGCGTCGTGCCTCCCTCGTTGCGCCCCGTGCCGAGAGCATTTCAGCGGCGCGCAGTGGACGCGCAATGGGCTGACGTGTGTCCAGATCGATCGCCCGTTCATAGGCGCGCGCCGCGAGCTCCATGACATTCTCGGAGAGATAGACGTCGCCCAGCGTGTGCAGCGAATCCACCGTCGACTTGCCCAGCCGATCGACGGCTTCGAGGTTCTCCGCCGCCTTCAATGGCTGTTTGAGCCCCAAGTAGGAATGCGCCTGGAGCATCCAGAACTCAGCCTTGTCGGGATACCGTGAGATAAGGACGTCGAGGAGAGCCGCGCAGTCTTCGAACTTCTTCTGCTTGAATGCGCAGCGCGTCAAGCCGAGCCGCCATTCGGTGTTGTCCGGTTGCAAGAGCAACGCGTTGCGGTATGC
Organism: Planctomycetota bacterium; assembly: GCA_044228955.1. GTDB lineage: Bacteria > Planctomycetota > UBA1135 > UBA1135 > JAEUIA01. The sequence continues at coordinate 59,401 of JBGATY010000003.1, read as the reverse complement.
GGCTTCGGCCGGCTGGTAATCCTGTTTCGAGGCGTAGGCGTGCCCGAGCAGCCCGTAGGAGTAGGCGTCACCGCCCCCGAGTTCGATCATCTTCACGAACGACGTGATCGCCTCGTCGAAGTTGCTGGTGCGGACGTAGAGCAGGCCCAAGTTTCGCCAGGCACGGCGGAAGCTCGGGAACTTGCCCACGGCCTTGCGGTAGTTCCCCAGCGCCTCTTCGGGCCTGTCTTGTTGGAACTGGATCCCAGCCAAAGTGAAGTCGAGCACCGCCGAACACTCCGGTTTCATCGCCTTGCGGAGCGATTCTTCCGCCTTGGGCAGATCGGTGCCCATCAAGGGACGGATCTTCTCGAGGATGACGACTTCATCGGCTGTGACGCGGGGCTCGATTTCGGCGTTGACGCCGTAGCTGCCGACGAACTGCTTCTGGAAGGTCGGATCCTTCCACAACGCCTCGAGGTTGCCATCGGTCGCGAAAGCGTTCAGCGAAGTTACGGCAATGAAAGCGATCGCGGAGGCGATGTACTGTTCGAGCTTCATGTTCATCATCTCGGTTGAAAACGAATGGGGACGCGCATCTTGCAGGCGACGCGTGCTCCACCCTTGACGGCGGGTTCGAACTTCCACTGGCGCACGGCGTCCAGCGCGGGTTTGTCGAAAGCAGGGTGATCCGTTTTTTCGACGCGAGGGTCCATGACCTTGCCGGAGGCATCGACGACGAAGATCACGATCACGGAACCTTCGACCTTCTTCGCCCGCAACTCGGACGGGTACAGCGGCGCGCTTTGGAACACTGCGCGCGGCTTCTGATCGATCTCGGCCAGACTGAATGCGCTGTCCGTGGATTCACCGAGCGGCCCGTTCTTCCCGGTGCCGCCGATCCGGCCGCCCGACGCGAAGCTCAAGGACTCGCCGAAGTCTCCGCCTCCGCCTTGTCCGTTCAACGCCGCCTCGATGGCGCTCAGGCTCGCCGCTTCGAGGGCTGGAGCGTCGTTGATGGGCGCCGGTTCCATGCTGCGCACGATCTCGACGGCGTCCGGCGGTGTTTCGGTTTCGGTCTCGAGCTCTTCGGGGTCCTTCGGCTCTTCGATCGGCTTGTCCTTGGGCTTCTCTTCTTCCACGTCGCCGACCAGATCGACGGGCGTGACTGTGCCGGCATGCTGCCTGTCGTTCGGTACGAACAGACCCCCGAACAAAAGCACGAACACGTGCACGAGCACGGCCGCCGCGATGCCCAGTGTCCAGCCCAGTTTCATCTCTTGTCCGTGTTGATTCCGACCTTGGAGATGCCGATCTTCTTGACCTCGTCGAGTACGGCGACGACGTTCTTCCAATCCGCACCCCCGTCGCTGTTGATGACGACCTTGGGGTCCTTGGACGAGGTCTTGAACACCTGCAGCCGCATGGGCAACTGAGCGACCGTGATCTTCTCCTTGTTGTAGAAGACCTCACCCTTCTCGTTGACGGTGAGCGTTACCGCCTTCTCCATCTCCTGGTTGTCGCCCAGCGACGTCGCGGCACCCGCAGTGGGCAAAGCCACTTGGACACCCTGGTTCTTCGTCATCGAGAGCGAAACCATGATGAAGGTCGCCAACAGGAAGAAGATGATGTCGATCAACGGGATGATCTCGATCCGTGCGCGCTTCTTGCCGCCTCTGCCTGATGAACCATGCATGGCCGGCCTCTTTCAGGTCTTGGCGAATTCGTGGCGTGGAGCGTGAGTCATCGACGTGGTCGCGGCGACCGGCTGCGTAGACGGCGTCGGCATGACGACGATGGCATTCGTTTGGAGCATGATCTCGAGCTGAGAGGCTGCCGAGTCGAGCTCGTGCTGCGCTTCGTCCATCCGCGAGTTGAGGAAGTTGAACGGCAGGAGGCTCGTGATCGCGATACCCAGGCCGAACGCAGTGGCGATGAGAGCTTCCGCGATACCACCGGTGATGGCTCCAGGCGAACTCAGATCTCCACCGATGATCGAGAACGAACCCATCATGCCTGTGACCGTTCCCAGTAGACCCAGCAATGGCGCAAGAGTGATGACCGTGTCCAGGACGGGGATGCCGCGCGTGAAGCGCTTCATCTCGCGGGCCTTCGCGTAGTCGAGCGCATTGCCGAGCGAGCTCTCGCGGTGCTCGAGGGCGTATGTCAAAGCCCGCACCACGTAGAACTTGGAGGATTCGCCCTGTCGCGCCGCACCATCCAGATCTCCGTGCTTGACCGTGGTGAAGAAGGTGTCGAGGGCCTTCTGATCGCGGCGCTTCTTCTCGGTTGCCAGGAAGAGCAGTCGTTCGATCACGGTTCCCAACGCGAGGATCGACGCAACGAGCAGCGGCCACATGATGGGGCCGCCCTTCTCGAAGATGTGGATGATGTTGGTTCGCTGAACGAGTGCCTTGAGTGCACCGCCACGGGACGGATCGAGCGGAGCCAGCCCTTCTCCAGTCCGCACGAGCGAAGCCAGCCCAGCCTGCATTTCACCCTCCAACGGCCTGACGAGCGGATTCGAGGACCCCGATTGCGCGATCACGAGGCCTGCGACGCCTCCAGCGTTCGCGGCGAACAGAGCGATCGGGCCCATCAACGCATATTGACCGTGCACGACGGCCCCCTGCTGATCGACGCCGACGCCGGGGAAGCGCATGCCGCCGATCGAATCGAACAGTCTCTTGGTCGACATCTCGACGAAGGCCAGCTGACGCTCGAACCGTTCTCCCAGGGAGAGTGATTTGTTCTCCGGCGCCTGCTTCGCCTGGATGAGCAGCTCGCCGCAGTATTGCAGCTCGCTCACGTGGATCTTGGTTTCGAAGGTACGCGTGTACTCGTCGAGGAAGTTGCCGATGTACACCATCTCGTCCTGGCGGGCCTTGAGCTGCGCCTTGGCGTTCGTGGTGTCGAGCTTGCTCTCGTCGACCTGGCGCGCCAACTTCTCCTGTTGGCGACGAACCTCCGTCAGTCGTTCCTCGAGGGTCGTGATCTCTTGGGCCAGGGGCAGCTTGTCGTTCGCGATCTGCTCGCGAAGGGCATTGAGCTCGGCGATGCTCTTCTCGAGCTCGCGCCCGGCCGACTCGGAGATCTTGTTGATCGTTTGGGCCGGGGTCTGCGCGGAGTCCTGCGTCTGGGCCCCGCTCGCCGCAGCGAGCAGAGCGATGCCGAGAATGGTCTGAATGCACTTCATTGGATGCTCACCGGAAGCGAGATGAAGGAGGGGGAGTGCTTGCCCTGGATGATGTCCAGAGCTGTGAGGACGTCGTTCGCGATCGCCTTGGACGGTTGCCACTTCCATCCATCCGCCGCGGGTGTGCCGATTCCCGCCTCGCCGCCGGAACTGACGTAGTAGGCCTGAGCGAGTCCCACGTACATCGTGCGGACCTCGGAAGGCTTGCCGTCAGCCAGGTTGCGGACCTCGTACTCGACCTTCAGGTCCGTGTTGTCCGCATTGGCTGCGTTGAGGATTCCGATCACGTTCTGGAAGCGTTCGGCGACGGACACGCGCGCAACGGACCCGTCTTCGGGAATGCGCTGATAGAGAGGATCGAGACGTTTCTGCGTCGGCTCGGGAAGGGACGGCTTCAGCTTGCGAACTTCCGCTTCGAGTCGCGTCACCGCTGCGGTCAGCTGCTCCGTGGCGGCCTGGAACTCGGCTTCTTCCTTGAGCAGTTGGGAGCGCTTGTCTTGCGTCTCCTTCAGGCTCTTCTCGGCGAGATCGATCTTTTCTTGGAGGCCAGACAGTTCCTTCCTGAGCAGGTCGATACGGCCGCCGAGGATCTCGCGTCCTTGCTGCCAGTCGTTCCGCTCACGGGCGATGATCTTCTGCGTTTCGATCCACTTGCCCAGTGCTGCTCGAGAGTCGTCGATGGTGGCGTTGGTCTGCTCATCACCCGCCATCGCTCCTGTCGCTATTAAGCCAACCGTCGCAGCGAACGCGATCATCGGCCATTTGGTGCGTGTCTTGTGTTTCATGTGATTCAGAAGCTGATGGTCAGGCCGAGCGTGAACTCGACTCCTCTCGTGTACGAGGTCTTCGTCACGTCTCCGCCGATGTACTCGGAGCGATAGACCTCCTCGATGTCTGGGTTGGTCAAGTTCTTCGCTTGGAGCTGGAGCTTGACGTGCTTTCCGAAGCCCTGGGAGACGCTGGCATTCAAGGTCCCGAACTCCTTCGAGTAGACGCTCGGCACGAAGTTGCCGTTGGATTCACCGGCTCCTGCGACGAGGGTGTCCCCCTGCACCGTGTAGAAGAGCGCGAGCTGCGTGTTCGTCGACGTGTTGTCGTACGTGAGGAAGAAGTTGTAGAGGTGCTCCGGCGCATTCGTCATGTCACGCTTGGTGAACGGCGCCGATATTCCGGGGGAAGCGAACGCGGCGGCCTCGTCGTCCGGAAGGGTCACTTCCGAGTCGATGAGCGTGCCGTTGGCTCCGACCGAGATGCCATCGAGGTTCTCGTTGAAGCGCCCGAGGCTCTGGCGCACTTCGAGTTCGATCCCATTCAATTGACCCTTCGGATAATTGACCGGGGTCGTGAAATTGAAGGACGCGATACGCTGCACGTACTCGATCGGATCGTCGATGTGCTTCGCGAATAGTGAGGCCGAGACCAACCCGCCCTCGTAGGGTGTGTAATCGACGCGCAGGTCGTAGTTGTGGATACCGCTCATCTCCAAATCCGGGTTGCCGATGAAAATCGGCCCGCCCAAGAACTCTTGTTGGAGGATCGGCGTCAGTTCCTTGAATGTCTGCCGCGCCACGGTTTCGCTGTAGGCCGCGCGCACGGTCACCTTGTCCGTCGGCCTGTACTCCAGTCCCACGGCGGGCAAGAGGTCGCTTTGGTGGAAGTCGACGTCGGCGTCACCGGGATTCAGGGTCACCGGAGCGCTCGCGCCGGGCGGATACCACGTCGCATTCGCCTCGGGAGTGTTCACGATCCCGATGTCGATCGTTTCGTGGCGTGCACCCGCGACCACGTTCATGCTGGACGCGATGGGCAGGTCGACCATGCCATACCAGGCGTTCAGCTTCTGGTCTCCGTCGTAGTCGACGTCGAAGTCCGAGCCCGTGATGGGGTGGTTCTGACCGGGAAAGACTTCGCTCCACGGGTCGTCGAATCCGCCCGAGTACGACGCACCCGCGTCGCCGAAGTTGCTGAACGTCTCTTGCTCGAACTTGCGATCGACCTTGTCGCGGAACGCGCCGAACTTGACGTAGCCCGGTGAGTTCGTCCAGCGCTCGAAGGGCAGCTTCAGATCGAGAGCGAGCTGCCGGCTGTCCTCGTCTATCTTCTTGAAGATGCGCTGAGCGTTACCGAGGTTGAAGTTCGCCGCCGGCTTGAACGGGAACCAGGTAGCGGGCGTCGTCGAGGGTGGCAGGAAGGGTGGGAACCCGGGATTGAACGACGGCGCGTGCCAGAGTGCGCCGAACTGACGCTTGTCGGGTTGGTTCAGGCTGGCGGAGCTCAGCGCGTACGTCCAGTTGAACTCAGGCTTCTTGAAGGTGAAGCCTTCACCAAGCTGGAAGCCTTCGAACGGCAGGACGTGGTGACCGCCGAACTGCAGCGTCTGCGTCGTGCGCTCGTCGTGCTGCAGAGTGTCCGTGCGGATATAGGGCGCGGCGGAGACGTCGCTCGGAGTATTGCCCGGACCGGTCGGGTCGTTCGGGTCGTAGCCGGGGAAGAAGTACGCCTTGCCGCGCGTGTCCTGGGCCAGAATCGCCGTGTCTTCGTCGACTCGCGTGTGGAGGAACGTCACACCGAATCGATTGTTCTCGGTCTCGACGCCGAACGTTCCCAAGCCGCCGTACTTCCTCGATTCGGACGCCCGGTTCACGTCGAACAACGCTGTCTTGAAGTCGCCGTCCGAGGGCGTGCCCTGGATGGTCTGCGGCGTCATCGGATCACCGGGGTTCACGACCCAGTACGAATCTTCCCTGGCGTTTTCGCGCAGCGTGCTCGAGCGTTCGTAGAAGACGCTGGCGAAGCCGCCGATCTTCACTCCGTTGTCGAAGACGTGCTTTCCGCCGCCCGAGAGCGAGAACTTGTGATCGGTCGGTGCGTCATCACGTTTAACCGCGTACGCGCCATCCCAGTTCGAGCCCAGATTCTCGGACTGAATGCGCCTGGACCCGGCGTCGAACGTCAAGAAGTCGTTCTCACCCGTGACCTCCGAGTTCGCGCCGATCTGGGCCTTGAACTGAAAGCTGGTCTCGTCGGGAATACCCTTCAGTCGCACGTTCACTGCACCACCGGACGCGTCGCCCTGCTGATCGGGTGTGAACGTCTTGCTGACCTGGATGCTCTCGATGACAGCCGCCGGAAACTGATCGAGTTCGACCGCGCGCTTGTTCTCGTCCGCGGTCGGCAACCGCACGCCGTTCATTTGCGAGCTGACGTAGCGATCGGGGAGACCGCGAATCACCGCGTATTTGCCGTTCTGAACGGAGGCTCCCGCGACGAGCCGCAGACCGCTAGCCGCATCACCTGCGCCAGCGCGGCTCATGAGATCCGCGCCGATCGAGTCGAGCAGTGACGGACTTTCGAAGCGCAATCGCAGAAGGGAGGCCTCGGTTCCCGCGCCCAGCTGGAGGATGTCCTGGACGACGAATTCGTCCATTTCGGTGAACGCGCCCGTCAGATCGGCGTCTTGATCCGTCAAGCGACCGGCCGTGACGCTCACATCCGAGCGCACGACCCGTTCGTAGCCGTCCTTGGTGAAGACGAGGGTGTACGTACCCGGCCCGACCTGCGTGAAGACGTAGTTGCCTTGATCGTCCGTAACGACCTTCAGGCCGGCCTCGACGACGCTGACTGTGGCTCCGGGCAGCGGCAGGTCGAAGTCCTTGTCGCGCACGACACCGCGGATCGAGCCCGGCTGCTGCGAGGTTTGGGCGACTGCGGAGGTCGATATCGGTGACACGAACAAGATCCAGACCGCCACCCACCATGTCCTCACGACTGACCGCATTGATCCTGGCTTCGGCAGACTTGGCTTCGGGCGAGCAAGGCCGGAGGGTAGGGGCGTCGCGTGAGGGAGATGTGAACGCTGATCCCGATCGCAGTGAAGAAAAGCGTGGATCAAGGCCTCGGGAAGGTCGTGTTGAGAACAGCGCACCAGGCTGCGTTGACCTGATCTTGATGATTGCGCTCTCGAAATCGCTCCAGCAGGCACGCCGAGGACGCCCACAACACATCCTTGATCTCAAGCTCGCACTTGGCCGCGCCGATAGCCCAGGGATGATGTGCTCACTCCATGCGACGATCACGATCCTGGCCACGACGGTGCTGTTCGCCTGCACGACGACTTCTGAGCGAGCGGCGACGCCCAAGTTCGACGAAGTTCGCGTTCAGGAGTGGATGAACGCCGCCGAAGATGGCGACGCCGGCTCTCAGTTCCTAGCCGGGCTCGCTTGCGACGAAGGTCGCGGCGTCGCCGTCGATCGCAGCCAGGCCGCGAAGTGGTACGGCATGGCCGCCGATCGAGGACACCCCGGCGCGCTCACGAATCTCGGCCTCTTGCTTCAACACGGCGATGGTGTCGAGCGCTCCGACGAGGAGGCGGCACGTCTCTTCGAGCGCGCGGCGCGTCAGGATTTCGCTGCTGCGCAGCACAACCTTGGTGTGTGCTTCCTCCTCGGTCGAGGCGTTGCCACCGATCGAGTCGAGGCACGCCATTGGCTCGAACTCGCGGCCGACCAGGGTCACCAGAAGGCGAGCGAGCTCCTGGCGGCGATCGATCGCGGCGCGTTCGATCACCCAGACGACCCGATCGCTCGGGCAGAGGCCGGCTCGGCCGTCGATCAGTATCGCCTGAGCCTGAACTACTTCCGCGGCGCTCTGGTGCCGCGTGACGAGCAACTCGGCATGCACTGGCTACGCGCGGCAGCGGACCAAGGGCTCGCCGATGCGCAATTTCTGTACGGTTGGAAGCACGAACAAAGCGGTGACCTGAACGAGGCCGCGCATTGGATCGCGCTCGCCGCCGGGCAAGGGCTCGCCATAGCCGAGGCACAACTCGGGTTGATGCACGAATCTGGACGTGGCGTTCCGCGCGACGAGGCCAGTGCTGCGAACTGGATGCGTCGTGCGGCTGCGCGCGGCTATGCGCCGGCTCAGTACGACATGGGACTCATGTACTTGAAGGGAGTTGGGGTGGGAATCAGCGAGCACGATGCATTTCGCTGGATTCGATCGGCGGCCGAGCAGGGCCTTCTCGCTGCCCAGTCCAAACTCGCTTCCATGTACGAAAATGGCCGCGGCGTCGAACGCGATCGCATCGCTGCGCATCGTTGGTACGGGCTCGCCGCTCACCAGGGATCGGTGTCGGCGCAAGCGGACTTGGACCGCCTGATTCGCACGCTCGAGCCGGGCGAGAAGGCTGAAATCGAGCGGACTTCGTGCACCGATCCGCGCACCAGCGCGGCCATGATCTCGTCCAGCGACGCACCGAACGCTTCGGGGGCGCCGAGCATCAAATAGCGTCCGACGTCTGGAATCGTGCAACACAGATCGAAGCGGTGGCCATGTTTGCACCCGCCGTGGGCCTCGTGGAACGCACGCTCGAGCGGAAGCAGCGCGCCGGGCGGGTGACGAAGCCGCGGCCCTTGCACGAGAAGGACACCGGCTCATCGCGGTCGCAGTTCGTGCATCAAACGCGGACGAGGCCAGGTGCGAGGATGCCACACTCGAGCACAGCCTGCCGGAATCAAAAAGGACGCGAGTCGCGCGGTCATTTCGCGGCGCCGCGGTACAGATCCGCGAGCTCTTTGCGGCTGGTCCTGTCGTACAGGGTCGTGAGGAACTTCGCGAACGCGGGCCGCATGGAATGCGTGTCGAGGCCGTTCTTTTCGAGCGCGGCCCAGCCTTCGAGCAGGACACGCTCGCATTCCTCGTACTGCTTGTTCGTGTACAGCACGCGACCGAGGCTGAAGCGCGCGCGCAGCCACAGGTCGTGCGGTGCGTCGTACACGCCCTCCACCGCGGTGTAGAGCGCCCGCGCGCTCTGCTCGGCTTCCTTGAAGCGCTTCTGGCGGTAAAGACAAGCCGCGACGAGGTCGAGCGTCGCGATCGTCGTGGCCGATTTGTCGCCCAGCGTCGCACGCTCGCGTTCGAGCGTGGGTTCCAGGATTTCCAACGCGCGTGCATCGTCGTCCAGTCGAGTCCACGCATTGCCCAGATTGTGCCGAGCCCACAGCGTGTAGTGGTGATCGGGACCGAGCTCGGCCGTGTGCGCGTCCACGATGTCCTGCAACATGTCGCGCGCCGTCGCGGCATCGCCTGAATCCAGCAGGTTCGAGGCCACGTTCATGCGCGCGACGAGAGTCCGCGTGTGGTGCTCGCCGTACACGCCGGTGTAGAGTTCGACCGAACGCCGTGCGTATGCGATGGACTCGTCGCGCTTGCCCTGCCGAGCGAGTGCCACCGACAGGCCGTCACACAGGCCCGCCAAGCCATCGGGGGTGGCCGAATCGAGCGCCTCGTACTCTTCCAGGATCGCCCTGAGAGCGGCCTCGGCTCTGGGATACTGGCCGCGCTTGTTCCAGAGCGCGGCGCGCCGCTCGCGCAGTTCCAGCGCGAAAACCGCGGAGGGCTCGACGATGCGCGGCACGAGCTGTTCCGCGTCCGCGAGCAAGGTTTCGGCCTCATCGAGGCGGCCGCGCTCCATCAAGAGACGCGCCAACATGCCACGCAAGCGCACCGCATCCCAGTCGACGCGCTCATCCGTCGGTTCGTACTCGAGTGCAACGCGGAACAGCGCTTCGGACTCCTCGTATTGGCCGCTGGCGACGCGAATCTCGGCCAACACCATCGCGAGCACAGCCGCGACCTCGGGATCGGTTTCGGTCTCGGCTCGCATGGCCGCCTCGGCGCGGGGCAGGACGTCCGCGACACGCACCTCGTCGCCGCCGCGATCGGCAGCAGCGCGTTGGATCATGTGCACCAGCACTTCGCTGACACGCGACTTGGTGCGCGCTTCGACACGTGCTCGCTGCTGGCTCTGCAAGGCTCTGTCGCGCGCGCCGCGCGCTTCGTCCCGCTCGTGGTCGGCGTCGCGGCGCAGCGCCTGCGCCTGTGAGTAGAGGTGCGCGAGCCAGATCGAGGCACCCACCGAGGTGACGAACAGGCTGCAGACGAGCACGGTGATCAGCCGGTGGCGCTGGATGAGCTTGCGCAGCAGGTAGGCGCCGCTCGGCGGCCGCGCCTGGATCATCTCCTTGGACAGGTACCGCTCGACGTCGTCGCACAGCGCCGCAGCGCTTTGGTAGCGCGCATCGGGATCCTTGGCGAGCGACTTCTGCACGATGGTTTCGAGGTCCCCGCGCAGTCGCGGGTCGTGCTTGCCGGGCGGAACAGGCGCGACTTGTTCGATGCGGCGCGCGGCTTCGTGCAGCGGCACATGCGCGACTTCGATCGGCAACTGGCCGGTCAAGAGCTCGTACAGCACGACTCCCAGCGAATAGACGTCGGATCGCGAATCGATGCGTGATGGGTCGCCGCTCGATTGCTCGGGACTCATGTACGGCAGCGTTCCCCGCACCGAGCCCACTTCGGTCGCCATGCTCGGCGGGTCCTCGTCCGAACTCTCGATCTTGGCCAGGCCGAAATCGAGCACTTTGGGTTCCCCCTGCTCGTCCACGAGCACGTTCCCGGGCTTCAAGTCGCGATGGATCACGCCGCGCTGATGCGCAGCCGCCACGGCGCGACCGATGCGCACGAACAGCAGGAGGCGCGCTTCGATCGAAAGCCCGCGGCCACGGAGGTAGTCGTGCAGTGGCTTTCCACGCACGAGCTCCATGACGAGAAAGGACTCGCCGTCAGGTGTGCGGCCGGCGTCGTAGAGCCCGGCGATATTGGGATGCTGCAGCCGCGCGAGGGCGCGAATCTCGCGGCGAAACAGGCGCAGGGCATGGTCATCGAACGCGTGTGCTCCACGAATCACCTTGAGCGCCACCTCGCGCGGTGGCTCGATCTGGTGCGCGCGATACACCACGCCCATGCCGCCGCGACCGATCTCCTTGACGTCAGCGAAGCCCGGAGGTGAAAAGCCACGTCCCGTCGCGTGCGGGCCGCGTCCCAGCGCACGCCGCACGCGGTCGACGAGCTGCGCGTTGCTCTCGAGTTCTCCCAGCACCGTGGAGCACTCCGCGCAGGCCTCTGCATGCCGGCGCACGTCCGCGCTGGTCGCGTCGTCGAGTTCGCCCTCGGCGAGCAACGAGAGCCGCTCGATCTGCGGACACTCGTCGCTCGGTTTGAAGCGCTCCATGTTCAAAGGACCCATCGGCCGACACGCCTGACAGCGTCTCCGACGCAGCGGCAGGGGGCCATCGCCGTCACTGTGCCTCGACCTGCTCTGACACGCCAGGAGGCAAATGCCCGTGGAGGATGGGATACCGAAGCTCGCTGCCCCGCGAGCCCCCCAACGAAAGGCGGTCCGGCCCGGTTGGTCTCTGACTCCAGTTCAGGCCACTTCGAGGAGGTACGAGGGGTCCGCGGCCGGGGGAGTTGGGTTACCCTTTCGGAGGGCCTATCCGGTGGCTCACGATGTCCCTCCGCCTCCTCTCCACCCTCGTCGCAGGCCTGCTCTCCGGCGCTCACGTCTTCGCCCAATCGTCCTTCGTGAACTGGGAGGATCCGCACGTGCACCCGCTCGAGCTCACGCCGGACGGCACGAAGCTCCTGGCGGTGAACACGGCCGATGCGCGGCTCGAAGTGTTCGACACGACCGGACCGCGGCTCGTGCGGCTCTTCGACGTCGCGGTCGGGCTCGATCCGGTCTCGGGGGGGGGGGGCCCCCCCACCCACGCGGTGGTGGTGTCGCACACCACCCCACCC
>JBGATY010000003.1:0-47573 GCA_044228955.1 Planctomycetota bacterium | reverse complement strand
CGCTATGTGTTCGACACGCCCGGACCGCGGCTCGTGGGGCTGTGCGCCGCCGCGGGCGGGCGCGAGCCGGTCGGGGGGCGCGCTCGCCCCAACGACGAAGTGTGGGTCGTGAACCACATCAGCGACTCGGTGAGCATCGTCAAGCTGTCGACGCGCGTGGTCGTCGACACGATCAAGACCGACGACGAGCCGGCCGACGTGGTATTCGCCGGATCGCCGTCGCGAGCGTTCGTGTCTTGCAGCCAGGTCAACAAAGTTCAGGTGTTCGACCCCGCGAACACTCAGGGCGCACCGATCGTCGTGCCGATCGTGGGCGAGGAACCGCGCGCGATGGCGGTCAGCGCGGACGGAACGAAGGTGTACGTCGCGATCTTCGAGTCGGGAAACGGCACGACGATCCTCGGCGGCGGCAACATCTCGAACAACGCGTTCCCGCGCAACGTGGTCAACGATACGAACGGTCCGTACTCGGGCCAGAATCCGCCGCCCAATGCGGGCACGAGTTTCTCGCCTCCGATCAACGGTGCGCTGCCGACGCCGCCCAAGGTCGGGTTGATCGTGCGCAAGAACGCCGCCGGCCAGTGGATGGACGACAACGCCCACAATTGGACGAACAAGGTGAGCGGAGCACTCGCGGCCGATTCGAATCGGGTCGTCGGCTGGGATCTCGCGGACAACGACATGGCGATCCTCGACGCCGCGAACCCCACGAGCGTCACCTACTCGAAGCGCCTGATGACCCTGTGCATGTCGCTCGCAGTGAATCCCGTCAGCGGGGAGGTCGCCGTCGTCGGTCTCGAAGCCCTGAACGAGATCCGCTTCGAACCAAACGTGCGCGGCAAGTTCGTCAAGGTGGAGATGGCGCGTGTGAGTCCGGTCGGTCCGACGACATCCGGCGTCTTCGACCTGAATCCACACCTCTCCTACGCGACACCGACCGTGCCGCAGAGCGAGCGCGATCGTTCGGTCGGCGATCCGCGTGCGATCGCCTGGGAAGCGAACGGTACGCGGGCCTGGATCGCCGGGATGGGTTCCGACAACGTCGTCGTCGTCGACGCGAACGGAGCCCGCGCCGGCTTGTACGAGACCATCGAAGTGCCCGAGGGACCGACGGGACTCGTGATCGACGATGTCGCGGGCCGCGTGTACGTGCTCTCGAAGTTCGCTGCGAGCGTGACGACGATCGCGCTCGCGACCCAGACGGTCGTCGACACCCTCGCGTTCCACGACGCCAGCCCGAGCGCGGTCAAGGCCGGGCGCAAGCATCTCTACTCCACTCACACGACGTCCGGACTGGGCCAAGCCTCGTGCGCGAGCTGCCACGTCGACGCGCGCACAGACGGCCTGGCTTGGGACCTCGGCGATCCGAGCGGCACGATGCGCGCGGTCGCCGGCAACAACCTGCGCGCGGACATCACCCAGCTCTCGCCGTTCTTCGAAGACTTCCACCCGATGAAGGGGCCGATGACCACGCAGACGCTGCAGGACATCATCGGCCTCGAGCCGTTCCATTGGCGTGGTGATCGCAAGGGGATCGAGGAGTTCAATCCGGCGTACCAGGGACTGCAGGGCGACGACGCGCAGATCTCGACGGCCGAGATGGCGGATCTCGAGGCGTTCCTGGCGACCGTCTACTACCCGCCGAACCCGTTTCGGAACTTCGACAACACGCTCCCATCGAATCTCCCGCTCCCCGGTCACTTGACGACCGGGCGCTTCGCTCCGGCTGGACAGCCGCTCCCGAACGGCAACGCGCAGACCGGATTGTCGAACCACCGCACGCTCCTGCTCTTCAATACGTCGACGCGCTGCGTGACGTGCCATTCGCTTCCCACGGGACTGGGGACCGACTACCGAAACGTCAGCGGCGTGTTCCAGCCGATCGCGGTCGGACCCGATGGCGAGCACCACACGATGCTCGTGGCGAACGATCCGACGAACATCGTGACGCTCAAGCCCTCGCAACTGCGCAACATGCACGAGAAGACGGGCTTCTACCTGTCGCAGCCGGTGAGCACGCGCGGCTTTGGCTACTTGCACGACGGCGCGTTCGACACGTTGGAGCGCTTCCTCTCGGATCAGCGTTTCTCGCCGACGAGCGATCAGATGATCGCGAACCTGACGGCGTTCATGCTCGCGTTCTCGGGTTCGGAATTGCCCGCCGGCACGACGACGGTGTCCGCGCTCGAGCCGCCCGGTCCGCCCGCACACGACACGCATGCTGCGGTGGGGCGGCAGTTCACGTTGCGCGCGAGCCCGACGGGAAGCGAGACGGCCTTGCTCAATTCCATGGTCGCGCTCGCCGACGCGAACAAGGTGGCGCTGGTCGCGAACGGCATCCGTTCCGGCCTCGTGCGCGGAGCGAAATACGTCGGATCCGCCACGTGGCAGAGCGATCGCGCGATCGAGACGTTCACGACGAGCCAGCTCACGAGCGGAGCGGCCGTCGGCGCCGAGATGACCTTCACCGTCGTGCCGAAGGGCACCGAAACGCGCCTCGGCACCGACCGCGATCTCGACGGCTGGCTCGATCGCGACGAAATCGACCTCGGTTCCGACCCCGGCGACGCGACGAGCTTCCCCGGCGCCAGCGGCGCCGCGCTGTGCTTCGGCGACGGCAGTGGAACGGCGTGCCCGTGCGGGAACGCGTCGAGCGCCGGTGATCGGGCGGGCTGCCTGAACTCGCTCGGCACGCCCGGCAAGCTCGTTGGAGCGGGAACGGCTTCGCTCACGAGCGACACGTTCCTCTTGTCTGCGAGCGGCATGCCGAACGGCGGCACGCTCTACTTCCAGGGCACGAATCCCATCACGGCTGGTGTCGTGTTCGGCGACGGACTCTTGTGCGTCGGCGGCTCGATCGTGCGCCTCGGCGTGCACATCAACACGAGCGGGGCCTCGCAATTCCCGACCGCCGGCGACCCGAGCGTCTCGAGCGCCGGCCTGGTCGGCGCCGCGGGCGTGCGTGCGTACCAGGCCTGGTACCGCGACGCGTCTTCGTTCTGCACGTCGGCCACGTACGACCTTTCCAATGCCTGGATGACGATTTGGGCGCCGTGAGGGCACCCGTCAGGCATTCGCAGGGTTAGGCTGTAATGAGGCGTTTTCTGGAGCGTGGTGCGAACCACGCTCGCCGCGTCCCGTGGCGCTCCGCGGGCGGCATGCACGGTCCTCCTCTCTCAGGGTCCTCTCGATGTTCCAGCGTTTCTCCAAGTCCCTCGTTGCCCTCGCTGTAACCCTCGTCGCTCGTCAAGCCTCGGCGCAGAACTTCGTCAACTGGGAGAACGCGCACGTTCACCCGCTGGAGATGACGCCGGACGGCACGCGTCTTTTGGCCGTGAACACCGCGGACGATCGCCTCGAAGTCTTCAGCACGATCGGCTCGAGCCTCGTGCGCGTCGCGAGCATCCCGGTCGGACTCGATCCGGTTTCCGTGCGCGCGCGCACGAACGACGAGGTGTGGGTCGTGAACCACGTCTCGGACTCGGTGAGCATCGTCAAGCTGTCGACGGCCAACGTCGTCGCTTCGATCAAGACCGACGACGAGCCGGCCGACGTCGTGTTCGCCGGGACGCCGCAGCGCGCATTCGTGTCGTGCAGCCAGGCCAACAAGGTCCAGGTGTTCGATCCTGCGAACCTCGCGACGGCGCCGTCTTCGATCGCGCTCCTCGGCGAGGATCCGCGCGCGCTCGCCGTGAGTCTCGACGGGACCAAGGTCTACGCCGCGATCTTCGAGTCGGGTAACTCGTCGACCATCCTCGGAGGCGGCAGCACGATGGCGAGCGGGTTTCCGAAAAACGTCGTGAGCGATGTGACCGGGCCGTACGGCGGCGTGAATCCACCGCCCAATGCCGGAGCGGTATTCAACCCGCCGATCAACGGCGCCCTGCCCCCGGCCCCCAGAGTCGGCCTGATCGTCAAGAAGAACGCGTCCAACCAGTGGATGGACGACAACGCACACAATTGGACCACCATGGTCAGTGGTGTGGACGCAGCGAAGTCCGATCGGCCGGTGGGCTGGGACTTGTACGACAACGACCTCGCGGTCATCGACGTCGCGACGCTCGGCGTCTCCTACACGAAGCACCTGATGAACATCTGCATGTCCGTCGCGGTGAACCCCGTGAGCGGGGACGTGACGGTGATCGGCACGGAAGGCACGAACGAAGTGCGTTTCGAGCCGGTCGTGAAGGGCAAGTTCCTGCGCGTCAAGGCGGCGCGCGTGTCGGCGAGCGGCGCGACCACGCTCGGCAACGTCGACATGAACCCGCACCTCACGTACGCCACGTCGACGGTGCCGCAGGTCGATCGCGACAAATCGCTCGGCGATCCGCGCGGCATCGCGTGGAACGCGGCGGGCACGAAGGCCTACGTGACCGGCATGGGCTCGAACAACGTCATCGTCATGAACGCAGCCGGCGCGCGTGCCGGCATCGCCGACACGATTCCCGTCGGTGAGGGGCCGACGGGTGTCGTCGTCGACGAAGCTCACGGCCGCGTCTACGTGCTCGAGAAATTCGCCGCTCGCGTCACGACCATTGCGATCGCAACGGAAACCGTCACGAACTCGCTGGCCTTCTTCGACCCGTCGCCGAGTGCGGTCAAGGTCGGCCGCAAGCACCTCTACGACACGCGCAAGAACTCCGGCCTGGGCCAGATCGCATGCGGCAGTTGCCACGTCGACTCGCGCCTCGACGGCCTGGCGTGGGACCTCGGCGATCCGTCGGGAACGATGGCCCCCGTGGCCGGCAACAACCTCGCGGCCGGCATCCCCGGACTCGCGGGCGGGTTCCAGGACTTCCACCCGATGAAGGGCCCGATGACCACGCAGACGCTGCAGGACATCATCGGCAAGGAACCGCTGCACTGGCGCGGCGACCGCAAGGGGATCGAGGACTTCAATCCGGCGTTCATGGGCTTGCAGGGCGACGACGTGCAGCTCACGCCGGCCGAAATGCAGGAGTTCGAGAACTTCCTCGCGACGATCACCTACCCGCCGAATCCCTTCCGCAACTTCGACAACACGCTCCCCACGAGCCTGCCGTTGCCGGGTCAGTTCACGAGCGGCCGTTTCGGTCCCGCGGGTCAGGCGCTGCCGAACGGCAACGCGCAGACCGGCATGAGCGACTACCGCACGCTCGGCCTCGACGGCGGCGCGATTCGTTGCGTCACGTGCCACACGCTGCCCACCGGCGCCGGCACCGACTTCGTCTTGTCGGGCACGACGTTCGTGCCGATCGCACCCGGCCCGAACGGCGAACGACACCTCGCGCTCGTGTCGCAGGACGGCTCGACCAACGTGTCGATGAAGATCCCGCAGTTGCGCAATGCGTACGAGAAGATCGGCTTCGAGACCACGCAAGTGAACAACACGCGCGGCTTCGGCTTCCTGCACGACGGCAGTGTCGATTCGATCGCGCGCTTCCTGTCAGAGCCGGTGTTTTCCTTCACGAGCGACCAGCAGATCGCGAATATGGTCGCGTTCATGATGTCGATCGCGGGACCGGGCCTGCCCGCGGGGTCGACGAGCCTGGCCGCCCAGGCGCCGCCGGGGCCGGCGAGTCGCGACACGCACGCCGCGGTGGGGCGTCAATTGACGCTGAGCGCCGCTCCGACCGCCGCCGAGAGCTCGCTCCTCTCCCAGATGACGACGATCGCGTCGGCGAACAACGTCGGACTCGTGCTGAAGGGCGTGCGCGGCGGCATCACGCGTGGCGCCACGTTCCTGGGCGGCACGAGCTGGCAGACCGATCGCGCGATCGAGACGCTCACGACGGCACAGCTCACCGCCGGAGCGGCCATCGGCAGCGAAATCACCATCACGGTCGTTCCGAAGGGCACGGAACTGCGCATCGGCATCGACCGCGATCTCGACGGTTGGCTCGACCGCGACGAGATCGATCTCGGTTCCGACCCCGCCGATCCGACGAACTTCCCCGGCGCTCCCGGTGCGGCGTATTGCTTGGGTGACGGCTCGGGCACGGCCTGTCCGTGCGGCAACGCTTCGAGCACGAGCGATGCAGCGGGCTGTCTGAACGCGCTCGGCGTTCCCGGCAAGCTCGTCGCGGCCGGCATGGCCAAGATCTCGGCCGACACGCTCGTCCTGTCGGGCTCGAACATGCCCAATGGGGGCGCGCTCTACTTCCAAGGCACCGCACCGATGAACGGCGGCGCGGGCATCGCGTTCGGGGACGGACTCCTGTGCGTGACCGGCTCGATCATCCGCCTCGGCGTCAAGTTCAACGTCGCGGGCGCGTCGCAGTTCCCCGCGGGTGGCGATCCGACGCTCTCGACCGGCGGTCTCGTGACGGCCGCCGGCACGCGCAACTACCAGATCTGGTACCGCGATGCCGCCGCGTTCTGCACGGCCGACACGTACAACCTCTCGAACGGCTGGAAGACGGTCTGGGCGCCGTAAGGTCGCTCTGCCGGACAGGGAGTCACTCTCGATGCAGCAAAATCCTGGGCTTGGGTCACCTTCGAGACGAATCCTGAGGCGGATCCGCACGGGACTCTCGGTGCTGGTCCTCTCCGCCGCGGCGACGAGCATGCAGTCGACACCGTACTGTCCGCTCCACTGGGAGCCGGCGTTCGGTGGTCAGCCGGTGCCCGGCGGAGGGTTCCAATCCTTGGCTGTCTGGGACGACGGCGGCGGTCCGGCGCTGTATGCAGGCACGTCCTCGAACGTCACGAAATGGAACGGGTCGATCGTGAGCACGCTCGGCGGACCCAACGACGGCGCAAACGCGCTTGCTTCCTTCGACGACGGACTCGGGGCGAGGCTCTACAAGGCCGACGGGACACGCGTCTCCAAGTGGGACGGAACGAATTGGGTCCTCGTCGGAGACGCTGCTTTTCCGGGTTCGTCCTTCCCGATGGTGTACGTATTGGCCGCCTTCGACGATGGCAGCGGCTCGGCGCTCTACGCAGCCGGGTACTTCACGAGCATGTCGGGCGTGCCCGCGACGAGCATCGCGAAGTGGAACGGAACGAACTGGTCCGCCGTGGGCGGTGGGTTCAACGTCAACGATGGCGCGTTTTGCATGCTGAGCTTCGACGACGGCACGGGTCCCGCGTTGTACGCCGGCGGCACGATCGGAGTCGCGGGCGGTGCGCCGGTTCGCAGCGTCGCCAGGTGGAACGGGACGAACTGGGCCGCGGTAGGAGCGGGACCCGACTTCAACGCGCTCACCCTCGCGACGTACGACGACGGTTCGGGACTCGCCTTGTATGCGGGCGGCTTCTGTCTCGGCATCCCCACTTGTGTCGGCATTTCCAAATGGGACGGCGCGAGTTGGATCCCCGTTGGCGGAGGGACCAACGACAGGATCCGCGCGCTGCTTCGGTTCGATGACGGCTCGGGGCCGGCGCTCTACGCAGCAGGCAATTTCCCGCTGGCCGGCGGGTCGCCCGCGAACGGGCTCGCCAGGTGGAATGGATCCCAATGGACCGAGTTGGGAACCGGCCCCTTCTTCCAAGGGCAAAGCCTCGCCAGCGTCGATCTCGGCGCGGGGGCCGGGCTCTACGTCACGTGCAGTTCCCAGACGCCGGTCGGAGAGTGGTACCTGGCGAGACTGGGACCCACGACTTGCACGCCACAGGGCAGCTACTGCCTGGGCGACGGCTCGGGCACCGCGTGTCCGTGCGGCAATCACTCACTCTCGAACCAGCAGGGCGGCTGCCTCAATTCCGTCGGGCTGCCGGGCGCGCTCGACTCGGCTGGCACGCCGAGTCTCTCCGGCGACACGATGCAGCTCTTCTTCTCCGGGATGCCGGACGGAACTCCAGCGCTGTATTTCCAAGGCACGCTGCAAGCGAGCGGCGGAGCCGGTGTCGCATTCGGTGACGGGCTCTTGTGCGTCGGCGGATCGATCGTGCGTCTCGGCGTGAAATTCAGCGTCGGCGGCTGGTCGCAGTTCCCCGACGTCGGCGATCCCGCGCTCTCGAGCGCCGGTCTCGTCACGGGGCCCGGCACGCGCGACTATCAGGCGTGGTACCGCGACGCGGCCGCGTTCTGCACGCCGGCCAACTACAACCTGTCCAATGGCAGGCAGTGGGTCTGGCTGCCCTGATTTCCCCGGGCAGGACCTGTTCGTGCGTGCCGCGCGGACCTGAGCCCGAGGCTCGCACTGCCGCACAGGGCGATGCCGCTCTTGAACAGGTCCCTCGCCGTCACCTCGAACCGCAGTCCATGCGTACTGCTCGAAGCTCCTGCGCTCATCCCCGTCGTTTCATCAGCGCGTCGAGGCGTTCGGTGACGTCGCTCGCTTCGATCAGGGACATCGCCTCCGGGTGCCGCACGCGCGTGCCCCACGGCACGTCTTCGACGCGTTTTCCGAGCTCGCGCAAGAGCGCCTCGGGGTATTTGTCGACGACCCATTCCTGGCTCGCGTAGGGCCCGGCGCGCCAGCGGTTGGTCGTCGCGTAGAGACCGACGACGGGCGTACCGACGGCGGTTGCCATGTGCGCGGGACCCGAATCGGGGCACACGAGCGCGCGCGCGCGTTCGATCAATGCGAGCAGTTGCTTGAGCGTCGTCCTGCCGATCAGGTTGAGCGGCGCGTGGCGAGCGCTCGACACGATGCGCGCTCCGGTCTCGGCCTCGATCGGCGTGGGGCCGCCGGTCAGGATCACTCGCAAGCCGAGTTTCTCGGCCGCATGGTCGGCCACGGCCGCGTAGCGTTCCGCCGTCCAGTTGCGGAAGTTGCGAAAGCGCGCGTTGCTGCACGGACTGATCAGGAGCGCCGGCCGTGCTTCGGAAATGTGTTCGGCCGCATAGGCGCGGTCCTCCGCGGACAACGGGATGTCCCAGCGTAGCACGCGCTCGTGCACGCCGAGCGCTTCGGCGAATTCGAACCACATGTCCATCACGTGGCGCCGATCGCGCGGGGCGACGCGGTGGTTCGTGAACAGCCACTGCGAATCCTTGGCGCGCGCGCGATCGAGGCCGAGCCGCAACGGTGCCTTCACCGACATGCTCGCCACGTTCGCGCGCCACGACGGTTGCATGTGCAGGAGGAGGTCGAAGCTCCGTCCGCTCAGCGCGCGTCCCAGTTCAGTGTGTGCACCCAGCCCGAGTCCCTTGTCGAAGGGGATGAACTCGATGTCCGCCGCGTCCCCGAACAGCGTGTGCTCGAGCTTCCCGATGATCCACGTGAACTTCGTCGCCGGCCAGGCCTTCTGCAGCGTGCGCACCACGGGCAGCACATGACAGCAATCGCCGATCGCGGAGAGGCGGATGATGCACACGCTGCGCGGCGGTTCCGCGAGCTCTATTCCGGTCGAACTGCTCATCGACAGTCGCGCACTCCTGGCCAGAGGGCGCCGGACGAGAACGCGACCCAAGGGCAGACGGCATCCACGCGCACGAAGTTACGGTTCGCGGACGGCACTGGCGAGAGTGTAGGGCCGACGTGCGCCAGCCAGGCCCTCGGCCAAAGGACAGGCCACGAGTCGCTCAAGGCTGCCAGTGGACCTTCAGCGCGTTCGTCGTGTTGAAAGTGGAACTCGTGCAGAACGCGGCGGCGTCGCGGTACCACAACTGGTAGAAGCGATCGGAGAATCCCGTGACCAGGCCGGCGACGTGAGCCGAGGGATCACCGCTCCCCGGGAAAGTGAGGATACCCGCGGACGCGGTCTTGATCGACATGCGGACCACCGTCCCGCCCACGCACAGCAGGCCGTCGCCGAACACCGTACTCGGCGCGACGGCGGCAGTGCCCTGGAACAATAGCCCGGTCGTGGTCGTCGGCAGCGACGCGGCCGTGAAGACGAGGGTGTCCGCGGACACATCCGGGATCCCGCTCGTATCGAGCACTCCCCCGAGCGCGATCACCGAATTCGGACACCCGCGCCCGACCTGGCCTGAAACACCACAGGGACATGCGGCGGTCGTGCCCGCTCCGTCGCAGCTCGTCACGGAAAAATCGCGCTGCAGGACGACGATGCCGTGCGCGGCATTGCCGGTGCCAGTCGCCACGAACAGCTTCGAGCCATCGAGGTTGAAGGCGATCCCGCCGGAGATCGTGTTGCCCTGCAGCAGGAACGGCGAGAGATCCGTTTGCGACGCGATCGTTCCGTTCGAGAGATCGAGTTCGAGCAGTTGATTCGTGTCCTCCGCCAGTGCGTAGAAGAACTGCGAATGCGGATCGAAGGCGACGTCCACGAGGCGCGACGTGCTGCCCAGGATCGGAACCGATGCGATGACGGCGCCTGTCGTGGGATTGAGATTCCGGAAGACCGAGCCGCCGCCAGGGACCGTGCCCGTGACGACGATCAAGACGCTCGCGCCGAACGAATCGGCACCGGTTGCATCCAGCGCACCGCCATAGTCCGCCACCAAGGCGCCGGCACCAGAGACGCGTCCGGCGCGCGACTGGCTCAACGAACTGAAGACACACAGGTCTGGGGGCGAGGCCGAGAGCACGGCCAGAGCGTCGGGACCGCCCGCGAGGCCGGGCACGCTGGAAGCGTCGCTGGTGCCGATCAGCGCACCGTTCGTCGGACTCACGCGGTAGATCAGGCTGCCATTCGTGCCGTCTGTCACGCACAAGTGGGCGGCTTGCCGGTCGAACGCGAGGTCACCGATGCTCGCCAGGTTCAACGCCGTGATGTTCAGCGTGCCCGCCGGCGTGAGCTTCAACGCGTCCGCGCTCGCGGACAGGCCGGAGAACAGGGCGAGTACGGCCGTGGTCGAGAGTTGTCGATGGTGTCGCATGGCGTGTCGGAGCGCATGAACCGTGAACGACACGAGCCCAGGATCGGTCCGAGGCGTGTCATGGGAAGTGATTCACACGGCATGTCCGCGGCGGCGTCGGGACTTTCAGGCATTCGCGGAATTGGCCGTGCGGGACTCACCGTGGTCACGCGCCAGCCTGAACCGCTCTTCCACGCCGAGCGGTTCTTGGTGCGCCGTGCGTCCGCCGGACGCGCGCAGGCGAACTCGAAAAGCCGCACTTGCGCGTTTTTAGCCGCCCGCTCGCGCCCTCGATCGGGATAGGCTCCTGCTTCGTTTCCTCGTTCAAAACGCCCGACAAGCATGGCCAACACTCGCACTCCCCGGCGCACCGTCCGTAGCCACGGCGGCCTCGATGCCCTTTTTCGTCCGCGCTCCATCGCCGTCATCGGAGCCTCGCGCCGGCAGGGATCGATCGGCTGGCAGATCCTGCACAGCCTGATCACCGGCGGTTTCCAGGGCATGGTGTTCCCCGTGAACGTGCATGCGCCCGTGCTGCACTCGATCAAGTGCCACAAGAGCCTCGCGTCCATCCCGGACAAGATCGATCTCGCCGTCATCGCGATTCCGAAGCAGGGCGTGCCGCGCGTGCTCGAGCAGTGCGCGAGGAAGGGCGTACGCGCCGTGATCGTCATCACGGCCGGATTCAAGGAGACCGGACCCGAGGGCGCCAAGGCCGAGGAGCGCATCCTGCGCCTCGTGCGCAAGACCGGCATGCGCCTCGTCGGGCCGAACTGCATGGGCGTGCAGAACGCGGCGCTCGACGTGCGCATGAACGCGTCGTTTGCGCGGACTTTCCCGCGGGCCGGCCCCGTCGCGTTCGTGTCGCAGTCTGGCGCGATGGGGGAGGCCATCCTGGCGCACGCGGACCGTATCAACCTGGGCGTGTCGAAGTTCGTCTCGATGGGGAATCGCGCCGACGTGAGCGCGAACGACCTGATCGAGCACTGGGGGCGTGACCCGTCGATCCGCTGCCTGCTCCTCTACCTCGAATCGTTCGGCAATCCGCGCAATTTCGTGCCCATAGCGCGGCGTGTCAGTCGCGAGAAGGCGATCGTCACGGTCAAGGCCGGGCGTTCGTCCCAGGGCGCGCGCGCGGCGAGCAGTCACACGGGTGCTCTCGCCGGCGCCGACGTCGGAGCGGACGCATTGCTCAAGGAATGCGGGGTTCAACGCGTCGATTCGGTCGAGGAGCTGTTCGACGTCGGGCTCGCGCTGTCGATCCTGCCGTTGCCGAAGGGGCCGCGCGTCGTGGTGCTCACGAACGCCGGCGGTCCCGCGATCCTCGCCACGGACGCGCTCGTCGGGTCCGGCCTCGTGATGGCGCCGCTCGAGCCGGCGACGCAGAAGAAGCTCGCGCGCGTGCTCGTCCCCGAGGCCTCGCTCCAGAACCCCATCGACATGGTCGCGGGCGCGAGCGAGGAGAACTACCGGGCCGCGCTCGAAATCTTGCTCGCCGATTCCACGGTCGACATGGTGCTCGTCATCTTCGTTCCGCCGATCACGCGCGATCCGGTGCGGGTCGCGCGAGCCGTGTTCGACGTGGCGCGCGGCAAGTCGAAGCCGGTCGTCGGGTGTTTCATGTCGCGCGACGAGGTCCTGGCCTCGATCGCGAAGGAGGCCCGGCAGGATTGGTTCCCGGTCTACCTCTATCCGGAGTCCGCCGTGCGGGCGCTCGTCGCGCTGGACGAGCGGCGGCGCATCCTGGATCGGCCCGAGGGACACGTGCGGCGGTTTCGCGTCGATCAGTCGGCCGTACGCAAGGCGCTTCGTCCGGGCTGGCTCGGTGTCGATGCGCGCCGGACGCTCGCGCGCGCGTACGGCCTCCCGGCCGTCCCGGGAGGGCTGGCGCACAGCGCCGACGAAGCCGTCGCGATCGCGGAGCGGGCCGGATACCCCGTAGTGATGAAGATGTCGTCGCCGGGAGTCGTCCACAAGAGCGACGTCGGCGGGGTCGTGCTCGACGTGCGCGACGAGGCTTCCGTGCGGGCGACGTTCCCGAAGCTGATGGTGCCCGGAGCCGAAGGCGTCAACGTCCAGAAGATGCTGAAGGGGGGGCGCGAGGTCGTCGTCGGGTTCACGGTCGATCCGTCCTACGGCGTGATCCTGATGTTCGGCCTCGGAGGCACGTACGTCGAAGTCTTGAAGGACGTCTCGTTCGCGATCTGCCCGGTGAGCGACGTGCGCGCGCACGAACTGGTGCGCGAGATCCGCTCTTGGCCCGTGCTGGCCGGGATCCGCGGCCAGCATGCGATCGACATCGACGCACTCGTGGAGACGATCCAGCGCCTGTCCCAACTCGCGCTCGACCATCCCGAGATCGCCGAGCTCGAGATCAACCCGCTCCTGTGTTTCCAGAAATCCGTCGTGGCCGTCGACATGCGCGTACGGGTTCTGGAGAGCGCGCAGACGCGGCGCAGGTGAGGTCCAAGGCCGACCTGGAATCGACGTAAGCGCTTGCGCCGGGTGGACCTGCGCTGGTCGAGGATCGCCGTGGCGGGTGCAGTCGCCGGCGCGTGGTGCAGTGCAGTCTGTGCGCGCACGGCGCCCTTCGAGCGCCGTGATCTTGCACGCGCGAGACGAGTCACGAGGGGTGAGCGTTTCTTCGACACGCGATCACGACCTCGTCCTCGCGCAGCAGCGCCGCGAAAATTCTGACGAAGTTGCTCCGCGCAAAGCTCAACGCCGTGCGAGCTTGCGTTGCGCATTCGCTCGGCCTGCTGGCGCGTGCGCGCGTCGGCTCTAGCATGCGCGACGTCACGACCATCGAGGGCTGGTCGTTCTCGTCGGAAGCGTTCGCGAAGAACGGATCCGTCGTGCGCGGCGCCGCTCTTTGGCGCAGCTCTCGGCACTTGTCCGCTACCGGCACGCAGCGGCACGTCGTTCGTCCGCGCCTCCGTATCCAGGTCGGGGCCATGCCGCGTGGCATTGCCGACACCCGTCATCGACCCCGAATCGAGCACAGCGATCACCATGCAGGACTTCATTCCCGACGCCTTTCCGAGGGACAGCGAGTTCCTTCTTTCCGAACAAGCGCTGCCCGTACGTCCCAGCCGCGCCGCCGGAGCCATGTTCGGCTCGGCGCGCATCGCCAACAGGAAAGACCTCGAGTCCCTCCTCACCCCTCACCCGAACGAGCAACACGTCACGCGCCTCGGCGGCGTGGGCTTGATCCTCGAGCTGCCCTGCGGGAGAGGGACTCTCGGCGCCGAGTTCGGGTGCACGCTGTGCCTGTCCGAGGAACTCCGCAACCGCCACATGCTCTTCGTCGCGAAGCCCGGTGGCGGCAAGACGACGCGCGGCATCCTCCCGCTCCTGCTCGCGGACATCGAGGACGAGGAGCGCACGGTGGTGAGCTTCGAAACCAAGGGGAATCATCATCCGCTGATCGCGCATTGGACTCGCCGGCACCGCCGCAAGAAGCCGGTCGTCTTGAACCTCACGGATCCGCGGCGCAGCGTCGGCTGGAACCCGGTGCGGCGTGATCTGACGCGGACCGAGGCCTACGACATCGCCTTCACCCTGTGCACGGCCGCGGACCGCAACAGCGCGAGCCAGGATTCCAGCTTCTGGATCAACAACGCCGTGCGCGCCATGACGGGCATCCTGCTCGCGATCGCGCGCGATCCGGACGAGCAACCGTGCCTGGGCCGGGTGCACGAGATCCTGGACTTGTCGCGCGACGCCTTCCTGGCCTGGTCGGAACGCAACAAGGACATCCCGCAGATCGAGTTCTTCCGCTCGTTCCTGCGCTCGAACAGCCACAACGCGGAGACGTGCCTCGCGGACATGTCCGGCCGCATGGCGACCTTCCTCGACATGAACCTGTGCGCGACCACGTCCGCCGACGAGCTCGACCTCTCCACTCTGACGAAGCAGCCCACGGTGTTGATCGTCGAGATCGACGAAGCCCAGATCGAGAAGCTGAGGCCGGTCTA
The DNA here is from genome assembly GCA_044228955.1 of Planctomycetota bacterium. Lineage (GTDB taxonomy): Bacteria > Planctomycetota > UBA1135 > UBA1135 > JAEUIA01. Next base: position 32,903 of record JBGATY010000003.1, on the reverse strand, counting down.
CAACCTGCTCTTCAGTCGGCTGCTCGCGGCGCTGATCGACGCCGCGGACGCTCGGCCGGACGGGCGCTTGCAACGACCCGTCTCCATCATCGCCGACGAGTTCGCCTCGGCCATCGGCCGCATCCCCGACCTGCCCGTGCGGTTGAACACGATGCGCTCCAGGCGCATCTCCTTCGTCGCCGCGGTGCAGTCGATCGGTCAGATCAAGCACGTCTACGGGGACGCGACGGAATCCGTGCTCGCCGCGTTCAACACGCGCGTCTTCTTCCCGGCCCTGGAGTTGCAGGACGCGTGCTACGCCTCCGCGCTCTCGGGCATCACGACCGTCGAAAACCGCGTGGAAACGAGTCTCTTCACGGAGGACTGGGAGGCCCCGAGCCCGACCATGCGACGCTCCTGGACGACGAGTTCGATCGGGCGGCCGCTGTTCCTGCCGGGCGAGATCAGCCAACCGCCCACGCATTTCGCGCTGGGTGCGCCGGCGACGTTCTTCCTCGCCGACACTCCGCCCTTCCAGGCGTGGCTCACGCCGAGCTATCAGCTTCCCGAGGTGGCCTTCGCGCTGCGCACGATCGCGTCAGCGCGGCCCGCTTCGCGGAAGCTGAGGAGGAAGGCACTGGCGTATGCCCCACGCTCGAAATCGACCGGGTCGGGGCGAGTGCCGGACAAGGCCGTGAGCGCGGGCTTCACCGATCCAAGCGGCCTGTCGGAGGATCGGCTCCGGGAGCTGCTCGAGAACGTGAAGCAAGCGTCGCTCGACTGGGAGAAGACCACGGGCTCGGCGCGCAAGTGGTGGACGGCTTTCGAGAACGAGAACAAGCACCAGCCGGCGCTCGTGCTGCGCCTCGCCGAGGAACTGGCCGTTCGGAAGGCCACGGTCACGGAGTTCTTCCTCGCCTACGTCCATTCGAACACCGACAACATCCAGGCCAACCTCAGCTACCTGGACTACACGCGCCTGAAGCGGCTGGACGAGCAACGCAAGCAGCAAGCGAACGCCAGGCGGAGGTCGGAGGCGGCTGCGAATTCTCGAGACGGCGGCACGCCGGACCTGTTCGATCCGCCGCCGGACGGACCTCGCTCGGAATGCTGAGACTGCACGGCGCGATGCTGCGCGGATCGCGACCTCGGCCCTCTTCGTACGAGTCACTCGGCCTCGCGCCCGTCGACTCGCGGCGACCTCGATGGCGCCCGTGCGGCATCGCGGCTAGCCTGAACGGCGAGTCCCGTTGTCCATGATCGTCGCCGTATCTCTCTCCTTGCCGCGCACGTCTCGTGCATGCCGAGTGTCGCGGAGCGCGGGGCGACCACGATGACGCGTTGGAAGAAGAAACTCGCGATCAGCGTCGGGACGTTCGTCGCCTGCTCGCTCATCGCCTGGATGGGCACGATCGTGTGGCGTTCACGCACTCTCTACGCCGCTTCGAAGGAGGGTTCGCGCGGCTGGCGAGGCCGCCTTTACAAGAGCGACGCAGAGCTGGGACTCGCTCCGATTCCTGGTGCCACTGCCGCCGAGACCTTCCCGATCCTCCCCGACGTCCCAAGCCACGTGGACTCCCGCGGGTTCCGCTCTCCCTGCGGGGCTTTGGACGAGGCGCCGCTCGCCCGACCGCTGTTCCTGGCGCTGGGCTGCTCGTCCACGTTCGGATCGTGCGTGCTTGCGGAAGAGACCTTTTCGTGGAGGGTCGCGCGCCACTTCGGCGGAACGTGCCTCAACGCCGGAATCTGCAGCGGCAGCGCGGCTCAGGAACTGCTCCTCGCGCGCAGGCTGATTCCAAAGTACCGGCCGGATTACGTGTTGCTGCAGTATTCGCCGTGGCTGCTCGAGCGCGCGCGCACGGAGTACGCACCGACGTTCACGGGAACGATCCCGGTGCCGTTCTTCGTCACGACGCCCGCCGGCGTCCGGCTGCAGCCGCCGCTCTTCGAGACGCAAGCATTCGACGTTCCGACCGGCGAGTACCGATCGAGCGAGCGCGGGTTCGTCGACTTCCTCGGCTTCACGCTGCGGGTCGGCGTGCCGCTGCTCGCGCACGACGACGTGAACACCGCCTGGGTTCGGTTGCGTCATCGATTCGGCGGCGTGCCCGCGTGCGCGTCTCCCGCCGAGATCGAGTCCTTCGTCTACCCCGAAATCGCGAAGTCGTGCGCGGAGCACGGCGCCAAGCTGATCATCGTCGCCATCGAGAACGGGTCGGAGCCATGGACCGTGCCCGCTCCGATCGCGAACCTGGGCGCACCGATCGCCTACGGCACGAACCTGATGCGCGAGCGACTGCCGGTGCTGTCGCGAGAGAACTACAACCGCGCCTATCTGTTCATGGCGGGGGACCCGCCCGTGCTCATCGACGCGCACCCCAACGCTCACGCTCATTCGATCATCGCCGAGTCGGTCATCGAGGCGATCGAACGCACGCGCTGAACACCCGCCGCTCGTCTCCGACAATCGTCATTGCCGCGGTGGCTGGAGCTTGCCCGCGGCTTCGAGGGCGCGGATGCGGGCCATGCCGAGCGCGGTGTCGGCATCGGCTCTCCAGTTGGCGTCCGGTTTCGCGACCTGGAGCGCGGATTGAAGCGTCACGATCGCGGTCTCGTAGTCGCCGGTCTCCATCAGCATCGCACCCAGGCTGAATTGCGCCTCGCCCATGCTCGGATCGCATTCGGACGCACGCCGGTACGCGTCGAGCGCGCCGCGGTCGTCCTTGAACTGCGTGCGCAGCAGATTGCCGAAGTTGAACCACGCGACCGCGTTCTTCGGATCGAGCGTAAGGGCGCGCTTGTACTCGCGCGAGGCGTCGTCGAAACGACCGATCGATTTCAAGGCGCCCGCGAGCAGGAGTCGCGTCGAGGCGTCCTCGCCCGCCGTGAGAGCGCGTTCGAACGCGCCGATCGCCTCGGCGGTGCGGCCCTTCTCGAGAAGGGTCAGGCCTTCGCGTTGCAGCGCGGCAGCGTCGAGCGTGTCCCGCTGCAACCACGCGAGCATCCCGAGAACGACGACGAGGCCCCCGGCAGCGATCCAGCGCCAGGGCGAGCGACAACAGTCCGGAACTTGCGACATGACACCCATTCGTCTCGAATCAGCGGCGATCTCGCTCGCAACCCTGCGTTCGCCCGCGCTTCGAGGAGTTCCTAGTGTCGATTCGCCTGTTCGCTTCGTCCATCCCTGGAATGTTGTTCTTCGTCCTCGCCTGGTCGAGCCCGAACGGTGGAGGCGAAGCCCCCTCCAGGCTCGCGGACACGTACGTCGATGCGGTCAGGGAACTGAACGAGGCCAATGCGCGACGTCCTGTCACCGGCGGCGAGGCCGCGCTGGGGCAAAAGCTGCCCAAGGCCGCGGTGCAGGCCCTCGACGAGTTGCTGTCGATCAAGGGCAACAGCGTCGCCGAGGCGCTCGCTCGCTGCGGCGAGGCCGCGCTCGACATCGATCGCATGGCGGACTTCGAGCGGGTCCGCGAGTGCCTGACAGGGATCGCCCCGCAGTCGGCGGCGAGGCTCGGAATCGCGCTCGATCGTCCGCGCTTCCTCGCGCGCGGACTGGACGGCATCGAGAAGGAGGGGCTCGCGAAGGTCGCCGACGCATTCGACGCGGTACTGTCGGGCTACGACCAGGTGTTCGGATTCCAGGAGTGGAGCAAGGTGCCGGGGAAGAAGCTGCGCCTGCGCGTGCACCTCGTCCCGAAGATCGAGGCTCCGCCGCACTTCGCGCCGCAGTTTCCCTGGCATTCGGAGATCGATTTTCCGGTCGAGGATTCGAAGGCCTTCTCGTCGCCGACGAAGGAAGGGAAGATGCTCCTCTACGGGCTGTGTCACGAACTCGGACACGTGATCGCGATGTGGGGCGATGCGCGCAACGAAGAGGATCATCACACGTGGGCGCATTTCACCAGTCTCGTGGTCCTCGACCACGTGACCGCGCAGGACCTGCCCGCGACGAAGGGGTTGCGCGACGGTCAGTGGTATTCGCTCTCCAAGGAGCGGACCCGCCTCGCGGACGAGAAGGTCAAGGCCGGACGCGGAGACAAGAACTCCACGCTCGCTTTGTTCGTCGCCGCGCACGACCTGGTCGGCCCGCGGGCGATGGGGCTCGCGATCAACGCGCTCGACACCGAAGACAAGTGCTTGCGTGTGAACCGCGTGCGCTACTACGGCCTCGACGCGTTCGCGAGGGCGTTGCTCGCCACGGACGCGGGCAAGAAGAAGGCGAAGGAACTGCGCGCCTTGTTCGAGTGACTATTGCGGCAGCGTCTTCGGGCCGTTCCACGCCAGGAATCCGCTCTGGAGGTTGACGACGTCCTCAAAGCCCTCGCGGCTCAAGTACTCGCACGCCGCGGCGGAGCGGGCGCCCGAGGCGCAGTAGACGAGCGTGATCCTGCCGTCGCGCGGAATCTCCCTGGCGCGCGCTTCGAGTTCGTCGACCGGGATCAGGAGCGCGCCGGGGATGATGCCGGCAGCCATCTCTCGACGAGTGCGCACGTCGACGACCTGCACGTTTCCGCCGGCCACGAGCGCGACGCCCTCCTGGGTGCTCACGTCGCGCCAGGTGCGCCCCTCGAGGATCATGTCCTCGCCGACCTTCTCGCCGCGGGCCACCTTCGCCAGCGTCTTGCGCAGGACTTCCAGCTCGCGCTCGCGCTCGACGTTCGCGTTCTCGATGCGGCGCCGCGCGTCATTGGCCGCGTCCTCGACCGATTGCGACAGCCCGTTCGCCTTCGAGCGCGCGGCCAAGGCGACGATCAGCGCGACGATTCCTGCGGCGAGAGCTGCGTATTCCATGGGCGGCGCACTCTACCGCCTCGTGCCGAGATCAGCGACCGATCGGCGCCACGCTCACGCTGCCGCTGCTGCTCTCGATGGTGACGAGTGGACCACCGCCGTTGACCTTGCCGCGGATCGCCGAGCCCTTCTTGGTCGAGGAACCGGGCGGCAGTTCGATCGCATACCCGATGTCGACGCTGCCGTACGAGGTCTTCGCGTCGAGGTCGAAACGCACGCCCTGCGGCGCCTCGAGCGCTACGCGACCGTAGTTCGAACCGATGTTCCAATTCGTTTCGATCGTGCTGCCCTCGCGCGCGAGCACCCTGACAGCGCCCGAGCTCGAGTGCGCGCTCACGCTGCTGAGCACGCCGTCGACCGTCACCGAGCCGTAGTTCGACTTCGCGTCGACGCCCCCCTCTGCGTTCGAGACCTTGACCGAGCCGCTCGAGGTGCGGACCGAGAGCTTTCCGGCCGCGGAATCGACGTGGATGCTCCCGTAGTTGCTTTCGAGCTCCATGGTCGGAGCCTTGATCCGCGCGGCCGTCACCGAACCCGAGCTCGTTTCGGCGCGCAGCAGCGTCGCGTCGATGTCGGACAGGTCGACCTTGCCGTAGCTCGTCTTCGCCGTCGCTCGACCGCCGCTCTGATGGGCGATCGACACGGCTCCGGAGCTCGAATCGACGCTTGCGTCACCGTGCACGTTCTCGAGCCTCACACTGCCGTAGCTCGACTTCAGATGCGATTCCGCGAACGGTCCACCTTCGGCCGTCACGGTGCCGGAGTCCGACGCGAGCTCGAGCTTCACGCCGGCCGGGACGAGCACCTCGAAATCAACGCTCGGACTCTGCTCGCCCAGCCTGCTCGTTTCGCCGCGCTTGAAGTCCAAGGCGAGGGAAACCCCTCCGCTCGATTCGTCGACCGCGATGCGCGCGCGCTCGAGGCGTTCACGAGCCTCTTCCACCGTTGCGCCGTAGGCGCGGATCACCGCGTGCATCGACCCGCCGCCAGACTCGGTCGTGCGCACGCTGATCTTGCCGAAGGGGGTGCCGACCTTCACCAGGGCGCCGCTCGAGAGGTGCAACTCGCGCACCTCGGAGCGCTCGGCCATCTCCCTTGCGTCGTTGGTCGAGTAGTGCAGGACGGTGCCGACGCAGGCCGCGAAGCCGAGGAGGCCGGCGAAAACGACAGCCGCGAGGACGAGGACGAAGCGCGAGGAAGCTTGCATGGGGTCTCTCCGTTGACGATTGCGCGCGACTACGCGGGCCGTCGAGGAAGATTCTAGGGTTTTTGGGCCGGAGCCCGTTCCTGGAAGAGCGCGATGCTCGCCGTGAATCCGTGCAGGAAATTACGGCGTCCGACGGGGCCGATTTCGCCCATGGCGAAGAACCCGGCGGCCGGTATCTCGCGTTCCAGGCCCGACTGCAGGCAGCTGATGTCGTGGTCCGGCCGCTTGAACATGCGCGTCCCGCGACCGTTGCAGCAGAACAGCAGGGCGCCGGCCAAGGTCGGGTCGCTGACGGGGGCAGCCCGGTCGCGCACGAGATGGGTCAGGTCCGGACCGGCCGTGGCGGCGTCGCGCACCAGGAACTGCACGCTCATGCCGCTGCGGATGCTGTCGTCGGCGACCGCGACCGCGTTCGAGTCCTTCTCGAAGCCCACGATGCCGCGCGCGAGGAAGTCGTGGCGATCGAACGTGCTCTTTTGCGCGTCGAGCGCCAGGCCGAGGAATGGACCACGCTGGATCAGCTTCTGATCCGCGCTCTCGAGCGTCTGCACCGTTTCCATCAGCACTTGGAGCGCCGGCTTGCCGGACAACTTCAGCACGAGGTTGTCCTTGCATGCCGTGATGACGAACGGCTTGCCGACCGGGCGACAGCCCTGGCTCACGATCGCGCGCACTTCGACGTCGCCCTCGACGACCACGCCGATCGCGCCGCCGTCCACGAGGCCTGAGTGCGTGAAGAGGAAGTTCTGTCCCGGACCCTGCCCGCCGCTCGCCATGCCGCCGATCGCGGGCACGCCGCCGAGCTCGGCATTCAGCGCCTCGAGGTATGCGTGAGCGGGAAAGCTGAACGGGTCGACCAGCATGAGCATGCTCGCTCGCGCGCGATCGCCGACCTCGGGCATCGACGTGAACCGCAAGGTGTCGTCGGAGATCGCCTCCGCTTGCACCTCGAACGGCCTGACCGCGGTGCCGGGCAGCACGCCGGCCCACACCGACAACCCGGCTCCGTGTTCGACTTCGTGCGCGCTGCCGACCACGCCTTCGCCCGTGCAACCGATCAACGCCCTTGCGTCCAACGCTTCGGCGAGGAGGGGACCGAGCGTTTCGATCGCCGGTCCATGGTGGTGCGAGACGAAGCACACGACCAGGTCGGGTCGCGCTCCGCCGAGCGCCTCGCGCAGTTCGCGCACGACGTCACGGAACGCCGTGTCGGAATCGACGTGCGTCGAGAGCGCGCTGGCGAAGCGGGGGCGTTCCATGTTGTTGGCCGGGATCGTCGACTCTCGCCCCATCGAATTCGAGAGTTCGCGCGGTTTTCCCGCTGCGCTACGATACCGAGGTCCCCGCAGGAACCCAACGCATGCACACCGTCCTGGCCCTTCTGTTCGCGCTCTCGGCGTTCGTCCAGTATCCCGGCTACACCCCTCAGTCGACGGAGACTCCCGACGATCGAGCAGACGTGCGCCGTCGCGTCGAGTCGTTCGAGAAGCTGATCAAGGACGCGGACAAGGACACCGAAGCCGTTGCGATGCTCGACGGCATGATCACGATGTTCAAGGAGAGCGCGGTTCGCGATCGCGGCCGCGTGTTGAAGTCGATGGTCGCGGCCGTCAAGAATTTCGAGACCCCAAAGGACAAGGCGAAGCCGCGCAACCTGCCGGCCGCCGCGGCCGAGCGCATGTCGCAGATGGGGACCGAGGCGTTGAAGCCGATCACGGAGCTCCTGACCGATCCGCGCGTGAGCAAGGAGATCGCGCGCGTCACGCCGCTCGCAGCCGGACTCGTCAAGCTGGGCACGGGCACAGCCGAAGCGCTCGAGGCGAGCGTGAAACTGCTCGACGATCCGAACCCGCGTTTGTACGTCGCGCTCGCCGGCGCGTTCTCTCAGTTCCAACTCGAGACGCAGGCGAAGCGCAAGCGCATCGCAGGTGTGCTGCTCGCGTCGTTCGAGACGTTGCAGAAACGCGTGGACACGGACAAGTCCGTGGTCGCCGAGGAGAAGCCCAAGCTCGCCGACGCCGGCCGCGCGGCGACGATCGCGACCTTGAACGCGCTCGCCGTGCAGAAGCAGCCGGACATCGCCGCGTTCAAGGCCTGGTTCGCCGAGAACAAGGCCAAGGACTGGCCCGAGAAGTAGCGTCCGCCTGGCGTGCTGGCGTTGCGCGGCACCCCTGGCCCGGTCGACGATGGAAATCCAGCCGGGTGCCAAATTGCCCATTGCTGTTGTGGAAGTAATCGCTTACACAATGTGCCCATGGGCAGACCCAGTACCCTGGAGCAGAAGCGCGGCGAGTTCCTGTCGATCCTCGCCGCCGCGTTCGCCGAACACGGCTATCGCAGGCTGACGAGCGCGGAGATCGCGGAGCGCTGCGGCGTCGGCGAAAACGTCCTGTACCGCATCTGGCCCGACAAGCAGGCCATGTTCCTGGCCGCGATCGAATGGGTCTACCTGTCGTCGGAACGCACGTGGGAGCGGGTCCTGGCGGACAAATCCGACTCGAAGAGTGCCTTCATGCGCCTGCTCGAGTACGAGGCGCACCACCAGGGCGAGCACGGTCTGCACCGCATCGTCTTCGCGGGTTTGAGCGAGTCCGACGATCCGCGGATAAGGCGCGCCCTGCGCGACCTGTACGCGCGCTTTCACGAGTGGATTCGCCGCAAGGTGGTCGAACACCGGGCCGGGGACGAGGACGATCGCCTCGACGCGGATCTCGTGGCGTGGGCGATCGTGGGCCTCGGAACGGTGGCCAACGTCGGGCGCGAACTCTCGTTGATCGGTGTCGAGCAGCGGCGCGAGCTGCTCTGGAAGGCGGGCGGCCTGCTCGCCGAAGGCCGTGAGCGAGGCAGCGAGAAGGCGCCTCGAAAGAGCCCACGTCGTGCTTCGCGCGCGAGGAAGGACAAGCCGTGATCACGCTGTTCCAGGTCGTCCTCGCCCTCGTTCTCGTCGATTTCGTGTCCGGGTTCGTGCATTGGGCCGAGGACACGTTCGGGACGGAATCGACGCCGATCGTCGGACCCTGGATCGTGACGCCGAACGTGCTCCACCACAGGGACGCGGGCGCGTTCGTATCGAAGGGCTGGTTGGCGAGCAATTGGGACCTCGCGCTCGTGGGCGTGATCGTGGTCGTCGTCGCGGCCACGACCGGACACCTCGGCGCAGCCGTCGTGCTCTTCGCCATCGCCGGCGCCAACGCGAACCAGATCCACAAGTGGAACCACGTGCCGGGGCGCGCACCTTGGTACGTGCGCGGGCTGTGGGCAACGGGCCTGTTGCAGCGGCCGCGACATCACGCGCGTCACCACGCCGGCCGCAAGAACACGCACTACTGCGTGGTGACGCCGTTCGTGAATCCCATCCTCGACCAGATCGGGTTCTGGCGCGTGCTCGAGCGTATCGTGGTCCCGATCACGGGTGCGCCACGGCGCGAGGACCTGCACTCGATTCGTCGTCTGCCTCCGTTGCGGTAGAACCATCTCGTGAAACCGCTCGCGGAGTTCATTCTGTACGTGAAGGACCAGGCCACGAGCGCGCGCTTCTATTCGTTCGTCCTCGAGCGCTCACCGGTGCTCGACGCTCCCGGGATGACCGAGTTCGAGCTCGGGCCCGGTGTGCGCCTCGGACTCATGCCCGAGTCCGGCATCCAACGCCTGCTCGGAAAACGGCTGCCCGATCCAGCCGGCGCGAACGGCATTCCGCGCGCGGAGCTCTACCTGTTCGTCGACGATCCGGACGCGTCTCATCGCCGGGCGCTCGCGTCCGGCGCGCGCGAGCTGAGTCCTCCCGCGGCGCGCGATTGGGGCGACGTCGTCGCGTACTCTCTCGATCCCGACGGCCACGTGCTCGCTTTCGCGAGGCAGGCTCACGCGAGCTTCTGAATCTCCCCCAGCTTGCGCCAGCGCGCGACCTGGCTCGCGTCGAACGCGAAGTCCTTCTGCTTGACGTCGACGCCGTACGTCGCGGTCTCGCGGATGTAGGATTCCGGATCCGCGCCGGAGGGCGGATCGTAGAGGTCGACGTCGTGCATGAAGACCTGGAAGCCGTTCGTGCTGTCGAATCGGCCGATCACGACGCGGCCTGACTTGGTTTCGATGACCAGATTGATGCCGTGAGGGGCGCTGCTGATGTTCGTCATGAGAGAGCTGCATGGTAGCGCGAACTCCGGCGCTCCGCGTCGTAGACTCTGCGCCACATGAAGCTGAACCCGGCTCGATACATCTGGTTCAACGGCAGCCTGGTCCCCTGGGACGAGGCGCAGGTCCACGTCCTCACGCATGCGCTGCACTACGCGTCGAGCGTGTTCGAAGGGATCCGTGCGTACGCGACTCCGAAGGGGCCGGCGATCCTCGGGCTCGACGCGCACGTCGAGCGGCTGTTCCACTCGTGCAAGATCGTCCACCTGCCGATGCCGTACACGCACGAGCGCGTGCGCTCGGCCATCCTCGAGACCGTCCGCGAGAACCAGCACGATGCGTGCTACATCCGGCCGCTCGTCTACCGCGGGTACGGCGCGCTCGGCGTGTGGCCCGAGGAGAATCCCGTCGAGGTCGCGATCGCCACGTTTCCGTGGATCAAGACGAACGAGCGCGAGCTGTACGAAAAGGGCATCGCCGTCGGCGTCTCTTCGTGGCGTCGCATGGCACCCGACACGCTGCCGGCGATGGCGAAGGTCGCGGGCAACTACGTCAACTCCGCTCTCGTGGTCCTGGAAGCGAAACGCCATGGCTATGCGGAAGGCATCGTGCTCGACATCGACGGCTACTTGAGCGAGGGCAGCGGCCAGAATCTGTTCCTGGTCAGCCGCGGCAAGGTCTGGACGCCGCCCGTGGGCTCGTCGATCCTCGCCGGTGTGACGCGCGCCTGCGTGCTCGAGATCGCGCGCGAACTCGGCCTCGAAACGGTCGAGCAGCGCATGCCGCGCGAAATGCTGTACATCGCCGACGAGGCGTTCTTCACGGGCACCGTCGCCGAGGTCACGCCGATCTCGAGCATCGACGGCCTGCCGGTCGGCAGTGGCGCGTGCGGCCCGATCACGAAGCGGATCCAGGAGCGATTCTTCGAGCTGGCGCGCGGTCAGGCACCGGACGTGCACGGCTGGTTGACCCGCGTTCGCGGCTGAATCAGCCGGATTGTGTGCGGGATCATCGGCCTCAGCGCGGCACGAGGCGTGTCCCGAGCAGTCGATCGACGATCGATTGTTCGGGAAGCGACATCGCACGGACGACGAGAGCGAGCCAGGTCGCGCCTGCGACCGCGGCGATGACCGCGGCGATGGTGCCGTGGTGGTGCATCGCGAGCCAGCTCGCCCACACGGCTGCTCCGAATACGGGGCCCCAGGCGAGGAGGGAGCGCACGAAACACAGCCATCGCGGCGCGAATCGGCCGCGCTTGCCCCGCACTCGCAAGCCGAAGATCGACAGCGACAGGCTGCCGCGCAGCACGAACGCCAAGATCGTAGCGAAGAAACCGACCGTGCCCGTGTAGCCGGCCGTCATCAGCAGCCCGAACTCGAAGGGGCGATGCATCAGCATGTCGGGGCTGATTCCGTCCGGGTCATCCGGATCCTCCGCGACGAGCCGGCGCGCCGCCGCGATCTCGGTCTCGGTCATGTTGACGTGACGAGAGCGGATGTCGTCGACCAGCTTCAGCTGCTGCTCGGGCAACTGCCGCAACAGGGGCTTGGCGACAGGACTGTCGAGCGAACTCGCCAACATGATCTCGTGCGCCTCGCGCTCTTCGGGCGTGAGGATGCCGACGATGCTCTTCTCGTCGCGAGCCTTGCGGTCCAGCTTGAGGGACTCCAGGTTGGCGCTCAGGTCCAGGATCGGAGCGATGAACACGGTCATGGCCACCGTGAAGAGCAGGAGCACCGCGGGCGCGAGCGCGCTGATCGCGAGCTGGGAAGCGCGAGTGCGACGCTGCAGGCGCACCGGAACCTCTTCGAGCCTGCGCAGGTCCTTCGCGATCGCCTCCAGATCCGCGTAGGCCTCGCCCTGGCCGAGCAGTCGCCTCACTACCGCTTCGGCGCTACCTGGAAGATCCCGCGGGAGCTCCAGGGCATGCGGGCCCGCGCCCTGGAAAAGTGCACGTGCCGTCTCACGCACGAGCACCGTGTCCGAGCCTCGCGGACATGGCCCCGCGCCGATCGGCTCGTCGAGCACGCGCAGGTTCCAGTTGCGATCGATCCAGACCTGCTCGAGCGCAAGGCCGCGCGGTCGATTGGGATCGGCCTGCAGCTCGCGCGTGAGCGCGGTCAGCAGATGATGAGCGCGCCACCACTCGAGGACCGGATGACGCGCGGCGAAGACCGCCAGGCTCGATCCGCCCGGTGACTCGAAGACGTCGCCTTTGCCGTCGGTCGTCTGCACCGTGCCGAGCCATCGCAGGCGCGCAGGCCGCGCCAGCGAACGACGTGCTTCGTTCGCCAGCTCGCCCGATTTCGGGGGCACTCGAATCCAGACACTGCGTCCGAGTGTCGTGTCCGTGGCCTTGATGACGCGGTCGCCGCCTGCGTCACCCACGAGTCCGTCGATGACATAGTCGCCGATGCGGTCGGGAAGTTCCGCGGAACGCCGTACGTCGACCTCGGGCGGCGATGACGGCAATTGGGTGCGCCGGAAGGGCAACGGCACCGGCGACACCATGGTGCCGCTCCACAATTCGTGGATGCCGCGCCAGGCGTTCGCTCGTCGCGCCGTGCTGAACAGGAGCAGCAGCCCGACGAACGGACCGAGCGACACGAACAGGGCCAGTACGATGGGCATCGTCGCGAACGCGAACGACAGGAGCCGAATCAGGAGGCCGGGTGCCAAGAACAGCCCGCTGCGCAGGGCCGCCCCGGAGAGCGTCTTCTCGCGTGACGATGCCGAGACGACCCGCAGACCGAGGATCCACTTCCCGACCGTCGTGCCGAGCGCTCCTTCTCCGATCCAGAAGTAGAGGAAGCTCATGCCGTGGATCGCGAATTCGCTCGGAAGTGCCTCGGTGCTCGCAGGGTCGCTCGAAAGCTGCAACAGCTTCACCCCGAGGACCTGCTGCAGAGCGAGCACGCCCGTGCCCAGCAGGGATACCAGGGTCGCGTCCGCGAGGTAGGCGACGATGCGGCGCCAGCGCGGCGCGATGTCCGACTCCTTCTTCACGAAGGGGGCGAGCGCCTCGCGGAACTCGGCCAGATCCCGGAATCGCTTGGCCGGATCGCGTTCCATGGCCCGCAGGACGACGCGGTCGAGCGCCTGCGGGATCTCGGGCCGGATCGAGCTCGGCGCGTCCGGGGATTCCGACAGGATTCGCGCCAGCACTTCACCGACGTTCGAACCGGAATACGGCGCGCGCCCGGTGAGGATGGCGTACAGCGTGGCCGCGCACGAGTACAGGTCGCTGCGCTCGTCGAGGGTCCGTCCACGCACTTGCTCCGGGCTCGCGTACAGCGGTGATCCCAGGAACTGGCCCGTCTGCGTGAGGTTGACGTCGAGCTCGAGCGTTCGCGACAGGCCGAAGTCGCCGACCTTCACGCGGCCTTCGGTCGTCACGAAGCAGTTCGACGGCTTGACGTCGCGGTGCAGGATGCCGGCCTTGTGCGCGGCCTCGAGCCCGTCGATGAGATCGATCGTCCAGCGCACGGCCGTCTCGATCGGGATCGGCTCCTTGCGCGCGACCTTGTGCTCGAGCGTTTCGCCGTCGACGATCTCCATCGCGATCGCGGGTGAACCATCCACCTGGTGCGCGCCGTACACGAACACGCAGTGCTCGTGACTGATCGCTGCGGCGAGGCGAGCTTCGCGCTGGAAGCGTTCGTAGGCCTGCTCCGACACCGCGAGGTCGGCGAGCAGGATCTTCAGCGCGACGCGCCGCCCCGACGCGATCTCCTCGGCCTCGTACACGATGCCCATCCCGCCGCGACCGAGTTCACGGCGCAGGCGGAATCCGGCCACATCGCAAGGGAGCGTGTGGCCTGTGGGGGTGGGGGGAGCGCTCACGCTGGAAGTCTAGGGTCCCGGAGGCCGGAGGGCGAGCCTGGAGATGGTCACAAGTCTTTGTGTAACCTGGGTTAGCGTCACCTTCGTCGTTCTGGTGCGAATACTGGCTCGAATGGGTGGTAGTATCGAGATGATATCAGATCGATATGAGCTTCGACCAGGCCCAGAAGGCCCAGAGGAACCCATGCAAGTCCGCAACGTGTCCAAGGAAAACGTCTTCGAGCCGATCTCCGGATATCCGGTCCTCGCGTTCGTCCTCCTGCTCCTCGCCGCCGCGGTGGGCGGCTTCGTCCAGGCCGGCCGTCTGCACGAGCCCGGCTACGCACTGGTCGCGGTCGGCTGCCTGCTCGTCTTCGTGCTCATGGCGGGCGGTTTCTTCGTGGTCGAGCCGAACATGGGGCGCATGCTCGTCCTGTTCGGGCGCTATCGGGGCACCGTCCGCGCGTCCGGCTTCTGGTACACGAACCCGTTCACCTCGAAGAAGAAGATCTCCCTGCGCGTCCACAACCTGAACGGCAAGACGCTCAAGGTGAACGACCTGCTCGGCAACCCGATCGAGATCGGCGCCATCACGGTGTGGCAAGTGCGCGACAGCGCACAGGCGATGTTCGACGTCGTCGAGTTCGAGAAGTTCGTCGAAGTGCAGGCCGAATCGGCGGTGCGCGCCGTAGCGAGCAAGCACCCCTACGACGACGACCACACGAACGTCGTGAATTCGAACCTGCGCGGAAGTGCTGACGTCGTGGCACAAGAACTGCAACACGAACTGCAGCAACGCCTCGAAATCGCCGGCATCCAGGTGCTCGAAGCGCGCCTGAGCCATCTCGCCTACGCGCCCGAAATCGCGGCGGCGATGCTGCAACGCCAGCAGGCCGGCGCGATCATCGCGGCACGCAAACTGATCGTCGAAGGCGCCGTCGGGATGGTCGAGCACGCCATCGACGAGCTTTCGAAGAAGAAGATCATCCACCTCGACGACGAGCGCAAGGCCACGCTGACGGGCAATCTGCTGGTCGTCCTGTGCGGCCACCAGAATCCCGTTCCCGTCGTCAACACGGGCTCGCTCTACACCTGAGGTCCGATGGCGAGACCCGAGGAAACGCAGGATTCGAGCGAATCCAAGGAGCGCAAGGCGTTCCTCCTGCGGCTCCACCCGGAGCTGTTCGAGGAACTGCGCGCCTGGGCGAGCCAGGACCTGCGTTCCTTGAACGCGCACATCGAGTTCCTGCTGCGCGAGGCGCTGAAGAAGCGGCGCGGAGGAAAGAGCGGGTAGAGGACGCTCGCTATCATTCGTGCCGGTTCGAATTCACCCCATTCGGAGATCCCATGCTGTCCGCCCGCCTCCTCGCTCTTTCTGTGCTCGCCCTCTCGACCGCCGCTTGCCGCACCACTCACGGTCGCGAGGTCCTCGACGATGCCGCCGGTGTCGAAGCCGCGAAGCACGCGTTCCTGGACGCATGGACGAAGCACGCCGGTGCCGCGTTCACGCTCGACAAGTTGTCGCGGGCCGTGGACACGTCCGCAAACTTCCTGTCGTTCGACGGCATGGCGGAACACAAGACGGTGATCGAAGGCTGGAAGGCCTATGCGGACACGTGGGGGCCCGGCATGAACGGATTCTCGAGCGCCTCGCTGACCGAATCGCGGGCCGTGTCGAAGTGGATCGGCGACGACACGGCGATCACGGCGTCGATCGCGCACATCCAGGGCGTGATGCCGGACGGCAACAAGCTCGACGTGCTCGGACACCTCACCCTCGGCTATCAGCGCCACGACGGGGTCTGGCGCGTCGTGCACGAGCACATGTCGCTCGGGGTCAAGCCGTGAGGAGCTACCAGTAGCGCTCGAAGTGCACGTTCCCGGGCGTCTTCGGCGTGTCGATCGTGAACCCGCGCGCGCCCAATTGGACGCGCACGTCGTCGATCATCGCCGGATTGCCGCACAGGAAGACGTGCGCGGATCGCGGATCGAGCGCGAAGCCGGCGCGTGACTGGAAACACGCGGGTTCGAGCACGGTCTGCACGCGCCCGCGCAGCCCGCTCCAATTCGATCCGCGCGGCTCGCGGGAGAGGATCGGAACGTAGCTCACGCGACGATCGGCCGCGGCTGTGTCGGCGATCTCTTCGCGATAGGCGAGGTCGTTGTGCTCGCGCGCTCCATGGACGACCACGAAACGGGCGAACCGGAGCGGATCCCCGCCGTAGTGCCGCAGCATCGAAACGAACGGCGCGATGCCCGTGCCCGTCGCGACGAAGACGAGATCGCGGCCGGTGGGCACGCGCTCCATCGTGAACATGCCCTTCGGCACGGGGTCGTGCCACAGGCGAGCGCCGACGCCGAGCGGCCGCAGCTTGGGCGTCAACTTGCCGTGTTCGACGAACGCGACGCACAGTTCGTAGGAGTCCTTCTCGCGCGGGGCGCTGGCGATCGAATACGAGCGCTTCACGAGTTTCGTGCGTGCCACGCCAGCGATACTCGAGCGATCCACGGGCGGGTCGACGGGTAGACCGAGTTGGATGAACTGTCCCGGCACGAACGGAGCGACGACCCCGCCGTCAGGACGCACGTGGACGATCGCCACGCTCTCGTCGAGATCCAATCGAGCGACGATCGTCGCGTTGGGAGCATGCGGATCGAGCGTGTTCACTTGGCGCTCTCGATATATGGCGTCCCGGCGGAATAGAGGGCGATCCGAGAGCGGATTTCAGCGACGAGGTCGCGCTGTCCCGCCCGCTCCGCGATAGCCAGAGCCTCCTGTGCCTTCGCGCGAGCCTCGTCGAAACGGCCCGCGCGAGCCAACGCCGCGGCGAGCGTGCTCACGGCCTCAGCGCTCGCTCCGCCCGTCGCCTGGATGCATCGTCTCGCGATCGCCGCGGACTCGTCCGGAGCGACCAGGCGCGCGTCGGGTGTGACCGCGAGCAGCCACGCGAGCGCCAGGTTCAATCCGAGATCGTCCGGGTTCGACGCGACGCCGCGCCGTGCCACGTCGACCGCCCGCGACCAGTCTCGCGCCTGGACGAAGATGTAGCGCAGGTTGTTCCAGGCTTCCGGATCCTGTGGGAACAGCTCGGTCGAGCGCGTCAGTTCTCGCACGGCGCGCGTCCCGTCGCGGTTCATGTAGTACGCCGTGCCGAGCCGCATGTGGAAGCGCGGGTCGTCAGGTCTCAGTCGCACGGCTTGCTCGAAGCAATCGATCGCCTCGGGCATTCGACCGAGGCGTCCGTGCAGTGCTCCCAGGTTCGCCCACGCTTCGGGCAAATCGGGGTCGAGCTTCAGCGCGGCCTCGTACTGCACCTTTGCCTCGTCGAATCGATCGAACGACGCCAGCGCCGCGCCTGCATTGACGTGCGACATCCCGATCTGCGAATCACGCGAGAAGATCGGCCAGTTCGCGATCACGGCGCAGCTGACGAGAGCCGCGAATGCAGGAGCGAGGCTCTTCCATGCGCCGACGCGAGCCAGGGCGATCCCCTGAACGAGGGCCACGGACGCGAAGACGATCACGATGGGCACGATCGGATAGCGATAGCGTCCCATCACGTAGAACATGACGACGCCGATGCACAGGACTCCGAGCAGCAGCGCGAGGACACCGAGATCCCGCCGACGCGGCCACGCGAGCCAGAGCCCCGCGGCACACAACGGCAGCACGGTGCCGAGGTGGACGAACCGCGACAGCAGTGCGAGCACGGTCTCGTACTTCTCGTAGAAGTACTGGTCCTCTGCGTCTGGAACCTCGAACGCATTGACGAGGAGCAGGGCCTTGCGCCCGAGCAGCTTCAGCCAGGCCGCCGGCTCGTTGCGTATCCATGTGAAGGACTGGTCGAACCAGAAGTCCGACACTTCGCGCGGCGTGAGCTTGCGGCCCATCTCGATCTCCGCGAGCTCGAAGGCGTCCACGCGTTCGACCGAGGTGTCGCTGCGCCCGGGCCGCAACGGCGCGTAGATGCCTTCCGATCCAGGACGGTTCCCGATCCAGAAGTTCGTGCCGGCCTGCGAAGTCGTGATCAGGAACTCGCCTCCGACCGCGTAGTTGCGCCAGCCGACGGGCAGGAGCACGAGCGCGGCACCGCCGAGGAGACTCGCGATCCACTGGCCGCGGAGCGCCCACGGACTCCCGCGGAAGCGGACCAGGATCCACAGGAGGATCGCCGGGACCAGCAGGATCGTCTCCTCTCGCGTCAAAAGGAGCAGGCCGAGTGCGACGCCGAGCGTCCCGAAACGCGACCACCGCGGCACTTGCTGCGCGCGCGCGATCAGCCACAGGACGAGGACGACGATGAAGCCGCCGATCGCCGCCTTCTGCACCAGGCCGTCGAAGAAGATCGCCGGCGGATAGACCGCCAGCATCACCCCCGCGACCACGCCGACCCGGTGCGAAACGAACTGGCGCGCCGCGAGGAAAAGCAGTCCGCACGATGTCGCGCCGAGCACTGCCTGCACGATGCGGATGGGCCAGAGCCCGTCGCCGAGGGCGAGCTTCAAGATCCCGAGGAAATAGGGATAGAGCGGCGCCTGGTAGAAGGTCTCGGTCCCGATCCAGTCTCCCGCGGCAATGCGTCTCGCCCAGGCGTCGTACTGGCGACCGTCGACGATCAGGATGTCGAAGAGCGGCACGTCGCGGGCTTCCAGCAGGTGGACGATGCGCAGGGCCAGCGCGAGCAAGGTGATCCAGAGGAATGCAATCCTCACGCGCCGACGATCCACGCGCTCCAACTCGGCCGTCAGCTCCTCTTGCGACGGCGTCGCGACCCTGGCCTTCTTCAACGTGGATGCACCTTCTCGATCGCTTCCGCGTGCTTGCGTGCCAGGTCGCGATAACGACCGGGCGTGCGCCGGATCAACTCGCTCTCGCGCTCGCCGAGCTCGCGTTTGACCACCGCCGGTACGCCGACGACCAGCGAACGCGGCGGAACGACCATGCCCTCGCGGACGAGCGCTCCGGCCGCGACGAGCGACCCCGCGCCGATGCGCACTCCGTCGAGGATGCGCGCGCCGATGCCGATGAGCACGTCGTCCTCGATCACGCAGCCGTGAAGCGTCGCCGAGTGTCCCACGGAGACGCGCTCACCGACGATCACGGGCCATTCGTCGAGGGTGCCGTGGACCACGACCGCATCCTGGATGTTCGTGTCGGCGCCGATGCGAATCGAGTGCACGTCGCCGCGCACGACGCTGCCGTACCAGATCGAGACGCGATCGCCGAGCACGACGTCGCCGATGAGCGCGCACGTCGGCGCGAGGAACACGTCGGCGCCGAGAACGGGCTGCTTGCCGTCGAAGGGGAGCACGAGAGCCGCCATGGGCGCGATACCATACCCGACTCGAAGCACGCATTCGCCCGTGACGAAACCGCTCTCATCCCTGCCGATCGACGCCGTGTTGCCGGACCTGATCGCGGCCCTGCGCAGCCATCCGTGCGCGGTCTTGCGCGCGCCGACGGGGGCCGGCAAAACGACGCGCGTCCCGCCGGCGCTGCTCGACGCCGGTCTCGCGGGGAACGGAATCGTCCTGATGCTCGAGCCGCGCCGCATCGCCGCGAGAGCGGCCGCCCGGCGCATGGCCGATGAACGCGGCGTCGAACTGGGCGGCGAGGTCGGTTTCCACGTACGCTTCGATCGCAAGGCGTCGCGCTCGACGCGCATCCTCGTCGTGACCGAAGGACTCGTCGTGCGCATGCTGCAGGACGACCCGTTCCTGTCGCACGTCGGCGCGATCGTGTTCGACGAGTTCCACGAGCGCAGCCTCGACACCGATCTCGCGCTGGCGATGGCGCGGCGGGTGCAGAAGGACGCTCGACCGGACCTCAAGATCCTGGCGATGTCGGCCACGGTCGCGGCGCCGGCGCTCTCGCGCTGGCTCGGCGACGCGCCGATCGTCGAGAGCGAGGGACGGCTGTTTCCGGTCGAAGTCACCCACGCGAAGGGCGAGGATGACCGGCCGCTGCACCTCGTCGTTGCCGGAGCCGTGGGGCGCGCGCTCGAAGCGACGAGCGGCGACGTCCTCGCGTTCCTGCCCGGGGTCGGCGAGATTCGCCGCACGCACGAGGAACTCGAACCGTCTTGCCGCAAGCGCGATGTGGCTCTGTTCGATCTCTACGGCGATCTGCCCGCCGAGGAGCAGGACCTGGTCTTGCGTCGCGGGGCTCGGCGGAAGGTCGTGCTCGCGACGAACGTGGCCGAAACGTCGATCACGATCGACGGCGTCACCGCCGTCGTCGACTCGGGGCTGGCGCGCGTGCTGCGCTTCGATCCGGGCGTCGGTCTCGATCGTCTCGAGTTGGAGCGCATCTCGCGCTCGAGCGCCGATCAGCGGGCCGGACGCGCCGGTCGGACGGCACCGGGCCGGTGCGAGCGCCTGTGGACCGAGCGCGTGCAGCGTTCGCTCGAGGATGCGATGGAGCCCGAGATTCGACGCGTCGATCTCGCCGGCAGCGTGCTGCAGCTCGCCTGCTTCGGCGAGCGCGATCTGGCCGCGTTTCCCTGGTTCGAAGCGCCATCCGCCGCCGCGCTGACGTCGGCGATCGACGCCCTGAAGAAACTCGGCGCGCTCGACGAGCGCGGGATCACGGACGTGGGCCGTTCGATGGCGCGTCTGCCGCTCCATCCACGGCTCGCGCGCCTGCTCGTGGAAGGGCACGCGCGTGGGGTCGCGTCGAGTGCATGCCTCGCGGCCGCGATGTTGCAGGAGCGTGATCCGTTCCAGCGCGTGCCCCGCAAGACCGCGCGCGTCACCGACTCCGACGTCGTCGATCGCGTGATCGCACTGGAGAAATTCGAACGTGATGGTTCGTCCTCGACGGAGTTCGGTCCGTTGAACGTGGGAGCCGCACGCTTCGTCACGCGCGCAGCCGACGCCTTGTACAGGGAACTCGAGCGCACCCTCGGCCGCGAACACCAGCGTGATTCGTCGGCATCCGAAGCCCTCATGCGCGCCCTGTTCTCCGCATACGCGGATCGGCTGGCATCACGCCGCGGCGCGGGCGAGAAGCGCGGCGTCATGATGGGCGGTCGCGGAGTGCGGCTCGGGGACGAATCGGGCGCTCTCGACCACGAACTGTTCGTGTGTGTCGACATGGACGCGGGTTCGCGCGGCGAACGTGCCGAGGCTCTCGTGCGACAGGCATCCGCGGTCGAGCGCGAGTGGCTCGATCCGCGCCTCGTGCGCACGGAGGTGCAGGCCGAGTTCGACACGGAGAAGCAGCGCGTCCTCGCGGCGAAGCGCACGCTCTACGGCGATC
Source organism: Planctomycetota bacterium (assembly GCA_044228955.1). Taxonomy (GTDB): domain Bacteria; phylum Planctomycetota; class UBA1135; order UBA1135; genus JAEUIA01. Next base: position 11,709 of record JBGATY010000003.1, on the reverse strand, counting down.
TCGTGCTCGACGAAGTGCAAGGCGCCACGCCCGACGAGGAATCCACGACGCGCGAACTCGCTCGCGCCGCGGCCGCCGATCCGGAGCGCGCTCTCGGCCTGAACGCGGCGGAAACCGCGGGTTTCCTCATGCGCGTGAATTGCCTGCGCGAGTGGGTCCCCGAGCTCGAGCTGCCCGTGATCGACACCCCCTACGTCACCGCGCATCTGCTCGAGTTCTGCCGCGGCAGCCGCTCGTTCGCCGACCTCGGGAAGAAGGACCTTCCCGCGCACCTGCGCTCCACGCTGACGTGGGCGCAGCAGACCGCGCTCGACCGCGAAGCGCCCGAACGTCTCCAGGTGCCGAGCGGATCCTGGATCCAGCTCCAGTACGAGGCCGGTCGGCCGCCGGTCCTGGCGGCGCGCATCCAGGAGCTCTTCGGCCTGGCCGAGACGCCATTGATCGCGCGCGGCCGAGTGCGCGTCGTCATGCACCTCTTGGCGCCGAACTACCGGCCGCAACAAGTCACCGACGACCTGAAGAGCTTCTGGAACAACGCGTACTTCGAGGTGCGCAAGGATCTGAAGCGGCGCTACCCGAAGCACTCCTGGCCCGAGGATCCGTGGAACGCCGAGCCGCAGCGGAGACCGGGCCGGCGTCCGTGAGTCACTCGAAACGGGCGCGCAGCCAGGCGCCCCAGTGCGCGATTTCCTCGAGACACACCTCGTGGGCCATCGGGTACTCGTGCCACTCCACGTCGCAACCGATGGCGCGCAGACGCTCCATCAGCTTGCGCCCGTAGGCGACGCCGACGACACCGTCGCGCGTGCCGTGAGCAGCGAACGTGGCGATCGACCGATTCGCGGGCGTCGCGTCGGATTCGATGGGGGCGTTCTTGGCGAGGAAGGTCGACAGCGCGATCAGACCAGCCAGTGGCTTCGGATGACGAAGCGCGACCCACGCGGCGAGCGCGCCACCCTGACTGAATCCACCGACCACGATCTTCTGCGATTCGACACCGCGCGCGATCTCGCGATCGATCAACGCGCGCACCTGGTCCTCGGCACGCTTGATCCCGGTCAGGTCGCTCGATTCGCCGCGCATCAGGTCGTCGGGGCCGATGTCGAACCACGCTGGCATGACGAAACCCTGATTGAGCGTCACGGGCCGGCGCGGCGCGTGCGGAAACACGAAGCGCACGCCGAGCTCGGGCGGCAGTCCGAGATGCGGAACGACGGTCTCGAAGTCGTGGCCGTCCGCGCCGAGTCCGTGGAGGAATATCACGGTGGCGCGGGCTTTCGTGCGAGGTTCGATTTCGACGGTGGGGAGGAGGGGCGTGGTCATGCCTCGAGATCATAGGATCTTCTCCATGTCGAACACGAGCCCCGACTCCTATCGATCGCGCTCGATCTGGTCGCCCGAACGTCCTCAGACGCTCGTCGTGTGTTGTTCGGACGGACGCTGGCACGCGCCGATCCTCGAATTCGTCGATCACGAAGTCTCCGACCGCGCCGACCTGTACGCCGTACCCGGTGGGCCGGCCGGTTTCGATCCCTGGAACAGTTCGTTCGAGGAAGCCCGTGTGCTCCACCGCGCGTTCCATCTATTCGAGGAACATCACGATCTGCGCGAAGTGTGGCTCATCCAGCACGCGGGTTGCGCGTACTACCACGTCAAGTACCCCGGACAGGCCGAGGCCGAGATCGCCGCCCGTCAGATACGCGACCTGCGCCGCGCGTCCCAGTGCATTCGGGCGCGCAGCTCGAAGCTTTCCGTGCGCGCGATCATGGCGACGCTGAGTGGCAGTCAGGCGGTGTTCACGACGATCGACACCGACGAAAAGGACGCGACGAATCCGCTCTCCAGCACCACGCAGTTGATCTGAGGGTCTCGATCCGTCACCTCGAGCTCCTGCGCGCTGGTCGAACCGGGTTCCTGAAGTCCAGCCGGCCAGCCGTGTTACGAGCGCGCTCCGAAGACAGCGTGGATGAGCGCAGGCACCTCGCATATGGTTCGCCGCCCACGCATGCAGAAGTTCGTCGAAGCGCTCAACGCGGAGCAACGCCTCGCGGTCACGACGACCGAGGGTCCCGTGCTCGTCCTCGCCGGCGCCGGTTCGGGCAAGACCAAGGTCATCACGGTTCGCATCGGCTGGCTGCTCCACAAGGGCGCGCGTCCGGATTCGATCCTCGCGATGACCTTCACGAACAAGGCGGCGGGCGAGATGCGCGAGCGCGTCGCCGGCATCGTCGGCTCTGACCGCGCGAGCGAGCTCACGGTCGGCACGTTCCACAGTTTCTGCGTCAAGTTGCTGCGGGCACACGCGGCGCTGGCTGGTCTTTCACCGCACTTCTCGATCTGCGACCACTCCGATCAGGTGAGCGCGATGAAGGGCGCCCTGCGCGAATTGCGCATCCCCGAAGCCTCGATCCAGCCCGGCGCACTGCAATCGAGGATCTCGCTCCTGAAGAACAAGGGCCTGTCGAGCGCCGAGTATCTCGCGCAGGCCGCTGACGACCGCGACGAGCTCATCGGCCGTGCCTGGCAGAAGTACGAGGAGCACCTTTCGCGAGCGCGTTCCGTCGATTTCGACGACCTCCTGTCGCGCTCAGTGAAGCTCCTTCGTGATCACGAATCCGTTCGCGCCGAGCTCGCACGCCGCTTTCGCTTCGTGATGGTCGACGAGTACCAGGACACGAACGGTCCGCAGTACGACATCATCAAGGCCATCGCCGGCAAACATAGAAACCTGTGCGTCGTCGGCGACGACGATCAGTCGATCTACGGTTGGCGCGGCGCCGACGTCGCGAAGATCCTCTCCTTCGACAAGGACTTCCACGGCGCCAAGGTCATTCGCCTCGAAACGAACTACCGCTCGACCCGCGAGATCCTCGAGGCCGCGAACAAGGTCATCGAACACAACCCCAAACGCCACGGGAAGACGCTGAAGAGCGCGCTGGGATCCGGCGAGCCCGTCCTGATGCTGCGGATGGAGGACGAGACGGCCGAAGCCGACCACGTGGCACGCGAAGTGGCCGAGTTCGTCCAGAAAAAGCGCGCCCGATTCTCGGATTTCGCGGTGCTGTTTCGCACGCAAACACAGCCACGAGTGTTCGAACAGCAGTTCCGCGCCCGCGCCGTCCCGTACACGCTGGTGGGCGGCATGTCGTTTTTCGACCGCAAGGAAGTGCGTGACGTGCTCGCCTACGTGCGCCTCGCCCAGAATCCGCACGACGAAGTCTCGCTCCTGCGCGTGATCAACTGCCCTCCGCGCGGGGTCGGCAAGACGACCATCGATCGCGCGGTGGAGTGGGCGACGCAAAATGGCGTGTCGGTGTGCACGGCTTTCGACGACGGGACGACCGTTCCCGAGCTCGGAGACGCAGCCGTGTACGCCGTGCGCTCGTTCCGCGACAAGCTGAAGGCTCTGGGGGAGCGTCGCCCTACGCACAATCTCGTTCCGTGGCTGCACGAGCTGCTCGAAGCCGTCGCCTACCGCCAGGAAGTCGATCGCTGCTATCCCGACGACAAGACACGCGAGGATCGCTGGTCGTCCGTGTCGGAGATCCTCGACATGGCCGAGAACCACGTGAGGCGCGTCAAGAAGCCTTCGCTCGAGAGCTTCCTCGAGGCGCTGACGCTCACGAGCGAGGACGACGCGAAGGACGAAAAGGAGTCGAAGCGGGACGCCGTGATCCTGATGACTCTCCACGCGGCCAAGGGACTCGAGTTCCAGCGCGTGTTCCTCGTCGGGGTCGAGGAGGGCATCCTGCCGCACGCACGCAGCATCGACGAGGACACGGTCGAGGAAGAGCGGCGTCTGATGTACGTTGGCATCACCCGCGCGCAGCGGCACCTGACGATCAGTTGCACGAAGACGCGCTCGAAGTACGGCACGCGCATCGAGTCGATGCCCTCGCGATTCCTCTACGAACTGCGCGGGGAGGCTCCGCCGAAAACGTGGCGCGCGGCCGGAACGAAGGCGCCTCCCGTGCAAGAGCCGGCGCCCAAGAAGCGCACGCGCAAGGCCAAGCCGAGAGCCTGATCAGACAGCCGGCGACCGGGTCAGCGTGCGCGCCCGCAGTTGGCCGCACGCTCCGTCCACGTCCTGGCCGGCGGAACGGCGCAGCTTGCACAGGATCCTGTGTCGATGCAGGTGGTGAGACATCGCGCGGGCCCGATCGATCGAGGGCCGCTTGTACGGCAGGTCCTCGACGTCGTTGTAGGGAATGAAATTGACCACGCCGTAGCGGCCGCGCATGAGCTCGGTCAGCCGCTCGAGCTCGTCGTCGCCGTCGTTCACGCCCTCGATCAGCGTCCACTGGTACTGGACCGGATGTCCGACGGCGCGCGCGTAGTCGTCGGCGGCGGCGATCAACTCCGCGGGATCGAACCGCGGACCGCGCGGCACGAGTTGCGCCCGCAGATCCGCTTTCGTCGTGTGCAGCGAGATGGCGAGCATCGGCTTGACCGGATTGGCGAGCAGGCGTTCGAACACGCGCGGGTCGCCCACGGTCGAGAAGACGAGGCTCTTGTGGCCGGTGTCGCCGTGTTGACCGAGCGCCGTGATCGCCTCCAGGACGTTCCCGAGGTTGTGTGACGGTTCGCCCATGCCCATGAACACGACGCGACGGACGAGGCGGCGACGTCGGGCGAGCACGACCTGCGCGAGCATCTCGCGGCTCGTGAGCTGGCGCAGCAGTCCCGAGCGGCCAGTCGCGCAGAACACGCAGCCGACCGCGCAGCCCACCTGGGACGAAATGCACACGCCGTCGCGCAGCAGGAGCACGCATTCGACCGACTTGTCGTCGTGGAGCGCGAGCAGGAAGCGCAGCGAACCATCGGCGCCCGGGTGCTCCGATTCGACGCGCACGATGCCGTCGAGCTCGCGCTGGATCGTGGGCAACGCCTCGAGCAGCGACTTCTTCAACTGCAGGTCGCGCGCCTTGGTCACGTCCGAAAGGGGCTTGCCGAGCAGCCACGCGCGCAGGAGCCGCTTTTCGTGCTGTGGTCCCGCCCCCGCGTCGCGGAGCAGTTCGAGGACGCGTTGCATTCGAGGATCGTATCAGCTCGCGGCGATCGCGCGAGCCGCGGCCATGCCCGCGAATCCGGCCGCGAGGCACAGGAGCGCCGTCCCGCCCGCGTAGACGAGCGCGGAGGTCCACGCACCGGCGTTCACGAACTCGATCGTCTCCTGATTGAAGCTCGAATACGTCGTGAAGCCGCCGAGCAGGCCGGTCGCGACGAAAGCGCGCTTTTCGGGCGAGAACGTGCCGCTCTGGGCCGCCCATTGCGCGACGAGCCCCATCGCGAACGACCCGACGACGTTCACGATCAGCGTCCCGAACGGAAGCGTCGCCGACAACTTCGCGGTCGCGCCCGCGCCGACGAGCCAGCGTGCGCCGGACCCGAGCGCGCCACCGAGCATCACCAGGACGAGCTTCTCCATCGGGTCACTTCGGCTGGATGATGGCGGTCGACAACTTGCGCACGTCCTCTTTCTCGGAGGGCGTCAGCTTGGGATCCGAGAGCGCTCGTGTCACGAGAGCTTTTGCCTGACCGTGCGCTTCCACGCGCAGGGCCGCGCAAATCAGCGCGCAATACGTCGGTCCGCGTCCGTCGAACAGGAGCACCAGCTTCGCGTAGGCTTCGCTCTCGTCGTACTGCTTTGCGCCGAGCAGTGCCTCGTGGATGCGGGCTGCCTGGTTGCGCAAGGCCCGCCGGTTCGTGTCGATCGCCGTGAAGGCCTCGGTCGGGTGGTCACGCTCGAGCCGTTCGCACTCCGTCCTGAAGGCGGCGACCAGGCGATTGAAGTGCGCTCGCGGGTCTCCGATGCGTTCGACGGCCTCCGCGTAGCGTCGCGCGTCGATCAGGGGATCCACGATGAGCGGCCCGAGCTGCGCGCGCAGCGCAGCGCACGCCTCCGAGTTCGGATCCAGCGCATCGAACGCCGCCAGCGTTCGATCCTCCTGCTGGAGATTGCGATTGAGCAGCAGGAAGTCGGTGACGTCCTCCGCGGCCGCGGCGCAGGTCGTGATCTTCTCGAAGAGCATGCGGGCTCTGGCGCTGAGCGCGTCCGCGGTCTTCGGGTGGATGCGCGCCAAGCGCATCAGCTCGCGCAGCAGGAACGTCCGGCGCGCCTCCTCGAACGTCGAATCCGCTTCGCGACCGTGATCCCAGCACCACAACAGCTGGTCGAGGGCCGCGTCGAACTCCCCGCGATCGCCGAGCGCCATCGCGACGTCCATGCGCAGCCGCGGAGCATCGGGTGCCTCTGCCAGGTGCTTCTGTGCGCGCTCCAGCGGATCGACGCCGCCGAAGATGGCCCTGGTCTCGGCCAGGAAGGTGCGGCCGTCGACGTATCCCGTGATGCGATCGACCTCGCGGCCCTGGTCGTTCAGGAACACGGTGGTGGGCACGATGTCGAGCTTCTTCGCCTCGGCCGAGCCCGCGCGGCCGAACACCACGAGCACGCACTTGTGCTCCGACCTGGCGGCCGAGACGGCGGCCTCCAGGTCGAGCGCGCGGAAGACCTCCGGCGGGGGAGACGGCGCAAAGAGGGCCAGTACGGCGAGGAAAGCGGGGAACATCAGGGTCAGAATGGGCTTGTTCTCGCCCTTCACTAGCGTCGAAGCTAAGAAGGTAACGAATCGCCGCCAACGAAACGGCACTGCCCTCGCGTACACGGTCGGCTCGATGCCCTCCCCGGAGTCCCAATAGAAATGATTTCCGTCCTCCTTGCTCTCACGCTTCAAGCCGCTCTGGCGAAGCCGATGGAGCCGGTCGTGCTCCAGCAGTCGACGACCGGCGCCGCGGTCCGTTTGGAACTGCCCGAGTTCGCGAGCGACGACGTCGTGCTCGCGTCACTGCGGCGCCGTCACGCCGACCGCGCGATCGCGCAGGGACGGCTGCGCGGCGACGGAACGATCATGGTCATCTCCGCGTACGGCGAAATGAAGCCGAGCACGGAGTGGCGCAAGTCCTTGATGGTCGGGCGCCTGGCCGGCCTCGGCCAGTTCGAGGTCGCGCACATCGCCTGCACCGAATCCGAGAAGGAGCTGGAGCCGCCGTACTCGAACCTGTCCTGGCACGCGTTCCCGTCGTTCGCGGACACGGCGTTCGACATCAGCCTGGGCACGCTTTCGAAGGCCGGGGTCTCGCCGATCTCGCGAGCGGACTTCGAGCACATCGTGGGCAGCGCGCGCTACGCGATCGTGCGCCTCGGCAAGTGGGACGAAATGCCGCTCGCGGTGATGGAGCACATGCACACCGGGCTCGCGCGCGTCGAGAACGACGGAGCGACGTTCCTCGCCGGCTTGTCGAAAGCCTCGCTGGAGGAATGGGCGCTCGCGCTGGCGGCGGGGGAGATCGGTGTGCGCACCAAGATGCCGGCAGCGGAGCGGCGCGAACTGTACGAGCGGGCCCTCGCCTCGCTCGGGAAGATCGAGAAGCCGGGCGCGGGCGACGTCTTCGCCACGATGACCGCCTACTCGGGACTCGGCATTGCCTTGCGTGACGAGGAGAAGCGCGACGAGGCTCTCGCCGCGATCGAGAAGGCCCGCAAGCTCGCGGACGCGAAGTCGAAACCGGCGATCGCCGCGCTCGAGTACGACACCGCGACCGTGTACGCGCTCAAGCTGGATGCCGCATCGGCCATCGAGCACCTGAGGTTGGCGATCGCCGCTGACCCCGATCGCGCCGTCTTCGCGGTCCGCGATCCCTCGTTCAGCGGGATCGGCGCGAATCCGGAGCTCCGCAAGCTCGTCAATCCGCCGAAGAAGTGACCCTCATTCCGCGAGGGTGACGCTCGTGCCTTCGAGAGCGACGTAGAAGATGCGGTCGACGTCGCGCTGCAGCATCCGGACGCAGCCGTGCGACGCGCTCTTCGAGATCCAGTCCTCGACCGGCGCTCCCGTGTAGCCGTGGAAGCCGATTCCGGTACGGCCGATCCCGGCCGAATCGAGCGCGATCCAGTAGCCGCCGAGCACGTTGGCCGGATCGTCGGGTGCGTAAGTGACGTTGGTCGTCGGCTCGGTCCACGTCGGTTTCAGGACGCGCTTCGTGATCGTCGTCCTTCCGAGGGGTGTCGGCGATTCCGGGGCTCCGACGCCGACCGTGCAGAACTTCACGAGCACGTGTCCGCCGGCCGGCAGCTCGCGCCACGCCGTCAAGCGGAACTGCGAACGCGCCACGGTGATCGACAGCGCACCGCTCGACAGGTCGAGCACCTTCAGTTCCTGGCCCACGCGCAATTTCCGTTCGTCGAAATTCGCGTTCAAGTAGGGGAGCATCCCTGCGGCGATCTTGTAGCGCTGCGCGATCCGGGTCGGGTTCTCGCCTTTCTCGACCTTGTGGATGACGAGGCCGAGGCGCTCCATGCCGGGCAGGCGCTCGGGCGAGAAGAACGCGCGATCGCAGAACGGCTCGAGCGTGTCGCCGATCGCGCGGGCGGAGCTCGCCGGCAGCGAAACGAGTTGCGCGCTGCCTTCGATGATCAGCGGCACGACGGCCGCCGGATCGGTCCGCGCGGACGCGACCATTTCGGCCAGGGTCGGCTTCGCTTGCGCGGGGACGACGTCGGAGTTCGGGAGGAGTGTGGCGAGGGCAAACAGCAGGCTCGAGATCATCGCCGGAGCCTAGGGAATGGACGCGTGCCGTCGAAGGGCCGAGCCGACGAATCGTGGACGATCAGGGGGCGAGTTGCCGCTCCTCGATGGTCGTGTCCGACGCGACCCCTCCCCAGGTGACGTACATGTGCCCGTCGTTGATCGACACGTCCATCTTGACGTTGCGGTCGAGCTTGGCCTCGAGTTCGGCCAGGAAGGCCTGTTCGAGCACGACGACGCGAATGTCCGCGGCGCGGTGGATGCGGGTTTCTTCACACTGCGAGAGCCACAGGTCGAAGCGCTTGTGCGGGAACACCAGGACGTTGCCGATGCTCTTCGACGCCTTGTGCAGGCGTTCGGGCGCGGGCAAGCCGACCTCGATCCAGCGTGTGACCCGGCCGGTCAGGTCCTTGACCCACAGCGCGGGGTCGTCCGGCTCCGACAGGCCGCTCGCGAACGCAATCCCCGGTTCGAAGGCGATGCAGTAGGCGAACACCCGGGTCAGGAAGAACGGGACCGTTTCGGACGGGTGCCGAGCGACGCGCAGGTCGAGGTCCTCGTACACGCCACGACCGCTGTCGGCGAGCTGGATCTGGAACCGGTGGATCGTGGAGGGGAGGGCCATGCCCCGCGAGCGTACCGGAGTTATCGTGGGGGAGCGAACGATCATGACCACGAACTCGATGCGGATTCTTCTCGCGGTTGCCGCTCTCGCGACGTCGTGTTCGACGCCGCGCTGGTACGACGCGCGCTATCAGCCGGCACCGCTCGAGGTCGAGGTCGCCGCGAATGCCGTACCCGGCAGCCAGGTGCGTGCCCTCGTGAGCGTGCTCGGCATCGCTCGTCCGAACGAGAAGGAAGGCCGAGCTAGACAGGTCGAGATGCGTCTGCGCTTCGAGAATCTGGGCTCGGTCGAAGCCAAGATCGTCGCAGACGGCTTTTCACTCGTCTCCGCCGACCTGGTTTCGTTCGAGCGCGCTTCACTGGCGCAGGATGCGCAGAGGAGCGTGCTTCCAGGCGAGACCCGAACGATCGATCTGGCTTTCGCCGCACCGGATTGCGAGCTCGACTGGAGCGGACTCAACCTGCGCTTCACGCTTTCCTTCGACGACGTGCGCGTAGCCACAGGCGGGACGTTCACGCGGACCGTGTACGCCCCGTTCGAGCCCGTGCACTGGCACGTTGGCTTCGGATACAGCCACGGCTTCTGATCACGGACTGCCGAGGAAACTGTTCGCGCCGCCTTGAGCCGCGCCGTTCGCGTCGAGCCAGGCGTCCAACACGAGTCCATTCACCGGGTCCGCGAGCATCTGGATGATCGACGCTCCCAAGGGTCCCGCCATGTCGGGATCCAATGCGCCGTCACGCAAGCTCGGACCGACCAGCGGATCGAGAAAGGTATGGTTGTTCGAACCGTTCGCAACGCCGGTGGGCTGCACGATGCGGTCGAGGTCGTAGTAGACGCGCGCCGGATCGAACACCGTCGAAGGCGGCACGTTGTCGGTGCCCTTGCGATCGGTGTGCGTGTCGAGTGGATTGACCGGAGCTCCGAACTCGTCGAACAGGAACAGGCCCGTTCCGAGGCCAGCCGCCATGTGCGCGAAGAACGGCGAGTTCATCTGGTTGCTCGTGTTCCGTCCGAAGTGCTGCTTCAAGAGCTGGAAGTCGAGCGCGCCGAAGTTGCCGTTCGCCAGCGCAGTGCGGAAGGCGTCGTACTGGGCGCCGTAGTTGGCGATGGCCGTCGTGGTCATGTGACAGGCGACGCAGTAGCGCGGGCCTTCCTTGGTGGCCGTCACCTTGCCGCGGATCGAATGCGCCATGATCGCGTTGTGCGACAACGACGGGAATCCAGATGTGCCCGGTCCGGTGCCCGCCGCCTTGACGTCCGAGAATCCGAAGCGCCGCGACAACTGGTTGTTCTTGTCTTCCCACTGATAGAAGACCTTCGTGTTGGCGCTGAATTGGGTGATGCGGCCGCGTGTGTTCACGCCGAGCTGGAAGAACAGCGGTGACTGATAGGTGAAGTCGGCTGTGCGCTGCTTGTAGACGATGCGTTCGCCTGTCACGTTGCTGAAGTTGTTGCCGGTGTTGTATTCGCCGGACAGGTGGCAACCCATGCAGGTGTTCGTCCACGAGGCATGGCACGAGACGCAATCCATGCGATCGGTGTGCGAAAAGTTCTGCGACTGGCCCGTCGATTGCTTCGGTCCGGTCCCGTTCGACGCATCGGTGTCGATGCGGCCCATCGCGTAGCTGGCCTTCTGGTTGTAGACGGGCTGGTTGTCGAGCGGGTTGATCTTGCCCGAGTTCACGACCGTGTCGCGGGTCTGCGGGACGTAGTGAACCTGCCCGTCGAGTCGGCTCTTCAGCCAGTACCGCCCGTTCGTGTCGCGGTACACGTGACGCATCGGGTTGCCCTTGGAATCCACGGCGATGTTCGCCACGGCGCCCTCGTACGTCGTGCCCTGTTGAACGGTCGCGTACGCGTCGACGCTGCCGTGACAGTCGTTGCACTGGATCGAGACGTTCTGCTCCATGCGCGACAGGAGCGGCCGGTTGGGATCGTCGACGTTCCCCCCGTGCATGTCGTTGCTCCCGTGGCAATCGATGCAGCCCATGCCCGCGTCGTAGTGGACGTCGGGCGGTGTGTCGTCGCGTCCGTCACCGTCGTAGTCCTCAGTGAGCAGGTACTGATTCCCGTTGCGGCCGTTGAACGTGTTGTTCTGCGCGACGGCGTCGAAGAGGCGCGGATCGCCGTGCGTGGTCTGGCTCGTCACCGGGTTCGCCGGGTACTGCCGGCCGTTGCGCACGTCGGCGTTCTGGTCGAGGCGGATGCCCCAGTACTGCATCACCATGCGGTTGCTGCCCTGGTGGCAGCCGGCGCAGGTGTGGTCGTCGATGCCGGGCACCACGACGCCGCTCGGCAGCGTGCGCGCGACGCCGTCCTGCCACACCTGCACGCGCTCCTCGCCGGTCTCGTCGCCGATCGCGACGAGCGTCGTGCCGTCCGCCAGCCACTGCCCAAGCCGATGGCGCGCGCCGTCGGGCCGGCCGTGCTGTCGCACCGCGCCTTCCCACAGGCCGAACGTGAAGAGCTTGCCGCGCACGTCGACGGCGAGGCTGT
>JBGATY010000039.1:0-23217 GCA_044228955.1 Planctomycetota bacterium | reverse complement strand
AAGCGCGGCGGCCGGCCGTCAGCCTATCGGGGAGGGACTCAGCGCATGCCGTACCCGTGCTCCGGACAGGTTCACTTGTTCGGTGCGAGCTCCCAGGTCATCTTGCCCGCGGCCTTGCCCGACATGTTGACGTCGACCGGCTGATCGGCGCTCTGCGCGTGCACCTCGATGTTCACGTCGAGGCCCGCGTCGGCCTTCATGTCGAAGTTCGCCAGGTGGCCGGCGGCCAGGTTCCAGAGCAGAGTGCCCTCGCCCTTGAGGCTCATCCCGAACACGGCCTTGACGTCCATGTCGGGGACTTCCTCGCCGCCCTGCTGCGAGATCACTTCCTCGATCATCGAGCCCATGTCGAGCTTCATCTTGCCGTCGAACGTGAAGTCGATCTGGGCCGCGGTCTTGCCGTCTTCTTCCTTCGTGCCCTTGTACGTGCACGTGACCTTGAAGTCCTTCAGGAACTGCGAGAACTGATCCTCGAGTTCCTTGCGCATCTTGTCGAAGCCCTCGGCGTCTTCCTCGCCGACCTTGGTGATCATGCCACCGGGGAAGAAGAGCGGCTTGAGGCGATCGGCCGCCACTTCCCACGTGTCGCCCTTGGCGACCTTCTTCTCGGGGAGCAGGACGCGCAGGTCCATGTCCGGATCGAGGTCCTTGAGTTCGTCGGCGTCGCCCTCGGAGTCCTTGAACGACTTCTCGTAGGCGCCTTCCTTCTCGTTCCACTTGAACTCGACCGTCTTGCCCTCGGCCTCCTTGAAGTTCTCGTCGGCGTTGGAGTTGTCGCCGAACTCGAAGTCGAGGCTCATCGTGTCGAACGTGCGCAGCAGCGTGAGCGGCTTGCCTTCCTTCGTCTCGACGTACTTCTCGGTGACGCCCACGACCATGTTCGCGATGAGCGTCTGCTTGATCTGCTCCAGCGCCTCGGCCGGCAGTTCCTGACCGTTGAAGTTGGCCGAGGCCTCCGTGACGTTCATCTCGAGGTCGAGCTTCAGCGTCTTTGCGACTTCGGTGTTCGCGGCGGGATGGAACGAAAGATCGTCAGCGGGAAGCGCGAGCGCCAGGACGAGCGGCGCCGAGATGCAGGAAAGAAGGGCCAGGCGGGAGAACTTCATGGAACTCCTTTAGGAGCGTGGGACGGGAGGATTCGCGACGAGCGTAGCACGCTCCCAGCGCTCGGACCACCTGCGGATTCCCGCCGGAACAGCCTCGTACATGGATCTTGCTTCGTCGCCGGACCGCGGCACGAGGCCTCGTGGCCGTGCCCGCTTTCGGCGGCCGCCCGCTGGGTCGAACCCGGCCGGCCGTGGATCGGCCCGGGCCGTAGAGCCTTGCGTCCTTCCGCGCCGCCCGGGCGTCGGCGGTCACTCCCACTCGATCGTCGCGGGCGGCTTGCTCGAGATGTCGAGCACTACGCGGTTGAAGCCGCGCACCTCGTTGCTGATGCGGTTGCTGATCTTGCGCAGCAATTCCGTGGGCAACTCGGCCCAGTCGGCGGTCATGCCGTCCTGGCTTTCGACGACGCGCAAAGCGCAGGTGTACTCGTAGGTGCGCGCGTCCCCCATCACGCCGACCGAGCGGATCGGCAGCAGTACGGCGAAGTACTGCCACAGTCCGAGGTGCAGGAGGGCTGCCTCGATCTCGCTCGTCACGATGTGGTCGGCGGCGCGCAGGAGCCGCGTGCGCTCGGGGGTGACCTCGCCGACGATCCGCACGGCGAGGCCGGGGCCCGGGAACGGCTGGCGATCGACTATGCGGCCGTCGATCCCGAGGTAGCGTCCGATGGCGCGCACTTCGTCCTTGAAGAGCTCGCGCAGCGGCTCGACCAGGGTCATGTTCAGGTCCTTGGGCAATCCGCCGACGTTGTGGTGGCTCTTGATGACCGCGGTGTTGCCGCCATGTGCCGCGACCGACTCGATCACGTCGGGATACAGCGTCCCTTGTCCCAGGAAATGCGCGCGCTGAAAGCGCGTGGCTTCCTTCTTGAACACGTCGACGAAATCGCGGCCGATCTTCTTGCGCTTTTCCTCCGGATCGGTGACGCCCTTCAGGCTGCCGAGGAAGCGCTCCGTCGCGTCGACGACGGTCAAGTCGATGTGGAAGTGCTCGCGAAAGGTGGTCTCGACGACCTCGCGCTCGCCGTGACGCAACAGTCCGTTGTCGACGAAGATGCAGTGCAGTCGGTCGCCGATGGCGCGCTGGACGAGCACGGCCGCGACCGAGCTGTCGACGCCGCCCGAGAGGCCGAGCACGACCTCGCCGTCCGAGCCGACGATCGAGCGCACTTTCGCGATCTCGCGCTCCACGATGCCCGCCGGCACCCAATCGCCAGTCAGCCCACAGACCTTGTAGAGGAAGTTCGTGAGGAACTCCGTGCCGCGCAGCGTGTGGCTGACCTCGGGATGGAACTGCACGCCGAAGAAGCCGCGCCTCGGATCGCCGACCGCGGCGTACGGGCACGTGTCGCTCGACGCGTACACCTCGAAACCGCTCGGCAGACGCGTGACCTGGTCGCCGTGGCTCATCCACACGACGGTGTGGCCGGCGACGCCCTCGAAGATGCCTTCCGAGCGCTCGACCGCGATCGAGCGACGTCCGAACTCGCGCTTGTCGTGGGCGCGCACCTCGCCGCCGAGCTCCTGGCTCATCCACTGCATGCCGTAGCAGATGCCGAGCACCGGGACGCCGAGTTCGAGCAGCTTCTTCGGCACCTTGGGCGCGTCACTGGCGTACACCGACGCCGGCCCACCGGACAGGATCACCCCGGCGAGGTTCATGCGCGAGGCGAACTCGAGCGCCTTGTGCGCCGGCGCGATCTCGCACCAGGTGTGCGCTTCGCGAACGCGCCGCGCGATCAACTGCGCGTACTGCGTGCCGAGGTCGACGATCAGCACTCCCCGCGGATCGCTGCCGGGCTTCTGCGTCTCGCGTCGGGAATTCTCGTTCAAGGTGCGTCCCTGTGTCGCCAAGTTCAGACTTCCTCTTCGCCCTTCAAGCGATCCTCGAGGTTCTTCATGACCTTCGTCCACGCCTCGTAGTCGCTGCTCTTCTTCCAGAGATCCACGAGCTCGCACTTCACCTTCACCCGCTCGATGACCTCGAGCGCGAGTGGCGAGAGGTCCACTTCACTGCGGCCGCGCTGCTCCTCGATCCAGTTCTCGACTTCCTCCGGCAGATCGTCGGCCGGAGCATCGTTCAGACCCGCGACCACCTCGGCCGCGGCGATGCCGAGCGCCGCGACGGGCGCCTCCAGCGTTCCGTCACCTGCATCGAGCACTTCGCGCAGAGTCTTCTTCAAGAACTTCAGGCCGCGCGTGTCCTCGAGCTCCGCGGCCCAATCCAGCGCGTCGTCGTTTTCGAAGCTCCCGGTTCCAAACGCTCCCATCGCGGATCGATCTCCTCTATTCGGCGTGGAAATAGTTGGGCGATTCCTTGGTGATCGTCACGTCGTGCGGGTGGCTTTCCTTCATCCCGGCACTCGTGATGCGCGTGAACCGTGCGCGTTCCCACAGGCTCTGGATCGTGGCCGCGCCGCAGTAGCCCATGCCGGCGCGCACGCCGCCGCACAGCTGGTACACGAACGGACCGAGCTTGCCCTTGTACGGCACCATGCCTTCGATGCCCTCGGGCACGAGCTTGTCGGTCTCGTTCACGTGCCCCTGGCGGTAGCGCTCCTTGCCGCCCGCCTGCATCGCGCCGAGCGAGCCCATGCCGCGCACGGACTTGAACGAGCGCCCCTTGTAGAGGATCACTTCACCCGGCGATTCCTCGAGGCCCGCGAACAGGCTGCCGAGCATCACGCACGACGCGCCGGCGGCGAGAGCCTTCACCGCGTCGCCGGAGAAGCGCACGCCGCCGTCCGCGACGACCGGCACGTTGTCCTTGGCGACTTCGCGCGCGACTTCCATGATCGCGGTCAACTGCGGCACGCCGATGCCCGCGACGATGCGCGTCGTGCAGATCGATCCCGGGCCGATGCCGACCTTGACGCCGTCCGCGCCGGCGTCGACGAGCGCGCGCGCCGCTTCCGCGGTCGCGATGTTGCCGGCGACCACGTCCACCGTGAAGCGTCGCTTGAGTTCCCGCACGGTGTTCATCACGTTCGTGCTGTGGCCGTGCGCCGTGTCGACGACGAGCACGTCGACACCCGCGTTCACGAGCCCTTCGCAGCGCTCGTAGTCGAGCACGCCGACCGCCGCGGCGACGCGCAGGCGACCGCGCGCGTCCGTCGCCGAACTCGGGAAGGCAGCCAGCATGTTCACGTCCTTCATCGTGATCAGGCCCGCGAGGTGCATGTCGCGGTCGACGAGGATCAGCTTCTCGACCTTGTGCTTGTAGAGGATCTCGCGCGCGGCCTCGAGCGACGTGCCCGGCGGCGCGGTGACGAGCTTGTCGCGCGTCATGATCTCCCCGACGGGAGTGTCGTCGCTCGTCTGGAAGCGGCAGTCGCGCCGCGTCAGGATCCCGACCACGCGCTTCTTCGCGTCGAGGACGGGCAGACCGGAGATGTTGTGACGCGCCATGATCTCTCGCGCGACCCGGATCGTGGCCGTCGGCTCGAGCGTCACGGGATCGAGGATCACGCCGTTGGCCGAGCGCTTGACCTTGTCGACCTCGCGGATCTGACCCTCGATCGAGAGGTTCCTGTGGATGACGCCGAGCCCGCCTTCGCGCGCCAGCGCCACCGCGAGCTTCTCCTCCGTGACCGTGTCCATCGCCGCCGAGACGAGCGGGATGTTGAGCGGGACGTGCCGCGAGAAGCGCGTGCCGAGCTTCACGTCCTTCGGCATCACGTCCGAGAGTCGCGGCACGAGCAGGACGTCGTCGAAGGTCAGTCCCTCGGGGAAGTCGTGGTGCGTCATGGGGGGTGGCGCCGCTCCCGGTCGGTCGACGAGGCGCGCGGGGGTGCACGCCGATCGCGGACGGAGGAGGGAAAGGGCGAATGCTAGCCTGCACTGGCCCCTTCCGAAAGCGCGAGCGGAGTCCGACCGCAGTGAAAAAAAAGGGACCCGACAGCCTCACCGAAGTGATGAAGTCGGGTCCCCAGAAGGAGGAGATGGCCTTCTCTTCGTCGGTCGCGCGCGCGGGCTGGAGCCAATTCGGCGAAAATGGGCCGGATTCGGCGGTCGGCGAGGACCAGGGCGCCGTGTTCCACTCCTCCCCGTCCTCCGGCCGAGAATAGGGATCCGCCCGCTCGAGGCGGGCTCCCACACCATGCCCCAACATGACCGAGATCGTTCGAGGACCGGCCTGCGCCTTGAGCCGCGGGCCAGCGGCCCTATCCTCGACTCCCAACGCGTGACGCCGGCCCACACGGGGTCCGAGTCGCGCCCCGATCGGACCCCTGCCGTGAAGAGCTACCAAGGTCGACCGCTGGCGGTCGCGGTCATCGGCGCGGGCTTCATCGCCGACTTCCACCTCTCCATCCTCGCGGACACTCCCGGCGTCAGCGTCGTCGCGATCGTGGACCCGGATCGACCGCGCGCCGAGGCGCTCGCGAAGAGGTTCGGCGTGGCGCGCGTCGCGACCGCGATCCGCGAACTCGAGGGATCGAAGATCGACGTCGCGCACCTGCTCGTGCCGCCCAACCTGCACGTCGCGCTGACCCAGGAACTCCTCGCGCTCGGGATCGGCGCATTCGTGGAGAAGCCGGTCGCGCTCACCGGCGACGAAGCGCGATCGCTCGCGCGTCTCGCCGGGGAACGCGGCCTCGCTCTCGGTGGCAACCACAACAACCTCCACCACCCGGCGTTCACGCGCCTCCTGGAGCGCGTTCAGAGCGGGGAGATCGGCCGCGTCGAGCACGTGCAGGTGACCTTGTCGGTGCCGCTCATGCAGCTCGACGCGGGCGACTTCGCGCACTGGATGTTCCGGACGCCGAAGAACATCGTATACGAACAGGCCGTGCACCCGCTCTGCCAGGTGCACGCCCTCGTCGGCGCCGTGAAGAGCGTGCAGACGACCCTGCTCGGGACGCGCGAGCTGAACCCCGGCCAGATGTTCGTCGATCGCTGGTCGATCGCGGGCGTGGGCGAGCGCGCGACGATGCAGCTCTACCTGGCGTTCGGCCAGGGCTTCACGCGCAGCACGATCCAGGTGATCGGCAGCGACGGCTCGATCGAGGCCGATCTCTTCCACAACGCGGTGAGCGCCGAGAAGAAGACGGTCTACCTCGACTTCTGGAACAGCTTCCTGGCCACGAATGGCCGCGGAAAGGCCTTGAAACGCGACGCGCGCGCGGTCGTCGCGAACTACTTGAAGTTCACTCTCGGACTCGGTCGCCGCGAAGACGCGTTCTTCGTCGGCATGCGCGAATCGATCCAGAGCTTCTACAGAGCACTCGCGACCGGCGCGCCGCTGCCGACCGACGGCGCACAGGCCGCCGAGGTGCTCGACTGGTGCGACGCGATCGCCGCCGCCGCGCCGGCCGCCGCGAAACCTGCCCCGCCCTTGCCCGCGGCCGGTGCGCCTCGAGCAGGTGAAGTCGTCGTGCTCGGTGCGACCGGCTTCATCGGCCGACGGACCGTCGCGAAGCTGCTCGCAGCCAAGCAGCCGGTGACGATCGTGGCGCGCAGGGCCCACTCGTTGCCGCCGGAGATCGACGCCGCGATCCGTGACGGAAGCGTGCGCTTCCAGCGCGCGAGCCTCGAGGACAAGGCTGGCCTCTCGACGGCGCTCGTCGGCGCACACACCGTGATCCAGCTCGCGACCGGCAGCGGCGACACCTGGGAGAAGGTGCAGCGCTCGATGGTCGACGGCACGCGCGACGTCGCCGAGGCGGCGTTGGCGGCGGGTGTGAAGCGCTTCGTGTACGTCAGCTCGATCGCGGCCTTGTACACCGGCGCCGATGCGCCCGCGCGCGAGATCTTGGACTCGACCGACGTCGATCCGGCGCCCATGAAGCGGCCGCTCTATTCGCGCGGCAAGATGGCGGCGGAGGCGGCGTTGCTGGCGCTCCACCGCTCGAAGAACCTGCCGCTCGTGATCGTGCGCCCCGGCGTCGTGATGGGCGCGGGCACCCTGCCCGAGCACTCGGGGCTCGGGTTGTGGCAGCGCGACAACCACTGCATCGGCTGGGGTCACGGCGACAACGCGCTCCCGATCGTGTGGGTCGACGACGTCGCCGACGCGTTGACGTCGATCGCGCGCTACCAGGGCGACGACCTGCACGGGAAAGCGCTCAACTTGTGCGCGAAGACGTCGCTCACGGCGCGCGAGTGCGTCGCGGAGCTCGCGAGAGTCACAGGTCGCAAGATCACCTTCCACCCGCGCTCGCTCGGCCTTTCCCAAGTGATGGAGATCGGCAAGTTCGCCGTGAAGAAGGCCGGCCGGCGTCCGGGCGTCGAGTTCCCGAGTTGGCGCGACCTGAAGTCACGCGCCCTGGTGACGACCTTCGCGTGCGACATCGCCCGCTCGAAGCTCGGCTGGAGGCCGGTCGAGGAGCGCGAGGCTCTGCTCGATCGGTGCGTGCGCGTGTACCGGAAGCGTTGAGAGTGTGAAGCGGGCTCGTTTCGCTCGCCCCGAATCGCGGCGGACGTGATAGCGTCGGGGGCATGAAGTTCCCCCACAGTCCTGCTCTCTCTGTCTTCGCCGCCGTTCTCCTGCAAACCGCCGCGCTCGCGCAGTGGTCGTCGAGCTCCGCGACCAACACCGCGATCGCCGACGTCGCCGGCGATCAAGCCGTGTCGTTGATCGCAGCCAGCGGCGACGGCTCGACATGGATGGCGTGGTTCGATCAACGGGGCGGGACCTACGCGGTCTACGCGCAGCGCCTCGACGCGCAAGGCAACGAGACGTTCGCGCACGGCGGCATCCTCGTCTCGGGCAATCCGCAGAGCACGTCGCTCCAGGGCTGGGACATGATCTCCGACGGCGCCGGAGGCTGCGTGATCGCGTTCACCGACACGCGCAACGGACCGGATCTCGACGTGTACGCGTATCGCCTCGACGTCGCCGGCAATCAACTGTGGGGCGCGAACGGCGTGACGATCTCTTCCAACACGACGTCCGAATCGAACCCTGTGCTCGCGCTCACCACCGACGGGTACTTCATGTGCGCCTGGAACGACAGTCCTTCGCCCGGCCCTGGTTTCGTTCGTATCCAGAGGCTGGATGGCGCCGGAACGCCGCAGTATCCGGCGAACGGAATCACCATCACCGGCGGCGGGACGGAACGTCCGAACTTCGCGCAGATCGCGGCTTCCGACTCGGGTTCGTACATCGTTTCGTACACGCGCGAATTCTCGGCGACCTCGGGCATCCGCCACTTGCGCGCACAGAAGTTCGACGGCGCGGGCAATCCGCTCTGGAACGCGGGCGTGCCGGTCTCGGTCTACGACCAGAATTCTCTGCCCATCGCGCACCAACACCTGTTGCGCTCCGACGGAGCCGGGGGCGCCGTGTTCGCCTGGCACCGTTCTGTCGGGACGAGCTTCGAGGTCATGAACCAGCGCGTGAACTCGGCTGGTGTCGAGGTCTTCGTGCACAACGGTGTCTCGGTTTGTCTCGATACGACGATCGAACTCAACCCGGCGCTCTGCATCGAGCCGGTCAGCGGTGACGCCATCGTCTTCTTCAACAAGGAGAACACTGGCCAGACGATGTGGGGCATTTCCGCGCAGCGTATTTCGACCGCGGGCACGCTCATGTGGGGCAACAACGCGATCGATCTCATTCCGATCGACAGCGTGCAGAAGTTGATCTTGAAGGGCGTCCCCTACGCCGACGGCGCAGCGTGCTGCTCGTTCCGCTCGACGGGCTCGGTCACACACGACTTGATCTGCTTCCGCGTCGACGGCAGCGGCAACTCGGTGTGGGGCGCGGCGCCGGTCGTCGCGTCCTCGGCGGTCTCGGGCAAGCTGCGCAACGCGCTCGCGACCGACGCGAGCGGAGTGCTGCGGATGGTCTGGACCGACAATCGCAACGACGTGACGCCGATCTTCAACGGCTACGACACGTACGCGCAAAACGTGAACGCCAACGGCTCGCTCGGCAACCAGAACACGCCGAGCACGAGCTTCTGTCTGGGCGACGGCACGGGCTCGGCCTGCCCGTGCGCGAACCCGGGAGCCGCCGGACACGGCTGCGCGAGTTCTGCTTTCGCGAGCGGTGCCCTCCTCTCCACGACCGGAATCGCCGGCGCCTCGAACCCCACCGACACGCTGGTGCTGACGGCGGCGAACGTTCCTGGCCCCGGCCTCTTCTTCCAGTCCAACGGCCTCTCCGGCTCGCCGATCAACTTCGGCGACGGGCTCCTGTGCGCGACGGTCGGAATCATCCGCCTCGGCGTCGTGTTCCCGACCGGGGGCGTGGCGTCGTATCCCGGCGGCCTCACTCCGAATCCGATCCACATCGCGGGCGCTCCGGTCAGTGCCGGGGACACGAAGCACTACCAGTGCTGGTACCGCTCGGTGCCCGGCCTCTGCAATCCGCAGAACTTCGACCTGACCCAGGGCTTGACGCTCGTTTGGGGTCCCTGAGAACGCCGGTCCCCTCGACCTCGTCGACGCGACCGGGCACCTTTGAAAGCACGCCGCCTACGCGCCGGGATCAGCGCAGCATCAGGTCATGACTCCCGCTCACCCTGGACTCCGCTGCAGCGCGCGGCGGCGGGGCGCGCAGCGCGTCCTGCCGTGAGTCCGCGTGCGTGCCCCCTCAAGCGAGGAAGCGCGCGTTCTCACCCGGTGTCGGCAAACGGCAGCGGTCGGCTGTGCCGAACCAGGCGTGCCGGCGGCGCGCGATGAAGCGGTACGCGGCGTCGCGCAGGAAGCGCGGGACGACGCGGCCGAGCGCGGCGAGCACGCTCCATCCGCCGCCGATGTGACGCAGCAGGCGCAACACGGCATCGCTGCGCACGTGGAGGCGTCCTTCGTCGAAGAGCACGACCGTGCCGAGGTCGGTCGGCTTCGCTGCCAACGCGAGCGCGGCGTACGTCGGACCTTGCAGCGGCGCGAAACGCAATTGTGCGCGACGATCGTGATCCAGACACCACTGCACCGACTTCGCGCACAGTCCGCACGCGCCGTCGTAGAAGAGGATCGGTGCGCTCGCTTCGCCGTGTTGGGCCATCATCGAACCTTCGATAGAGTCTCGCGAGCAGGCGTTCAACGCCGAGGGGCTCCTCCGCTCCCAATCCACGCCCGCCGGCGGATTCGAGGCGACCTCCGCCGCCCCGCGTGCGGCCGCGCTACACTCCACGAGTCCTCCACTCGATCGGAGTTGCATCCATCATGAGCGTTCGTCTGCTCTTCGCACTCGTCCTCGCGGCGCCCGCCTTGGCCGCCGATGGTTACAAAGTTCCGCCGCAGGAGATCGTCGACGTGCTCGACGCACCCATGACGCCGGACGTGATGCTCTCGCCGGATGCGAAGTGGATGCTGCTCGTGTCGCGGCCGGCGATGCCCTCCATCGAGGACGTCGTGCGTCCTTGGACCGGTCTCGCGGGCATCCGCGTTGATCCGGTCTTGCGCATGCCGCAGATCGCGACGTTCTCGACCGCGATCACGCTGCGCAACCTCGACGGATCGGTCGAGAAACCGATCGCGCTCGCGGAAGGCACGCGCATCGTCGAGATCTCCTGGGCACCCACCAGCGACCGCTTCGTGTTCAGCGTCGCGACGGACAAGGGACTCGAATTGCGTGTCGTCGAGGTCGCTCACGGGACGGCCGAGCGCGTTCCACTCGGCGGACCGCTGAACGCGGTGATCGGCCGACCGTTCACGTGGATCGAGAACGGAACAGGTCTGATCGTGAAGCGCGTGCCGTCGAATCGGCGTGATGCGCCCGAACCGAAAGCGAGCACGCCGTCCGGGCCGAACACGCAGGAGACGAGCGGCAAGAGTTCGCCGCTGCGCACGTACCAGGACCTGCTCAAGACGAGCGCCGACGAGGACCTGTTCGAGTACTTCGCCGAGAGCGAGCTCGTCGAGATCGCGCTCACGAGCGCCGGCGAGCCGAGGACCATCGGGAAGTCAGGGCTCTTCACGAGCTTCGATCCCTCTCCGGACGACGCGCACCTCTTGATCGAGCGCCTGAAACGGCCCTTCTCCTACGTGTTGCCGTGGTCGGAGTTCCCCTCCGCGACCGAAGTGTGGACGCGCCAGGGAGAGCTCGAGCGCGTCGTTGCGGACGTCAAGCTCGGCGACGACATCCCCATGGAGGGTGTGCGCACGACGCCGCGTGACGCGCGTTGGCAGGCGTCGTCGCAGAGCATGTTGTGGTGGTGCGAAGCGCTCGACGGCGGAGATCCGAAGAAGAAGGCCGACAAACGCGACCGCTGGATGCGCCTCGCTCCGCCGTTCACCGGCGCCGCGACGTCGGTGTTCGAGCTCACGCACCGCGCGCGCGGCCTGACCTGGTTCGCCGAGCCCAACTTCGTGCTCGCGAGCGAGTACGACCGCGAGAAGAAGTGGACGCGCACGTTCCTCTACGACCTCACCCAGCCGGGCGAGCAGCCCCGGACGATCGAGGATCGCAGCGTCAACGACCGTTACGGGGATCCGGGCTCGTTGGTCATGAAGGTGCTCGCAACGGGCGAGCGCGTGCTGAGGCGCGATGGCAATTTCGTGTATCGGATCGGCGCCGGCGCGGGCCCTTCCGGCGAACGGCCGTTCCTCGATCGCTACAACATGGCCAACGCGCGGACGGAGCGGCTGTGGCAATGCGCGAGCGACGTGTACGAGCGTCCGGTCGCGATCGTCGACAGCTCCGAGTCGAAGAAGCCCGTGATCGTGACTGCGTACGAATCACCGACGGATCCGCCGAACTACCGCCTGCGCGAACTCGAAACGGGCAAGCAGATCGCGCTCACGCGCTTCCCCGATCCGCAGCCCGCGATGCGCAAGATCGAGCAGAGGCTCCTGACCTACAAGCGCGCCGACGGCGTGGAATTGTCGGCCACCCTGTACCTGCCGAAGGACCGCAAGGAAGGCGAGCGCCTGCCGCTCTTCGTGTGGGCCTACCCGCAGGAATTCAACGACGCGTCGACGGCCGGACAGGTGGCGGGCTCGCCGAATCGCTTCGTCCGCGTGCGCGGCCCGTCGCAGATCCTGTTCGCGCTGCACGGCTGGGCCGTGATGGACAACGCCGCGATGCCGGTGGTCGGCGATCCCGAGACGGTCAACGACACGTTCCTCGCGCAGATCGTCTCGAACGCGCAGGCGGCGATCGATCACGCGGTGTCGCTCGGCGTCGCGGATCGCGAGCGGTGCGCGGTCGGCGGTCACAGCTACGGCGCGTTCATGACGGCGAACCTGCTGGCGCACTGCGATCTCTTCAAGGCCGGCGTGTGCCGCAGCGGCGCGTACAACCGCACGCTCACGCCGTTCGGATTCCAGAGCGAGCGGCGCACGATCTGGGAAGCCCCGAAGAGCTACCTCGACCTCTCACCGTTCCTCGTCGCGAACAAGGTCAACGAGCCGATCCTCTTCATCCACGGCGAGAAGGACGACAACACGGGCACGTTCCCGATCCAGTCGGAACGCATGTACCAGGCCGTGAAAGGCAACGGCGGCACGGCGCGTCTCGTGATCCTGCCCGGCGAAGCGCACGGCTATCGCGCGCGGGAATCGGTGCTCGAAACCGTGGCCGAGATGTTCGAGTGGTGCGATCGCTTCGCGCGCGACGCGAAGTCGGACCTCGGCCTGAAGAAGCCGGTCGAGGCGGGTACGGCCCGCTGATCCGGCATGTTCGCCTGCCCGCGCTGCCGATCGAACCTGCGGCTTGCGCGGCCGGCGGGGTGGCTGGCGTGGGCCTGCCCGCGCTGCGCAGGTCGAGCGCTGTTGACCGCGACGTTGCAGCGGGCTTCGACCGACACCAGCCTGCGCATCGCTCATGGGGCGACTGAGACGCCGCCCATCGACGCGCTTCCCTGTCCGTCCTGTCGCCGGCCGATGTGCACGAGCGACATCCAAGCGGGCGAGGATCCCGTGCGTTTGGACGTGTGCCAGCGCTGCGCGCTCGTCTGGTTCGACGGCGGAGAATTCGAGATCGTGCGGGATCCGCTGCCACCCACTGCTCCTTCGATTCCCCGAGCGAACACGCGGACGCTCGCCGCATTGCGACTGGGCCACCTCACCGAGCCGTTCGTGACGAGTGCATCACCGCTGGCCTCGTGGTGCACGATCGCCCTGATCGTCTTCATCGGCGTGTTCGGGCTCGTGTTCATGCGCGAGTCGATCGAATCCGACACCGTGGCGGCAGCGCCGTGGCCGTGGCGACGCGGGTCTCACATCGTCTTGAGTCTGCTGCACGCGAATCCAGTCCATCTCGTGCTCGAGGTCCTCGGGTTGTGGATCGCCGCGCCGGTGATCGAGGACTGGTTCGGTCGGCGGGGCTACCTGGTCCTCGTTTCGAGTTGCATTTTCCTCGCCCCACTCGGTCACGTGTCGACCCACGGGAGTTCACTCGTGATCGGAGCGGCACCTCTCGTGGCGGGCCTGTGGACTGCCCTGGTTCTGGTACATCCGCGGGCTCGCATCGATTTTCTCCCGAGCGGACGATGCGGCGCCCCGGCGTGGGTCCTGGCCGCCGCGTGGCTCGCGTGCCAGTGGTCGCTCACGCTCGCGGGTCTGATTCCGGCCACGTGGACCGCGATCGGCGTGGGTGTCGTGCTCGGCGCCCTGTGCTCGGTCGTGGTGCAGACGCTCGACGGAGCGCTGCCCGGCCGCTCGCCCTTCTAGCTGCGCGGCGCGCTTGTTACATCGGTCGGCCCGTGGTCCGCTCCCAACCGCATCTCTTGCACGTGTTCTCGACGTTCGTGCCGGCCGGGCCCGAGACGCGCACCGTCAAGATCATCGAGGCGCTCGGGCACGAATTCCGGCACTCGATCCTGGCCATGGACGGACGCACCGACGCGCGCGCGCTCCTGTCGGGCCAGTTCGACGTCAAGATCCTCCCGAGCCTGCCCCGCGCGGGTTCGCTGAAGACGCTGATGCGCCTGCGCAAGCTCATCGCGACGGAAGGACCGTCCGCGGTGCTCTCGTACAACTGGGGTGCTTTCGATGCGGTGTTCGCGGCGCGCTCGCTCGGATTCGGGCGGATCGTGCACCACGAGGACGGCTTCACGAGCGACGAGGCCGTCGAGTTCAAGCAGCGGCGCGTGATCGCCCGACGGCTGATGTTGCCGCGCGTGTTCAAGGTCGTCGTACCGTCGCAGAAGCTCGCGGGCATCGCGACGAGGTTGTGGAAGCTCGCGCCGAGCCACGTCGCGTGCATTCCGAACGGCGTCGTGCTCGATCGGTTCGGGGCGGCGGACGGCCACGCGGCGTTGCGGCGTGAACTCGGCATTCCGAACAACCGGCTCGTGATCGGCGCGTGCGGACACCTGCGTCCGGAGAAGAACCCGCTGCGGCTCCTGCGCGCATGCGCCCGCATCGACCGCGAGATCGACTTCCACGTGCTCGTGATCGGCGACGGACCCGAGCGCGCGGCGTGCGAGGAATTGGCGCGGAGTCAGGCCCCGCTCTACGGCCGCGTCACGTTCGCGGGGCATGTCGCCGACCCCACGCAGCACTATCGCGTCATGGACCTGTTCTGCGTCTCGAGCGACACCGAGCAGATGCCCGTCGCGCTGGTCGAGGCGATGGCCAGTTCGCTGCCGGTCGTGTCCACCGACGTCGGCGACGTGCGGGCGATGCTGCCCGAGGCGCAAGGCGAATTCGTCGTTCCGCTCGCGGAACACGAGACTGTTTGGCCGCTCGCGGAGAAGCTCACGGAGTTGTTGCGCGACGGCGAACGTCGCCGCGAGTTCGGGGGACTGAATCGTCGTCGCGCGGAGGAACGCTACTCGTTCGAAGTCATGCTGCGCGCCTACCGCGAGATCTATCAGGCTGTCGTCGACGCGCGCTGAGCCCGGAGCCGGCGCTCGAAGTGGACGTACATCCACACGATGATCGCGAACTCGAGCAGCAGGAACCCCACGAAGACGAAGAAGCTGGTGCGCGAGCGATCGAATTCGTCGAGGCAGCGCCACACGGAGTAGATCATCGCGGCGAACCACAGGATCGCGCCCTCGGTCACGATGCGCAGCGCGCTCCAGCGCGGCTCGCCGAGCATCACGAACTGAACGATCGCGGGCGCCAGGAACAGGCAGCCCATCGCCTGCGCCGCGAGGGGTTTCAGCGTGACGGGCGCCAGCGCTCCCGTGCCGGCCGGGGCGAACAGCAGCGCCGTGCCGAGCGCAGCGAACACGAGTCCGAACACGAGCGAGAGGCGCCGCACGCCGATCGGAACGTGGACGTCGGCGGCGTCGGGCACTCGCGGATCACGGCGTCGGTTCAAGACGACCATCACGACGAGGCACGGCGGAAACACGAGGTAGGCCGTGATCCACACGGCGAGCCGGGCGGGATCGCTCGTGAATTTCTCCCAGTGCAGCAGGCTCACCGCCCCCAGCGCGGCGAGGACGGGAAAGGTCGCCCACAAGACCAGCGCCACATGGTGCCAGTGCCTGGAGAACGCGACGCGCGTGTACAGGTACAGGACCGAGAAATACATCGAGCCGAACATCATGGCCGCGATGCGCGGCGCGATCGGCCAGGCGAAATTCTCGGCGCTGTTCTCGGGGTGCACCATCATCCCGTAGGCGAACGGCAGCACGACCAGGACGAGCGTGCCGAAGACGACGCGGCTCGCGAGGTAGAAGTGATCGTCGCGGGGAGGGTGGGGCATGGGGCGGCTCTTTGGGCAGGCAGTGGCGCGCGTCGCCGTGCTGCGCCTGTCCACACCAGAGCCGCTGATTTCAGGGTATTCCCCGGTCGTTGTGAAGAGCCGTGGAGATGCGTTATCCTCGCTGACTTCGGACGATTCCGAGGAGCCCGAGGAAGCGCAATGCCGACCCAGACCCTTTCCGCACCGCCCGTTCAACTCATCGGGAACATCATCGACCGCGCTTTCGCGCAGGTCATGATGATGATCCATCTCGCAAACCACCGCCCCGACAAGCGCCGCGGGGATCCGAAAGTCGGCGGGCACCCGGCTTCCTGCGCGAGTTCGATGCACCTGCTCGGGGCGCTGCATCTGTGGGTGCGCGAGCCGGCGGACTTCGTGTGCTGCAAGCCGCACGCCTCGCCGGTCGACCACACTTTCAACCACCTGATGCAGCTCTTCTTTGACGAGAAGAACGGCGCCTGGCACTCCGTGGAGGAGGCGAAGCGCATCATGACGCGCTTGCGCAAGTTCCCTGTCCCCGGCGAGGAAACGGTTTTCCAGAGCTACCACGCCCGCTCCGACCCCGACTCGTTCCACTTCCTCCCCACCGGTTCGGTCGGCATTCCGCCGGTCGTGTCGATCTACCTCGCGCTCGCCTACCGTTACGCGAAGGACCACGGTTGGAAGGTCCCCGAGAACGCGCACTTCTGGTCGATGATGGGCGACAGCGAGTTCCGCGAGGGCTCGTTGCTCGAGGCGCTGCCCGACGTCGCCGAGCGCCAGCTCACGAACTGCACCTGGATCATCGACTACAACCGCCAGAACCTCGACGGCACACGTATCCCCAACGAGCGCGGCCTGTCGGGCGCGGATTGTGATCGCATCGAGCGCACTGCGGTCGCGAACGGTTGGAAGGTGATCCAGGTCCGCCACGGCCAGATCCGCGACGAACTCTTCGCGCGGCCCGGCGGCGCGGGCTTGAAGAAGCTCTTCGAGGGCGGGCTGTCCGATTACGAGTTCCAGATGCTGCTCTTCAAGGGCGACGCAGCCGAGATCAAGCGACGCGCGGCCGAGCGCGTTCCGGAGTGCGCGAAGCTCGTGAAGTCGCTCTCCGACGCCGAACTCATGAAGGCCTTCGCGGACCTCGGCGGTCACTGCGTCGCGAAGCTGATCGAGGCGTACGAGAAGGCTCGCCACGACGACACGGCCCCGTACTTGATCCTGGTGCACACGATCAAGGGCTTCGGCCTGGAGTGTTCCGCCGATCCGTCGAACCACTCGGCGCTGCCCTCCGAAAAGGAGATCAAGGCGCTCCTCAAGGCGCGCGGTCTCGACACCGTGGATCCCTTCGCGCTGTTCGCGCCGACGAGCGAGGAAGGTCGCTTCCTCGCCGAACGCCGCGACAAATTCCGGCGCGGTTTCGACGACCACCACAGGTTGAAGCGCGAGAACCGCGAGAAGGTGCGCGCCGCGATCGCGAAGGACGGCGGCTTGCCCGAGAGCCTGGGCATCGACATGTCGCTGTTCCCGATGACGCACACGCAGTGGATGTGGGGCCAACTCGCGGCGAAGCTCGTGCGCATCGGCACGAACGACGAAGGCGGACCGCAGACCGCAGTGAGCGCGAAGACGCTCGCGCCCGACGAACAACGCTGGAAGACCGCGGCGGACATGGTGCTCACGCTGTCGCCGGACGTCGGCACGAGCACGAACATCAGCCCGGGCATGGACAAGCGCATCTACGGGCCCGACTACCAGCCGGATCTCGAGGACGAGCTGCAGGTCAAGTACAAGCACCCCGAGCTCGCGACGACCGACGAGCCCTGGACGCGCCACATCCGCTTCGAAATCGCCGAAGCGAACTGCATGACCGCCGCGGGTTCCTTCGGGAAGATGGGCCACTACGTCGGCGTGCCGTTCATGCCGATGATGACCGTCTACGACTTCTTCATCAAACGCGCGCTCGACCAGCTCTACTACAACCTGTACTGGGGCGCCGAATTCGTGCTGATGGGCACTCCGTCGGGCGTGACGTTGAGTTCGGAAGGCGCCCAGCACAGCTGGAAGTCGGACATCCAGATCCCGAACCTCGTGACGTGGGAACCGCTGTTCGCGCTCGAGGTCGACTGGATCCTGTCCGACGCGTTCAGACGACAGATGGCCGACGAGAACGAAGGACGCAAGGGCGTCCTCATCCGCGCCGTCACGCGCGGCGTGCAGCAATCGCTGCTGCTCGAAAACGTGCGCCGCCACGCACGCTCGAAGCTCGACGGCACGAACAACGGAGCGCTGAAGCCCTCGGGCACCGGCGACGAATGGGGCGACGCGGTCGACGAAGCCACGCTGCCCGTGCTGGACGACACGACGCTCCTCGAGCGCGTGCGTCTCGACTGCCTCGCCGGGGCGTACTACCTCGTCGACTGGCGCGGCTATGCCGGCTACGAGCCCGGTGACAACGTCGTCCACGTGTTCGCGATGGGCTCGCTCGCCACCGAGGCGCTCGAAGCGGCGCAGACCCTGCTTTCGAAGGGCATCTTCGCCAACGTGATCGTCGTCACCTCGCCCGAACTCCTGCTCGGCATCCTCGGTGAGCACGACGATTACCGTCATCTTCGCGAAGGCCTCGAGATCACTGGCGACCTGTTCGCCGTGGCTGGATCGGGCGCGAGCGAGGCGGGTCTCGTCAGCCTCGCCGGCCGTCGCGTCCCGATCGTCGCCGTGTGTGACGGGGAAGCGGGCCTCGTCGACAACATCGGTTCGATCGTCGGCGTGAAACAGGTGACGCTTGCCGTGCGCAAGTTCAGCAAGTGCGGACGTCCCGACGAGGTGTTCGGCTACCAGCACCTCGACGAGGCGAGCATCGTCGAGGCGTGCGGAAGGGTCCTCTCGGAAACCGCCCTCGAGGACCTTCGCGTGTCCCCCACTCTCCTCGATCGACTCGCCGGCCGTGCAGGCGCGCCGCGTCGCGATTGGCGCGCGCTGTGGCCCGCTCCGGAAGGCCCGCAGTGACCGAGCGAGACGGCGAGAACGCCAAGCCGAGCGATCGATCGAGTGGTGTTCCGGAGAATCCGAAGCCCTTTCCGCCGTTTGGCGTCGCGCGCAGTGATCGCATCTACCATTCACCCTGGGGCGGGATGCGCCGCGACATCGTGCGCCTCGCGAGCGGCGCCGAACGCGAGTACCACATCTTCGAGATCGGCGACGCGGCGGTGGTGGTGCCGGTACTGCCCGACGGACGCATCGTGTTGATCGGTCAGTACCGCTATCCGCACGGGAAGACGCACTGGGAACTCCCCGCCGGTCGTCTGCACGAGAACGAAGCGCCGATCGACGCCGCGCGACGTGAGTTGCGCGAGGAGACCGGATATCGATCCGCGCGTCTCGAACCATTGCCCGGTTTCTATCCCTCGAACGGCATCACGGCGCACTACGCGCACGCCTTCGTTGCACTCGACTGCGAATGGGACGGCGAGTTGCAGCTCGACGACACCGAGCAACTCGTCGTGAAGACGTTCACTCGGGAGGAGATCGGCCGCCTGCTCGACGCGGGGCGTATCCAGGACGCGTTCGCCGCGATCAGCCTGATGTACTGGCTCCGGCGCAGCCGCTGAGTCGGGGGAATTCGAGCCCAAACAGGCCCCCACGGCCCTCCCAGGGCCTTTTGACCGAAGTTCAGGGTTTGGCTTGGGCAATCGGGGGCCGTCGGCGGTAAGCTTCCCGCCCTTTCATTGCACGGCTTACCCATTGGATGGACCAACCGGGGAGCTCGCAAGACAACGATTTGAGTTCGATTCCATGGGTACCAAGCTCTACGTGGGCAATTTGTCTTACTCCACTACCGAAGCGGCTCTCCGCACTGCATTCGAGGCTGACGGCCGCGAAGTGCGCGAGATCGCGATGATCAGCGACCGCGAAACCGGACGCCCGAAGGGATTCGCCTTCGTGCAGATGGGCAGCGAGGAAGACGCCAAGCAAGCGATCGCCGCTCTCGACGGTCGTGAACTCGACGGTCGACCGCTGCGCGTGAACGAAGCGCAAGAACGCCAGGGCGGCGGCGGTGGCGGCGGCGGCGGTAGCCGCGGCGGCTACGGCGGCGGCGGCGGCGGTGGTCGCGGCGGCTACGGCGGTGGCGGCGGCGGCGGTGGTCGCGGCGGCTACGGCGGTGGCGGCGGTGGTCGCGGCGGCTACGGCGGCGGCGGCGGTGGTGGTCGCGGTGGCGACTACGGTGGTGGTGGCCGCGATCGCGGTTATTGATTCCCCCCGCGTCGTCTGACGCGCAGAACAAAAGGGGCCTCGACGTGCTTGCCACGTCGGGGCCCCGATCCTTTTCCACCTCGCCGCGCGATCAGTCGAGCGCGCGCAGTTCGAGCCACGGTCCCGCGGGAACTCCATCTCCAACGGCAGGAAGGCTTCGCGCGGCGTCGCGCTGTCACGGCTCGGACTCACGATCCACGCGGATCGGCCGGGCAATCCGTCCTTGAACATGAAGTCGAAGTCGTCGTTCGAGAGGCGGCGATCGACGCGCAGATAGTGCGTGACGGACATGCTCTCGAAGACCGCCGCGGGCGTACTCCCGAGAACGGCGAGTTCGGGGAATACGCTGACGACGCGCGCGCGATCGTCGTACCCGAAGACCTCCTCGAGGTGGATCGCGTTGACACCGGCATGGTCGGCCTCACCTCTGTCGAGTGCCCGCTTGCGCGCCTCCTCGCGCGTGCGCAAGGCGCTCTTCTTCGAGTTGCGTATCTTGGCGAGCGCGTAGATCGCCTTGCGGTCGAGTTCGACGTCGGGTCCGTAGCGATCGATGGCTATGCACGCACCGCTCGGCAGTTCGGCGAGCTTCGCCTCGGCGATCGCGCGCGTGTCGTCGCGCATCAGGATCCAGTCGAACCGCGCCGCCTGGACGAGCGGGAACGCGAGCAGCAGGACGACGAACGCTCGAGCGCCGCGCACGTGCCAGATCCGCTCGACGAAGAGACCCGCCGGCCACGCGAGGAAGGTGGTCAAGGGCAGGAGGTAGCGCACATGGTCGCTGCGGTTCGTCATGAGCGTCATGGCCCACACCACGGCGAAGACCAGGGGAGCACGCAGGCTCTTCACGCGCAGGGCCAGCACGAAGCCCGCGAGTCCGAGGAGGATCACGACCGGGTCGTAGCCGATGACGGCGCGCGAAAGCCTCGCCACCGAGGCCAGCGACAGCTCGGGGATGAACACCATGCCGCCGAAGGTGAGGCCGTCGTGTTCCTCCACCGCGGTTCCGCCGACCACCTGCGACGTGGGTGTCCAGCCGTAGCGCACGAGGTACAGATGCCCGGCGACGAGCGCCACGGCGGAGAACGCGAGCACGGTGGCCACGCCGCGCCCGAAGCGTTCACCGAGCGCGCTGCCCTTCCAGCCGCCCGGGGCGAAGGCCCAGGCACAGGCCGGGATCAGGAGCGCGCCCAGCCCGCCCTGGTGCGTGGCGAACGACAGGCCGGCCATGATGCCGCAAAGGACGAGCGTGCGCGCCGTTGGAGCGTTGACGTACGCGATCGCCGCCCAGGCCGAGGCGGCCATGAAGAAGACCTCGGGAACCCAGGGCCGTTCCTGCGTGGACATCTGCACCGACAGGAGTCCGGTGCCGACGAGCCAGGCGGCGATCCACGCGCCTTGTCGCATCCCCGCGGCACGCGCCGCACGGAACACGACCCACGCCGTCAGCGCCCCGAACAGGGCGACGAGCGCGCGCGCGATCCACGCCGCGTGAGCGGGATGCTCGAGCAGGTGGTCGCCGAACTCCTTGACGCCCGTCCACGCGCCGCTCGCGCGGCCGACGACGTATTGCACGCCGTACAGGGGCAGGAGCAGGTACGGCATGAGGTTCGGGTATGGCGAGGACGCGCTGACCTGTGGAATCAGGTCCCGGTCCCGCGCCATGCCGAGCGCCGCGCGCACCATCGAATTGTCGGGGACGTAGATGCGCTCCCCGCCGTGTTCGATCGGCAGAAGCCGCAGCGCGAGAGGCAGCAGGAACAGCAGAACGAGGGCCGCGAAGCGCAGGTTGCCGCCCGAGGACTTCACGTCGCTCACGGGCTCACGCCTCGGGATCGACTTCGAAGCGCTTCAGGAATTCGTCGTTCGTCTCGACGTCGTCGAGCTTCGTGACGAGCAGGTCCATCGCTTCGCTGAAATGCATCTTGTTCAGCACCCGGCGCAGGATGTGAACGCTCTTCAGCCGCTTGAGACCGAGGATCTTCTCTTCCTTCCGCGTGCCTGACTTCTCGATGTCGAGCGCGGGGAAGATGCGGCGGTCGGCGAGCTTGCGCGACAGCACGAGTTCCATGTTGCCGGTGCCCTTGAACTCCTCGAAGATCAACTGGTCCATCTTGCTGCCCGTGTCGATCAGCGCGGTGCCGAGGATGGTCAAGGAGCCGGCTTTTTCCGTGTTGCGAGCGCTGCCGAAGATCTGCCGCGGACGCTCCATGGCGCGTGAGTCGAGTCCGCCCGACATGGTCTTGCCCGAACCGCCAGACAGGTTGTTGTAGGCGCGTGAGAGGCGCGTGAGCGAATCGAGCAGCAGCACCACGTCGGTGCCGAGTTCGACGAGACGCATGCAGCGTCTCCACACGGCTTCCGCGAGCTGCACGTGCATCTTCGGTGCTTCGTCGGAGGTGCTGACGAACACGTTGCCCTTCGTCGAACGCTTCCACTCGGTCGCTTCCTCGGGACGCTCGTCGACGAGCAGCACGAAGAGCGCCACGTCGGGATAGCCGGTCTCGATGCCCTTCGCGAACTGCCGCAGGATCGTGGTCTTGCCCGTGCGGGGGGGGGCGACGATCAGCCCGCGCTGACCGCGACCGACGGGGCAGAGCAGGTCGATGATCCTCATCGACACGTCGCCCGTCGCATCGCCGACCGCGTAGTGGAAATCGGGATCGATCGTGGTGAGCGTCTTGAACGCGGGCAGGTTTTTCGTCGCGTCCGGCGGCTTGCCGTCGACGCTCGTCACGTCGGAAAGCGCGTACTTGTGCTTCTGTCCGCGCATCAGTCGGCCGGTGACGATCGAGCCGTCGCGCAGCTTGTGCATCTGGATCAGGCGCTGGGGCACGAAAATGTCCGAGCGTGAAGCCAGCCACTGCGTCTCGATCTGGCGCAGCGTTCCGAAGCCGCCCATCTCCTGCACGAGCATGCCCGAGCCCTCCAGCGGCATCGGTTCGCGCGCATCCGCTTCGGGTCGATGCGGGGACTGCGGATCGCGGGGAGCGCCTTGCCGATCCTGGTGCTGGCGCGAGTCCTGTCGCGGGCGACGGTCGTCGTGGTGACGCTGCGGCGCAACCGGATGTTCGCGGCGGCCACGCTGCGGCGCACCTACCGATCCTTGCCCCTCGCGGGGGCCCTCGCGGTCGAACGAGCCGTCACGCGGACGCTCGCCGCCGAAATCCTCACGGTATGGCCGCGCTCCGCCGAGAGTGGATTCGTGCGGGAGATCGTGCTCGTCTTCGAACGGCAGCACCGGCTGGTCGGTGGTCACCGGACCGTCGTGGAAGCGCGGTCCGCCGTGCGGACCAGCGAACTCGCCCGACGTCGAGCCCGGCTGTC
>JBGATY010000038.1:7569-23217 GCA_044228955.1 Planctomycetota bacterium | reverse complement strand
CGGCGCGTGGACACGCGCGGACATGGAGTTCCACATGGCGCTCGTCACCGCGGCCGGGAACGCCCGGATGGTGCGCGCCGTCAGCGATCTGCGCGTGCTCGCCCAGGTGTTCTGCTCGCAGCGCGAACTGCGGCCCGTGGCGGACCTCGAGCGCGCCTGCGCACAGCACGAGGCGATCCTCGCCTCCCTGGCTCGTCGCGACAGCGAGACCGCGCGATCGATCGTGTCCGAACACATCCGCTTCGCGTGCACGAACGCGCTCGATTCGCTCGGGCTGATCCTGCCGGAAGCCGGCTGACCGCTTCGTTTCGTATCCTCCACGCCCCATGGTCGCGTCGAGGTCCTGCTTCACGGCGTTCGCGTTCCTGTGCACACTCGCGGCCGGAGCCCGCGCGGACGTGCGCATGCCGCGGATCTTCTCGTCGGGCGTCGTCCTGCAGCGCGAGACTCGCGTGCGCATCTTCGGGTTCGCGACTCCCGGCGAGGAAGTGCGCGTGCACTCGAGCTTCGGCGTCTCGAGCGACGTCGCCTGGACCGACGGGGAAGGGGGCTGGAGCACGACCCTCGACACGCCGGCGGCGGGCGGCCCGTACACGCTCGAAGTGCGTGGCAAGAACGTCGTGCGCATCGACGACGTCTGGATCGGAGAGGTCTGGCTCGCCTCCGGTCAATCGAACATGGAGATGCCGGTCGGCCCCTTCGAACGCTCGTGGTCCGGCGCCCTCGACTGGCAGAAGGAGATCGCCGGCGCGAGCGACGCGCGGCTGCGTCTGTTCACCGTGGAGAACCGGATCGCGCCGGTCGCCTGCGACGACGTGGGCGGCTCCTGGACCGCGGCCACGCCCGAGGAAGTGACGCGTTTTTCGGCCACGGCCTGGTTCTTCGCGCGCAGACTGCGCGCAGACCTCGACGTCCCGATCGGCATCGTGGCCGCAGATTGGAGCGGCACGCCGATCGAAGCGTGGACGAGCGGGATCTCGCTGGCGCGCGACCCCGAGTTCACGGACACGATCACGCGACTGGAGAGCGAAGCGCGTGCTCCGGCGAAGGCGGCGAGGAGCGCGGCGCGGACGACCGAGGCCTGGCTGGCGGCCGTCGAGGAAGTCGACCACGGACTGCGCGACGGTTGCGCGAGCGCGTCGCCCGGCGCGACCGGCTGGCGCGACGTGACGGTGCCGGGCGAACTCGGTGGCGAATTCGCCGGCCACGATGGCATCTTCTGGTTGCGGTGCGAGTTCGACCTCGAGGCGAGTCTCGCCGATCGCGACGCCCAACTCCACCTGCCGCCCGTCGACGATTTCGACGCGGTGTTTTTGGATGGCGCACTCGTCGGCGCCACGCTGATCCGCAGTCAGAGCCGCAGCCCGCGCGCGTACGCGGTCCCGCGCGCGATGATGAAGGCTGGAAGGCACGTGCTCGCCGTGCGCGTGCTGGACGTCGCGGGTTCGGGCGGGATCCTCGGGGATCCAGCGGGACTCCACCTGTCCGTTGACGGGCACGATCTGGCTCTCGCCGGCCAGTGGAAGGCCCGCGCCGGCGCGAAGATGAGCTTGATCCCGAGTCGGCCCGCGGACGTCGACTTCGGACCGCACACGCCGAGCGCTCTCTACAACGGGATGATCGCGCCGCTCGTGCGCTTCACGTTCCGTGGCGCCATCTGGTACCAGGGCGAATCGAACCGCAAGCGTGCTTCGCGGTACACCACGCTCTTCCCCGGATTGATCGAGGACTGGCGCGCCCGCTTCGGCAACGCCACGTGGCCCTTCTACTTCGTGCAGGTCGCGCCGTACGACTACGAAGGCGACGTCGGCGAAGCGGCGGAGCTGCGCGAGGCGCAGCGTCGAGCGCTGAACCTCCAGGCGACGGGAATGGCCGCGACCGCGGACTTGGGCGAGGCGCGCGACATCCACCCGCGCCGGAAACGGGAGGTAGGGGAACGGCTGGCGCTGTGGGCGCTTTCGGGCACGTACGGCCGCGACGTCGAATGCTCCGGGCCGCTGGTCGACGAGGCACACAGCGGTGCGAGACCTTTGGGCGAGTTCGTCGTGCGCTTCGATCACGCTCGCGGACTGCGCTTCACCGGTGATTCGGGGGGTGTCTTCGAACTGGCCGACGACCACTCGAACTGGGTCGGGGCGGACGCGCGCATCGAGGGGACGGACGTCGTGCTCCGAGCCGACGCCTGCCCGCACCCGACCGCGGCACGGCTCGACACGCGCGCTTCCCTGCCTGCGCGGCTCGTGAACGAATCCGGGCTGCCCGCGGCCGCGTTCCGCATCGGCTCGAAACCGTGGATCACCGCGCAAGCGCCGCGGCGCGGACGCTGGTCGCGCAATGGCGACGTCGTGACGATCGCGCCGCCGACCGCGCGCGCTCTCGACGGACTTCCGATCGGCAACGGCTCGACGGGCGCGTTCGTCTGGGTCGACGGTTCGAGCCTGAAGCTCACGCTCGGGCGCGCCGATCGGTGGGATCTGCGGCGTCCGGCCGTCACGCTCGGCGCGGAATGGAATGCCCGCGACCTGGCGGCGGCGGTCGCGGCGGGCGACGAGGCGCGCATCCACGAGCGCTACGACGATCCCTACGAGCGCTTCGACCATCCCTCGCGCCTCCCTCTGGCCGAACTCGAGATTCCCCTCGGCGGGCGCAAGCCCCGGGCGTTCGGAATCGACCTGGTGCGCGCCGAGGCGCAGGTCCCGCTTTCGAACGGGCTCGTGCACGCGATCGCCAGCGCGGCGCGACCGATCGTCGCTCTCCGTATCGAGGACGCCGATTTCGAGCGCCTCGTGCCCGCGTCCTGGAGGCTCACCACGGTCGACGGCGCGACGAGCGGGGGAGCGAACGGTCTGACGGCCGAGAGCGTGGCACCGGACGGGAGTTCGATCGGAATCGCCGTGCGCGCCACGGCTCGTGAAGGCGGCCTCGAGATCGTGATTGCCTGCGCCGATGGAGCCGAAGATGCAGCGCCGTCCGAGGCCGCAGCCGAGCGCGCGGAGAGCGCCCTCCAGATCGGCTACGCGCGACTCATGGGCGAGCACATCCTCGCCTTCCGCGCCGCGAGCGGAACCGCCAGCGTTTCCCTCGGCGATCCGGCGCTGCAAAACCACTACGACTTCGCGCGCTACCTGGCCGTGTCGGCTTCGCGTCGCGGCGCACCGCCGGCCGCTCTGCAGGGACCTTGGAACGTCGGCATGGGGCCGCCGCCGTGGCACGGTGACTACCACAACGACCTGAACTCGCAGGCCACGCACGCTCCGTTCTCGACCGCGGGCCTGTTCGACAGCGCGCAGTCGTTCTTCGATTTCCACACGCGCCTCCTGCCGCGGTTTGGCGAGTTCGCGCGCGATTTCCATGGCGTGCGCGGGGCCGTCGTCCCGGGCGTGATGGCGCTCGACGGCTCGCCGATGGGCGGGTGGGCGCAATACGCGCTCTCGCCGACCAACGGCGCATGGACGTCGGCGCTGTTCGCGCGGCACTGGCGCGTGACGCGCGATGCGACGTTCCTCGAGACGCAAGCTGCTCCGTTCTGCCTGCAGATCGCGACCGCCCTGGAGGCTCTGGCTCCCGTGGGATCCGACGGCAAGCGCAGACTGGCCCTTTCCTCGAGCCCCGAGTTCAAGGACAACTCGCTCGGTGCGTGGCTCGCGCCGAATTCGAACTACGATCTGGCTCTGTTGCGATCGGCTTTCGGCGACGCATCCGCGATCGAACGAGCGCTCGGCCATCCTGACGAATCAGCGCGATGGGAACGCGCGCTCCTGGAACTGCCCGAGTTCGACCTCGACGAGAACGGCGCGTTGACGATCGCGCGCGGCGAACCCTACCGTGCCTCGCATCGACACTTCAGTCATGCGCTCGCGATCCAGCCGCTCGGCCTGATCTCGATCGAGGGCGGCGCCCGGGAGCGGCGCATCGTCGATGCGACCGTCGACGGCATCCTCGCGCACGGCACGAGACAGTGGGTCGGCTACTCGTTCGCGTGGTTCTCGGCCCTGGCCGCGCGCGCCGGCCGGCCGGAGATCGCCCGACGCTACCTGCTCGACTACGAGCGCGCCTTCACCCTGGCGAACGGTCTGCACGTGAACGGCGATCGATCGGGAGAGGGCCTGTCCGACTTCACCTACGATCCATTCACGCTCGAGGGCAACATGCTCGCGATGGAAGCCGTGCACGAAATGCTGCTGCAGTCCTTCGGCGGAACGGTGCGCGTGTTCCCCGCCGTGAGCCGCGTGTGGTCCGACGTGTCCTTCGAGGATCTGCACGCCGAAGGCGGTTTCGTGGTGTCCGCCCGCCGTGTCGACGGAGCGACCCGTCGCGTGGTCGTCCGTTCCGAGCATGCCGGCCGCCTGCGGCTGCGTGATCCCTTCGGCGGGGGGGCGGTGAACTGGAACAGGTCGGGTGTCGAGCGCGACGGTGGCGACTACCTGGTGGCGATGGATCAGGGCGAAGTGCTGATCGGAACTCTCGGCGGCTCGCGCTAGTGGACTGAATCCGATGTTGGTCGGAGAATTCGAGCCATCTGCGCTTCGCTGGCTGCGTTGCGGTTCCTGCGAGGGTTACGACAAGTCGAAGCGTCGCGACCACGCCTGGCCGGGAAGTCGGATCCAGCTCGACTTCTTCGGCGAAATTCCACTCCCGTCCTCTAGAGTGCCTGCATGGTGCGTCCTGACGAAGCCGAGCACGCGGATTCGAACCGCGCTGAGGTTTCCCGCTTCGTCGATCCAGCGGGTGCAAGTCCCGTCCAGTCAGTCACCGGAAGCACTGGTAGCAGACTCCAGCAGCACGACGAGACTCGTGCGGCCACAGCGGAGTGTCACAAGCCCTGGCAACAGCTCGAGCTGTTCGCAGGGGAGCAAGCACGCGGGCGACAACATGAAGTGAAGCCCGCCGCCTCGACAGATGAACAATGGGAGAGCCGAGCCGCGCATGTCACGGCGAAGGCCACGTCCGAAAGCGCGCGCACCGGTCAAAGCACCGCATCGGATCTTCCCGGGGTATGGGGCGTCGCACGTGTGCAAGGATCGACGAGGAACAGGAGAGACCCGTCTGCACAGCCCGAGTCAGGGCGCAGCGCCTCGAATAAGCCGAAGGTGAAATCGAGCGCCGTGCAGCGGGAGTCCGAGGAGGTCGTAGTACCGTCGATGACTGCGACGAACAACGCAGTCGGAGGGAAGGGCCTCTGCGGTAGTCACGCCGCGAACGGAGGTAAGCGCGAGGGCATGACCGGCATCGTCCGGTCCACTCACCCCCACGTGGACATCCCCGTCGACAAAGTGCGAGAACTCCAGACGCGGCTATGGAGAGCAGCCAAGCAGAGTCCGAAGCGACGATTCCATGCGTTGTACGACCGCATTTTCAGGCGTGACGTCCTGAGAGAGGCATGGAAGCGAGTGCGAGCGAACCACGGCGCGGCGGGTGTCGATCGAGAGACACTGCTCGACGTGGAGAAGAACGGCGTGGAACTCTTCCTCGAAGAGATTCACGACGAGCTTCGCAGTGGAACGTACCGACCGCGCGCGGTGCTGCGGAAGTACATCCCCAAGGCGGACGGCAAACAGCGCCCGCTCGGGATCCCGACGGTGAAAGATCGCGTGGTGCAGGCGGCGGCGAAATTGGTGCTCGACCCGATATTCGAAGCCGACTTTCGCGAATGCAGCTTCGGCTTTCGGCCGGGCCGCAGCGCGACGCAAGCCCTGGAGACGTTGCGCAAGCAAGGTGCCTGGCCAAGCGGCAACCATGTGCTCGACGCGGACATCAAGGACTACTTTGGCAGCATCGACCACGATCTGCTGATGGAGCAAGTGTCGCGTCGAGTGAGTGACCGTCGCGTCCTGAAGCTGATCCGGAAGTGGTTGGAAGCAGGCGTGATGGAAGAGGGACGCGAGCAGAAGCTCGTGAGCGGCACGCCGCAGGGCGGTGTGATCTCACCGCTGCTCTCGAACATCTACCTGCATCAGCTCGACGAAGCGTGGGAAACGCATCATCGGGACCTCGGTCTCTTGGTGCGATACGCCGACGATTTCGTCGTGATGAGTCCGTCGGCGAATGCTTGTCTCCATGCTGAACGCGAGGTGCGGCGAATCCTCGACACCCTGAAGCTGAAAATGCATCCCGAGAAGACTCGGCGTGTGGACCTGCAACAGGGCCGGGAAGGCTTCGACTTCCTCGGCTGTCATTTGCACAAGCGAATGAGCGGCCGGATCTGGGAACGCGACAGGAAGGCTGTGTACTTCCTCAATCGCTGGCCCAGTGCGCGCAGCATGAAGCGACTACGGGAGCGCATGCACGAACTGACCGATCGAAGCTGGGACGGAGCGAAGGACGTGCGCGATCTCATCGCACGCATCAATCCGGTCCTACGCGGATGGGGTCAGTACTTCCGCACGGGAAATGCCGCGCGGAAATTCAACCAGGCGGACGAGTACGTCTGGCGACGCCTGCGTGA
The DNA here is from genome assembly GCA_044228955.1 of Planctomycetota bacterium. Classification (GTDB taxonomy): domain Bacteria; phylum Planctomycetota; class UBA1135; order UBA1135; genus JAEUIA01. The sequence continues at coordinate 16,772 of JBGATY010000038.1, read as the reverse complement.
CTTCCTGATCCGACGCGCGGGGCGCACGCTTCGCGCGGGGAAAGCAAACACCTGGACACGTGACTTCTCTTGGAACCTGGGACTCCACCGCCTTCGCGGAACCATCCGCTACCCGGAGCCTGCCCGATGCTGACCCTCGACCGACTGCCGGTAAGCCGTGTGCGGGAAAACCGCATGCACGGTTTGATAGGGGGTCTTGACCCGAACTCACGCGCGAGAGTGCGTGGGAACTGATAGAGATCTACCAATGAATCGAATCGCCGCGTTCTTCGGTCTGCTCTGTGCCGCATGCGTCGCGTCCGAACCCGTGCGTGCCCCTCGGCACGTGGATCTCCCGACGAGCGCGCCGACGCTCGAATCGCAGGCGCGCGAAGCCGCGGACGCCAGCCGGCCGCGCAAGGAGCATCGCGCCCTCGAGGCGCTCGTGGGCACGTTCGACACGCGCGTCGTCTCCGTGGGAGCGAACGGCGAAGAGACCGATCCGCGCCCTGGGCGCGCCGTGATCGAGACCACGCTGGGAGGGCGGTACTTGAAGTGGGAAGCCGTGCTCGACCTCGGGGACGAGACGCATGCGACGACGGGATTCCTCGGGTTCGACCTGAATCAGTCCGAGTACCAGTTGCTGATGATCAGCGACCTCTCGACCGGCATGGGCGTTGCCCGAGGCCGCGGCGACATGCACGGGACGGGCATCCGGTTCGCGATCGAGATCCCCGACCCGGAAACGGGCGCCCTGCGCCGCGCCGTCAGCACGCTGCGCGTCCTCGACGCGAGTCGATTCGTGCTCGAACAACTCGGCGTCGATGGTGCCGGTCGGGAGCGGGTCGTGCGTCGCACGAGCTACGTGCGCGTCAGGAAGTGAGCTCGAACTGACGGCGCGCGAGGCGCCACGCGCCCAGGGCGAGCGCGAGGACGACGACCAGCGCGAGCACGAAGTGCGCGCGTTCGGCACTCGCGAAGGCTGTCGCCGCGAAACCCTCGACTCGGCGCCAGGCCGGGGCCGCGTCCGCCGCGATGAGGCTGCGCATGTAGTACTGCACGGTCAGAGCCTGGTTCTTGCCCGGCAGGTTGGAGAGGAAGCCTTCGATCGCGAACGCATACGCGACGCCGATGATCATCGGGTGCTTGAAGAAGGCGCCGAGCGCGGCGAACAGGGCCGAGTAGGTCACGACACCCCACAGGGCGGCCTCGTACAGCGAACGCGCGAAGTGCGCGTCGATCTCACCGCCCTTGCCCTGCGCGCGTCCCGACGCGAGCAGGAGGAAGAAGACGGCCGAGGCACTCACGGCGAGGAGGAGCAGCACCGTCGCCGCGAAGCGGCCGAACAGCAGCGCCGGACGCGGGAAGGGGCGCGTGAAGAGGAACGTGATCGTCCGATCCTCGATCTCCTCCGCCAGGACCGCCGAGCCACCGATCAGCGCGACGAGCGGGAGTGTGATCTGCAGCAGCATCATCCAGCCCAGATTCGCGGCCAGATTGGCCGGGCCGACCCGCGTGCTGACACCGCTCACGACGAACCCGGCGAGAGCAGGCAGGTGCGCGAGGAGCACGCAGAAGACCAGCCGCTTCCCGCACAGCAGGCGCACGAAGTGCGCTCGACCGATCAGGACAGCGGCGCCAGCGAGGTTCATCATGAGCCTTGTTCCACCAGGTAGTCGAACACGGCCTCGAGGCCGGCGTCGAGAGGTTCGAAGCTCTGGATGCCGGCCCGCTCGGTGGCGGCAATCGCGGACAGCCCGTGCTCGAACGAGGGCAGGTCGCTGGTCTCGAGGATCAGGCGCGAATCGGGTTCGAGGCGCACGCTCGACACGCCCTCGACGGCGAGCAGGGCCCGCGCCAGGCGGCGCGGCTCGCGGGCGCGGATTTCGATCTTGCGCGGATGCGACGACAGGAGCGCCCGGACCTCGTGCACGGCGCCCTGCGCGAGGAGGCGACCCCGGTGGAGGAGCACGATGTCCTGGGTGAGCGACTCGACTTCGTGCAGGACGTGGCTCGAGAGGATGATCGAGGCGCCGCCCGCGGCGAGTTCGGAGAGCAGGCGAACGGCGTCCCGGCGGGCGAGCGGGTCGAGACCCGTCATGGGCTCGTCGAGCACGATCAGCTCCGGCTGGTGCGCGATCGCCTGCGCGAGTTTCACGCGCTGACGCATGCCCTTCGAGTAGCCGCGAGTCTTCGCGTGGGCGGCGTCCGACAGGTTCACGCGCTCGAGCGCCCGCTGCGCGAGCCGCGCGGCGTCGGCTCGCGAGAATCCGGAGAGCCGTGTGAGGAAGGTGACGAACTCCAGGCCGGTCATCTCGCCGTAGAGCGCGTCTTGCTGCGGGCAGAAGCCGATCCGCTCGTACAGTTCCTTGTTCGAGAACGGCGCGAGACCCAGTACCTCCAGCGAGCCGCGCGACGGCCGCAGTTCGCCGACGAGCAGCTTCAAGAACGTCGATTTCCCGGCTCCGTTGGGACCGAGCAGGCCGACGACCCCGCGTGGAATCGAGAGGGTCACGTCGGACAGGCCGACGACGTCGCCGTAGAAGCGGCCCAGGTCGCGCGCTTCGACCAAGGCGGTCACTGCACCACGTCCATGCGCCGCGTGCGCACCCAGACGAGGAACCAGGCCGTGGCGACGTAGGAGCCGGCCGAGATCCACGCCAGCGTCAGGTTCCAGTTCATCGGTCCGTCCTTGATGGAGAACATCGACGTCGCGATGCGAACCGTGGCGAGCATCGGGCTGAGCATGCGGAAGTCCGAATCGCGCTGCAGCCTGGCCAGGATCGAAGCCAGGGCGAAGGTCAGCATGAAGGTGGCGAACACGCCGATGAGTGCGAACGTGCGCCGCGTCGCGAAGCTCGAGACGCACAGCACGATCGACGCTATGAGCGTCGTGCACACGAGCCCGAAACCGAGCGTCGAGAAAATGACGTCGTACTCCTCCTTCAGGAAGGACCACTCGGGCGACGCGAAGGTGGCCACCGTGCAGATGACCAATCCGGGCACGATCGTGCCGAGCACGCCGAAGAATGCGATCGTCAGGAATTTCCCCAGCAAGTAGTCGAACCGCGACAGCGGACGCGCGAAGTACAGGAGGTGCGCGTTCAAGCGACGATCCTCGGCCAGGACACCCGCGCCGTACCACGCCATCAAGAGCAGCGCGAAGCCGTTCGTGGCCAGGTGGAAGTTGACGATCATGTCGCGCGCCTGGATCAGCTGCCGCGCGCGTTGGCCCATCAGCGTCTGTCCGATCACGGAAACCGCCCCGCCGCTCGAACCGAGAGCGGACGGCGGCGCTCCCTCCTGGATGGCGAAGCCGGCGTACACGGTGAACGAGAAGATCACTGTCCCGATCGCCAGGGGCGCGAGCAAGAGGACCAGCGGCAGGCGCTTCTTGCAGGCGGTCTTGATGCCGGCGGCAAGGAGCGGCACGAAACGCAGCCGCCGCGGCGCGAGCGGTCCGCGGAACGGCCGATAGACCTCGGTGTGCGTCGAAGCCTTCATGCGTGAGCCGTCTCTTCGCCCGCCAGGGACTTCATGAACGCGTCCTCGAGCGTGGAGCGCAGCGGTTCGATGCGTTGAATGGTTGCCTCCGCAGCCTGCGCCGCCTCGAACAGCACGTCGCAGTCGTTCGCGGGCAGTTCCACCACGAAACGCGCGGAATCGCGCGTCGGCGCGAGGCCGCGGTCCGCCAGTTCCACTGCGAAGCGTTCCTGATCTCCCGCGATCGTCACGCGCACGCGAATGCCCACGCTGCTCGTCAAGTCCGCGATCGAGCCCTGCGCTACGACGCGTCCCTTCTTGAGCACGATCACGTCGCGACAGCAACGCTCGACGTCGGGCAAGAGGTGGGAGCACAAGAGCAGGCTCTTGCCCTGGACGTGCCCCAGATCGAAGACGAGGTCGAGCATATGCCGCCGACCCTTGGGGTCGAGGCCATTCGTGGGTTCGTCGAGGAGCAGGATCGGCGGATCGTGCACGAGCGCCTGCGCCAGCTTGAGGCGCTGCTTCATGCCCGTCGAGTACTCGTCGCAGTCGCGGTAGCGCGCTTCGTCGAGGCCGACGTAGTCGAGCACCTCGTGCGCGCGCGTCATTGCGTCGGTCGCGGCCAGACCGGACAGCCGCGCGAGCGTGCCCACGAGCTCGACAGCGCTCATGCGCGGGATCAAGCAATCTCCCTCGGGCATGTAGCCGACCTTGGCGCGCAGGGCGAGGCGGTTGTGCCGGGTGCGCGGATCGAAGCCGGCGATCGTGGCTCCGCCCGAATCGGGCTCGAGCAGGCCGAGCAGGAGCTTCAGCAAGGTCGTCTTCCCGGCGCCGTTAGGTCCGAGCAGTCCGACCGGTCCCGGTGCGAGTTCGAACGAAATCGCGTCGAGCGCGCGAACCTTGCCGTAGCTCTTCGTGAGGTCACGGATGCTGACGACGGCTTCGGACATGGGTACGGTCCACTCTATACCAGTGCTTTGCCCTGTAAAGTAAAAGCCGCGGAAAGCGTCCTTCCGTGCCGGGAATCCGCTGCCCGGATCCGAGCGGGTTCAAGCGGCTCGGCGCAGCCTCGAGCGGACGAACGCGGAGAACAAGTCGGCGACGAGCACGATCAGCGCTCCGAGCATCACGAACAAGATCATCTGGTCGTAGAACTGTCGCGCGCGCGCGTCCTGGATCCAGTAGCCGAGCGAGATCACCCCGAGCATGCCGAGCACCGTCGCTTCGCGCACGCAGGTCTCGAAACGGTAGAAGACGTACAGCAGGTAGCGCGACAGCGAGAGCGGAAACACGCCCGCGACGACGACCTCGGCCCGGCTCGCGCCCAACTGCCGCAGCGCGAACAGGCTTTTCGACTCGAGGTTCTCGATCGTTTCCGCGCCCAGCTTCCCGAGGATGCCGGCGTTGTGGATCGCGAGCGCGAGGATCGCCGGCCAGGCTGTCGCGCCGAGCATCGCGAGCAGGACGTAGGCCCAGATGTACTCGGGGATCGAGCGCAGCACGACGAGGAACGCGCGCATGAGGAACGCGGCGAGAGTCCACCCCTTGCCGCGCAAGGAGGCGGTCGAGAGCGGTTCGAACGGACGTTTCGTGGAGACGTTTCTTGCCGAAACCAGCGCGAAGAGCGCGGCGACGGATGCCGCCAGGGTCATCGCCAGCACGGCGATCGCAAGCGTTGCCAGCGCGCCGTCGAACCCGCGGTCGGTCGTGAGCTTCCACGCCCAGGCGACGTGATCCGCGAGCGAGAAGGCCGCTTCGCGCAGTTCGAAGGGCCGCACGTCGACGGAGAGGAAGCGTTGGAGGTTCTCCGCTCGCCGTGCCGAGAACATGTCGTCGAACGCGATGTCGCCGGCGGACCAGGAGTACACGACGAGCACGAGCAGCACGACGAGGCTCACGCTCGTGAGGCGGCTTCGCGGCCGCTGCCGCCGCAGGTCGGCGATGCTCGCGGCGGCGCGCTCCTTGGAGTGGGCGTAGTCGCCTGTCGCGCTCATGCCACGAACCGCGTGCGCAAGGCACTGCTCCACAGCTCGACGAGGATCACCAGCGCCATCAGCGCGTAAAGGTGCGTCCAGACTTCGGAGTAGTGCAGGTTCTCGAAGGATTGTGCGATGCCATACCCGAGTGTCGGGAACCCGAAGAAACCGAGCACCGCCGAACTTCGGATCGCGCATTCGAAGCGGTAAAAGGCGTAGGCGCTCATGTCTGGCAACGCGCGGGGCACGAGGCCGAACCAGAACTCGGAGAGACGCGAGGCGCCGAGGCGCCGCAGGGCGAGAGCCGAGTCGCGCGGAGCCTCGTCGATCATCTCGCTGAAGATCTTCGCGAGTGTGCCGCCGTAGGGGATGGCGATGGCCACGACCGCGCCGAAGGTGTTGAGTCCGAAGGCGGCCAGGAAGATCACGGCCCACAGCAGTTCGTGCACCGAGCGCATGAAGACGATCGTCGCTCGAGTGGCCAGCCACACGCTTGGCCAGACCGAGCGCGCCAGCGCACGCGCGAGCCTCGAATCGCCGCCCGCGCGCTCTCCGCTCCACCACGCGCTCGATCCTAGGAACCCGAGCACGATGCCGAGCACGAGGGCGAGGCTCATCCCGGCGGCGGCGAAGACGACCGTGCGGCGAGCCGCCGCGAACACGCGCGAGAGGAACGAGTCCGCGCCGAGCGGGACTTCGCCCTCGTAGTCGAAGGCCGGGTGGAGCGCGCCGGAGAAGAAGCGCTCGACGATCTCCAGCCCGCCCGCGTGGGGGACGAGTCCCCGAGGCGACAGCCCGAGCACGAGCCAGGCTGCGAGAGCGGCGCCGGACAACGCGAGGATGACGAGACCACGCGCGCCGAAGAGCGGCGGTCGCTCGATGGGCGTGGACGATCTAGCCGCGTCCACGTTCGATGTGCTCCAGTCCGTCGAGCGCGTACAAGCGCTCGATGTCACGCTCGTGGACGCGATCGGCGCGCTCGTCGAACGCGATGCGACCTTCGCGCAGGCCGACCAGACGGGGGAAGAACTCGCGGGCGAGCGCGATGTCGTGGATGCTCGAGACGAACGTCAATCCCCGCTCCCTCGACAACTCGACGAGCAGCGCGATCGTGTCCCGGGCGCGGGCGGGATCCACCGAGGAGACGGGTTCGTCGGCGAGGAGCGCGCTCGGCTCCTGGAACAGGGCGCGCGCGATGGCCACCCGCTGCCTCTCGCCTCCCGAGAGCCGGTCGGTGCGCTGGAACAGCTTCTCGCCGATGCCGACGCGCGTGAGGATGCGCGACGCTCGCTCCAGGTCCTCGCGCTCGGGCCAGAGCATGGCGCGCACGGCGCCCGCGAACGAGCGCTTGCCCAGGCCGCCCGCGATCACGTTCTGCGACACGCGCAGGTTCGGGACGAGACAGTGATCCTGGTGCACGAAGCCGATCGTCGTGCGGACCCGGCGCAACTCGGCCTGGGAGAGGGCCGCGAGGTCGCGGTAGTCGACGCACACGCTCCCCTTCGTCGGGGCGACGGCCGCGTTCAGCAGTCGCAACAGCGTCGTCTTGCCCGCGCCACTCGGCCCGACGAGTGCCACGCTCTCGCCGGGGCGGATCGTGAGGCTTGCATCCGACAGGGCGGCGCGGTCCCCGTGGAACACGGAGACCGCGTGCAGTTCGAACGCCGCCGAGCCCGCTACGACGCGCTCTCGGGCGGCCGGATCAGCGCACGAGGCCGATTTCGACGGCGAGCTTGCGGAGAGTCTCAAAGTCCTCGTTCTTGCAGGCGATCAGGCCCTCGGCGTCGCGGTCCATGCCCTTCAAGAGCGCCAGATCGGCGCCCTTGATGCTCACGAGGACAGTCTGGAGTTTGTCGGTGAATCCCGCGCCGTACGTCGTGTCGACGGACGGATGGGCGGTGAACTGGTAATCGCAGAACTCCGGGCTCTCCCAGACCACCTGTACGACCGCCGGATCGACTTTGCCTTCCTTGACGCGCTTCTCGTACACGGTGTAGTCGACGACGCCCGCGTCGAAAGTGCCGGCGGCGACGAGTTCCAGCGTCTGGTCGTGGCTCTTGCTGAAGGACGGTTCGGCCCCGAAGAACTCCTTGGGGGCCATCTTGGTGAGCGAGCGGATGAAGTACTCGGGCATCAGGCGACCGGACGTCGACGATGCGGATCCGAACGTGAACTTCTTGCCTTTCAACGCCATGGGGAAGTCGGGGCCCTTCGTCAGGCCGAGGCTCTTGTTGGCGACGAAGAAGCTCTTGAACTTCATGTCACGCGGGCCGCACGCGATGGCACGAGCGCCCTTGACCGCCGCGCGTGCCTGGACGCCGGTGTAGCCACCGAACCAGCACAGCCCGAGGTCGCCGTTCTTGAAGGCGTCGACGGATGCGTTGTAGTCGGCCGAGGGCACGTACTCGACGGGCACGCCGAGCTTCGACGAGAGGTACGTCGCGAGCGGTTTGTAGCGGGCCTCCAGATCGGTGGTGTTCTGGTTCGGGATCCCGCTGAAGCGCAGGGTCTTCACCTGGGCGTCCTTCACGACCACGTCCGCGCCCTTCTTGAGCGCGGCGGCCGCGGCTGCGGCGTCCTCCTCGAGCTTCTTCGTCGCATCGATCATCTTCTGATCGACCACGATGGGCTTCTCGGGGGCGGCGGGGGGATTCGCCTTGGGAGTCTTGGCCGCGGTTTCGGTCGCGGACTTGCTGCAGGCGGACACGGCGACGAGGGCCAGGACGGCGACGCAACGAGCGATGGAGTTCGGTTTCACGGCATTCCTTCGGATCTGAGCTTGGGATCGAACGCGCGAACAGGACGCGCCCGTCTCGTACTCGGGTTGGTGGTGGGTACGAATGCGGGGTGGAGGATAGCAGGCCAGACCGCGCGGAGCACGCACGACACGTGGCTTCGGGGCGATTCGACACTAGACTGGCGCGCGCCCGTTCGACCCCTTCCTGACAGGATCTCGACGATGACGCGAAACACGGACTCCGACTTCTCCGACGACGAAGCGAGCGCGCTCTCGCGGAGGCGTTTCTTGAAAGGGGCGGGCGAGGTCGCGGCGGGCAGCGTGCTCGCGGGCGGCTTGATCGGCACGACCGCGCGCTCGGTCGCCGCGAGCGCAGCGGCGGAGGACGTCGAGACGCTCTCCGGCGAGATCGACGTCGAGCTCGCGATCAATGGCGCGAAGCAGACCGTCAAGATCGAGCCGCGCACGACGCTGCTGTCTGCGTTGCGCAACCACTGTTCACCGACGCTGACGGGCACGAAGCTCGTGTGCGATCGCGGCAACTGCGGCGCGTGCACCGTGATCGTCGACGGCGCTCCGGTCTACGCGTGCATGCAGCTCGCCGTCGACATGCGCGGGAAGGACATTCGCACGATCGAGGGCCTGGCCACGGGCGCGGAACTCACGCCGCTGCAGGACGAGTTCTGCAAGCACGACGCCCTCATGTGCGGTTTCTGCACGCCCGGCTTCCTGATGTCGATCACGGCCGCGCTCGAGAAGAATCCCAAGTGCACGCTCGACGAGGTCAAGGCCTCCTGCGCCGGAAACGTGTGCCGCTGCGGAACCTACCCGCACATCTTCGACGCCGCCCTGGCCGCCGGAAAACGCATGGGGGGGCGCTAGTCCCATGCAAGACGAACCGAAGATCGACGTCCCGACCTGGCCGCCGCGCGCGGAGCTGAAGGTCCTGAATCACGACCTCGTGCGCGTCGACGCGCGCGCGAAGGTCACCGGCGCCGCGCGTTACACGCACGACATCCGTGTCG
>JBGATY010000038.1:0-7559 GCA_044228955.1 Planctomycetota bacterium | reverse complement strand
GCGGGCATGGCCTTCGCGCGTCTCCTCCTCGCGCCCGTTCCGGCGGCGAAGATCACGAAGCTCGACGTGTCTGCGGCGATGAAGGTGCCGGGCGTGCTCGGAGCCATCGTGCTCGAGGACAAGCGCACGCGCTGGCTCGGCGAGCCGATCGCCGCCGTGGCCGCGACGACGCCCGAGCGCGCCGAGGACGGATTGCGCGCGATCGTGCTCGAGTACGAGGCCGAAGGCTGGGTCGTGAACGAGGCGCAGGCGTCCAAGCCGAACGCCCCAGAAGTGCACGCGAAACCGGCCAAGGTCTCCACGGACGGGGATCGCGCCAAGGCCGAGTCCGCGTGCACGAACGCCGCGCACGTCGTCGAGGCGACCTACTCCGTGCCGGTGCAGCACCACGGTTGTCTCGAGACCCACGGCGTCGTCGTCGACTACAAGGGCGGCGAGGAAGCCACGGTCTACTGCTCGACGCAAGCCACGTTCTCGTTCGCGGGCGACGCGGCCGAGGAACTGGGCTTGAAGGCGAACCGCGTGACCGGGATCGTCGAGCACATGGGCGGCGGCTTCGGCTCGAAGTTCGGGCTCGGCGCCGAGGGGCTGGCGGCCTGCCGGCTGTCGAAGTCGATTCTGCGCCCGGTGCACCTGATGATGACGCGCCGCGACGAGTTCCTCGCGGCGGGCAATCGCAGTGGCGGCAAGGTGAAGCTCAAGCTCGCCGCGGCCGCGGACGGCCGACTGGTCGGCCTGGTGGCGGAGCGCTCGAAGTTCGGCGGCATCGGCGACGGCTCGATGGTGAAACTGCCGTTCGTGTACGCGGTGGAGGAGGCGTACTCGTCGACCACGCCCGTGCACATGAACCTCGATTCGAATCGCGCCATGCGCGCGCCCGGCTACCCGCAGGGCGCCTTCGCGATGGAGTCGGCCCTCGACGAACTCGCCTACAAGGCCGGCATCGATCCGCTCGCGATGCGCATCAAGAACCTGAAGGACCCGGTCTGGCATCGACAACTCGAGCGCGTGGCGAAGGAGATCGGCTGGTACGAGCATCCGCATCGCGACAAGCCCGGTGATCCATCGGCAGCGCAGTGCATCGGCATCGGTTTCGGCATCGCGCGCTGGGGCGGTGGTGGCGGCGAAGGCACGGAGGTCGAGGTGCGCATCGAGAAGGACGGCAGCGTGACGGCTTCGGTCGGCACGCAGGATCTCGGCACCGGCACGCGCACGTACGTCGCGGCCATCACCGCCGAGGAGTTCGGCCTCACCCTCTCCGACGTCACGGCGCGCATCGGCAGCACCAAGCTCGGCCGAGCGACGGGCTCGGGCGGCAGCACGACGACCGGCTCGCTCGCGCCGGCGGTGAAAGTGGCCGCGTACAACGCCGCGAAGGCGCTGCGAGCGAAGCTCGCACCCGTGTTCGGCATCGAAGCCTCCCGCCTCGTGTTCCAGGGTGGCCAGGTCGTCGATGCGAAGGGCGAGAAGCCGTCGATCACGTGGAAGCAGGCCTGCGGCATGCTGCCATCCGAGGGCTTGGGCGCCACGGGCGAGTGGTCGCGCGCCGCGAACAAGAGTCTGGCCGCGAACGGCGTCCACGGCGCGCAGGCCGCAAAGGTGCGCGTCGACACGAACACCGGTCGCGTGCACGTGCTCGAGATGATCGCGATGCAGGACTGCGGCTTGCCGCTGAATCGCCTATCCGTCGTCAGTCAGACGAACGGCGGCATGATCCAGGCGCTCTCGTACGCCTTGCACGAGGAACGGCTGATCGATCCCGACCTCGGCATCATGCTCAACCCGTCGTTCGAGGCGTACAAGCTGGCCGGCTCGATGGAGATGCCCCTGATGCGCACGATCATCGACGACGAAGACCAACGCGGCGTGATCGGCGTGGCCGAGGCGACGTGCATCCCGGGGCACAGCGCGATCGCGAACGCCGTCTTCAATGCTTGTGGAGCGCGGCTGCGCGACTTGCCGCTCACGCCCGACAAGGTCCTCCACGCACTCGGAAAGGTGGTGTGAGCCGTGAAGCCCTTCATCCTCTCGAACCCGAAGAAGCTCGGTGCCGCCCTCGAACTCCTGAGCATCGCTCGCGATTCCAAGAACGCCGCGAAGATCATGCCGCTCGCCGGGGGACAAGATCTCCTGACCGAGTTGAAGGAGCATCTCGTCGAGCCGGATCGGCTCGTCAACCTCAAGACGATCCCTGGTCTCGACGTGATCGCGACGCAGGGCGACAAGGTTGCTCTCAACCCGCTCGTGACGCTGGCGCGGATCGAGAACGAACCGAGGTTCCAAGAGCGCGCGCGCGTGCTCATCGAAGCCGCGCGTTCGATCGCCAGTCCGCAGATCCGCTCCGTGGGGACGGTGGGCGGCAACCTGAACCAGCGGCCACGTTGCCTCTACTACAGGCTCGAGGAGGCGCGCTGCCTCAAGAAGGGCGGCACGGAGTGCTTCTCGGTCGGCGGCACGAATCGCTACAATGCGATCCTCGGTGGCGGACCTTCGTACTTCGTGCACCCGAGCGACCTCGCTCCGGCGCTGATCGCGCTCGACGCGGTCGCGCTCATGGTTTCGACCGAGCGCGGCATGCGCTCGATGCCGCTCGAGAAGTACTACACCCTGCCCGGCGACGGCGACATGTCGCGCGAGACCGTGCTGAAGCCCGACGAACTGCTCACCGGGATCACCTTCGACCTGCCTCCGCCCGGGACGCGCTCGACGTACCTGAAGTTCAAGGAACGCGAAACCTACGACTTCGCTCTCGCCTCCGTGGCGCTGCGGCTCGCGTTCGACGGCGACGTCGTCAAGGATGCGCGGCTCGTGCTCGGCGGCGTGGCCCCGATTCCCTGGCGCGTCCCGGCCGCGGAAGCTGCGCTCGTCGGACACAGGATCGACGACGCGACGATCGCCAAGGTCGCGGACCTCGCGCTCGCCGGCGCGGAGCCGCTGAGCCAGAACGCCTTCAAGATCCCGCTCACCAAGGGTCTCGTTGCCGCGGCGCTGCGTGCGCTCGCCCGAGGCTGATCCATGAACACCTCCGACACGCCCTCGAACCCCGCCGCCGCTGGACTGAACGTCAGTCCGTTCTGCATTCATCTCCAGAGCAAGAAGAACTACTTCCGCTCGACGCCGGCGATGGAGGAGGACGATTACCTCGACGCCAGCCGCCACTGCTGGTGCCGTCTGACGATGCAAGCCCTCGGTCCGGACAAGGAACGCGCGGGCCCCGACGAGTGCCGGGCGACGCGCGCCTGTTTTCGCGGGATCCTGTAGGCTAGGAAGCGCGAACGCTGCGGTCGTCGCAGCTCCCGTCCTGGCTCGTCGATGGCGAGGTCTCTCATGATCCTGGCTCCGTTCCTCACTTCCCTGTGCGCCCCCTCGCTCGCTGCGTCCGAGGTGTCGGTCAGCGGACGCTATGCCGAGGCCCGCACGGCGAGCGTCTTCGCGGGTGCTTGTCACTACAACGGCGAACTGGTGAGCGACGGCCGGGAAGCGCTGCTCGGCTGGCGCTTCGAAACGGGATCGTTCCTGGATGTCGAACTGGCCGGACTGAGCCTCGCCGCGTTGATCGTCGACGACCAGAACCTCGGACTGGAGCCGCACTCGCGTCGCTCGGTCCTCTACGTGCCGAACAAGGCGGGGCCGCGCGAGCGAGAGGCCCTGGTCCTGTGGGCGAAGGCCACTCAGGCGGATGTCCTCGGCGTCGTGCTCGACGTGCGCGTCCTGGCGCTCACCGTCGCGGTGGACGCGGAGTCCTTCGCGCTCACGGCGCAGGGCGCGTTCGAAGTGCGCGGGACGGCGCTACCCGACCGTGCGTGCTGCAAGATGCCGTACCAGGTGTGGTACACGCCGTTCGAGTCCGGGGTGCGCGGGCGGCTGGTCGGGCTGGACGAGTGCTTCGACGTCGTCGAGCCGTTGCTCGAGCGCCGCTGGTCGCGCCCGGGCGAGAACGCGGCCTTCTTCGGCCCCTTCCAGCGCTGAGCGTTCGGTCGGAAACGAAAGCGACCCCGGCACCAAGACCGGGGTCGCCACCAGAGAGAGCACCAGGAAGTGCTCGCTCTCGACTTCAGGGGATCACGGCGTCTGCGTCGTGTCGCCGATCGGGCCCGCCGGCGCGAGCAGGTCGCCCTTGATGTTGGTTTGGTCGACCATGTACGGGATGTCGCCCATGCCGTAAGTGCCGATCGTTTCGTCGAGGACGGCGATGATCGCCGGGCTCGAGATCTGCGTGGCGGTCGACGAAGCGGTCGAACCGCGGATGCGCATCCAGCCGGTCTCGACGCTGGGCGCGCCCTGGAGGACGCCTTGGCCGCCGGCCGAGGCGAGGAACGTGTTGTTGAACAGGTTGTCGATGCCCGTCGCGTCACCCTGCGGTGCGGTCTTGGACAGCGGGACCTTCGTCCAGCAGCGCCACTGGTACTGCGTCGAATAGACGTTCTCGTAGTCGTCGTAGACGAGGAAGTTCGCGGTCGCGAGGAACTCGTAGCGGCCCGAGAGGTTGATCAGGACGAGCTCGCTCCGGCGGCCGTTGCCCTGACCGAAGAAGTGCGGGATCAGGATTTCGTTCCAGGCCTTCTCGTACTCGACGCCGTTCAGGTCACGCGCGCCGTCGCCGTCCTGGTCGGTCGGGCTGCCGTCCGCGGTCGCGAACGTACCGGCCTTGAAGCCGATCGGGTTGTACGAGTAGTTGAACGTGCTGATGCCGTCGAGTTGCATCTGGCTGCCGATGAGCCAATCCCACTTGATGGCCACGCCGGTGTTCGCGTCGATGGCGTAGACGTAAAGGAAGCCCTTCGCCGAGGCCGAATTGTGGAACCCGGCGATGACCGTGACGAGGTCGTTCGGGGTGAGCGGTTCGAAGCGGTCCGTCTCCTGGCACGTGGCACCGTCGATGTAGACGAAGTGCGCGCGCACGGCAGGTGCGGTCGGCAGGCCCTGAGGACCGCTCTTCGTGTTCGCCACGGAGATCACGGTGTAGACGCCCGGATTGCTGTTGTACTCAGGGAAAAGCAGCAGGGACGAGGGGGTATCGGCGCCGGCGCGCGCGATCGTCGCGAGGCTCGCGACGGTGGCCAGGGTGAGCAGCAGTTTCGAAGTCATGTTGAGTCCTCAGTAGAGGCAGGTTGTTGGCGTGGGAAAGTGAGGCAACCTGGATCGCTCGCGAATGCGCGATTCGCGCGACGGTCTGGCTGTCGGGGCACGGAGATCACGCAGCTTCGTGGACTCGTTCCGAGTCGCGAGCGCAGCGCGAGACCTGCGTGAGGCATGACTCGTGCGCCGATCGCGCACAAGGCTTCGAGCACACGAGCCGTGCCTGACTCGAGTTCTCACACTGCAGGGTGGTTCGTTCCAGTCCATTCCAGGAATCCGCGACTGCGCCCACGAGTCTGTCTCACATATGGGAATAGAGTCCGTACGGTCTCGATCATCGCCGCTGAGAAGCGTGGCGCGAGCCGCGGTCGGGGCAGATACTCGGAGTCGAGATGTCGAAAGACGACCCCAACCAATGGATGTGGGAACGAGCGGCGGAACTGCTCGATCGAGCGGAAAAGGCGCAGCGGCGGTTCTTTCACCTCCAGCCCGGAGCGCAGCGCGCTTCCTGGGAGCCGCCGGTCGACGTGTTCGAGAGCGCGAGCGAGATCGTGATCCTGGTCGCGCTGCCCGGAGTCGTTTCCGAGGCCATCGAAATCGTGATCGACCGCGCCGGCGTCGAGGTCTCGGCTCGGCGCGCGCTGCCCGTGTCCCTGTGCGAGAGCCAGGTTCGCCGCCTCGAGATCCCGCAAGGACGGTTCGTGCGTCGCGTCCCGCTCGCGCCGGGGCGCTACGCGATCGGCGAGCGCCGTTTCGTCGATGGGTGTCTGTGGCTCCGGCTCGTGAAGGAAGGCTGACGTGGGCAACGCGAAGAAATCCGCCTCGCTGACGGGTCTGGCCGCGACGACGCTCGCGCCGGTGCTCGAGAGTTCGTCGAGCACGAGCGTGCCTGCGCAGCGTTCCGAGGACGCCGACACGATCCTCCTCGTGCCCGTTCGCAACATGGTCCTGTTTCCAACCGTCGTGTTGCCGGTCGTGGTGTCGCGGCCGCGTTCGATCGCCACGATCCAGGAGGCCGTGCAGAAACCGCAGCAGATCGGCCTCGTCCTGCAGCGCGACTCGCAGGTCGAGGACCCATCAAGGGCCGACCTGCACGACGTGGGGACGGTCGCGGAGATCGTGCGCTACCTGACCGCACCGGACGGCAAGCACCACGCGATCTGCCAGGGCCAGCAGCGCTTTCGGCTGCTCGAGATCATCGAACCCACCGCGGACGCGCGCGGATTGCGCGCTCGCATCCAGCGCATCGAGGAGGAGAGTGGCGATCCAAAGCAGCTCGAGGCGCGCTTCCTCGCGGTGAAACAGCAGGCCGGCGAAGTGCTCCAGTTGTCGCCGGGCGCGCCCGAGGACCTCGTCAACGCGGTCGCGAGCATCACGTCGCCGACGAACTTGTGCGACATGGTCGCGACCTTCCTGGACATCCCGGTCGCCGAAAAGCAGGAACTGCTCGAGACGATCGACGTCGAGAAGCGGCTGCAAAAGATCGGCGCGCAACTCGGCCGCCTCTCGCAGGTCCTGCAGCTCTCCCAGAAAATCCGCGCCGAGACGAAGGGCACGCTGGACAAGGCCCAGCGCGAGTACTTCCTGCGCGAGCAGTTGCGTCAGATCCAGAAGGAACTCGACGGCGAGGACGGCGGCGGCGAACTCGGGCCGCTGAAGAAGGCGCTCGAGAAGGCCGAGCTGCCGCCCGAGGCGCGCAAGGAGGCCGATCGCGAGTTGACGCGACTCGAGCGCATGAACGAGGCGTCGAGCGAGTACTCGACGACGCGCACGTACCTGGACGTGCTCTCGGAGTTGCCGTGGGCGGTCAAGACGCAGGACAACCTCGACCTTTTTCGCGCGCGCGAGGTGCTCGATGCGGACCATTACGGGCTCGAGAAGGTGAAGCGCCTGATCCTCGAGTACCTCGCGGTCCGCAAGCTGAAACCCGACGGCCGTCGCGCGAACCTGTGCCTCGTCGGTCCGCCCGGCGTCGGCAAGACGTCGCTCGGCCAGTCATCGCGCGCGCGATGGGGCGCAAGTTCGTGCGCGTGTCGCTCGGCGGCGTGCACGACGAGGCGGAGATCCGCGGCCATCGTCGCACGTACATCGGCGCGCTGCCGGGCAACGTGCTCCAAGGCCTGCGCAAGGCGGGGACGAAGAACCCCGTGTTCCTGCTCGACGAGATGGACAAGCTCGGCGCGGGCATCCAGGGCGATCCGTCCGCCGCGCTGCTCGAGGTGCTCGACCCCGAGCAGAACCGCGCCTTCCGCGATCACTACCTGAACCTGCCGCTGGATCTCTCCAAGGTCGTGTGGGTCGCCACCGCCAACCTGGTGGACTCGATCCCCGCGGCGCTCCGCGATCGCATGGAGGTGATCCCGGTGCCGGGCTACCACGTCGGCGAGAAGGTGGAGATCATGAAGCGCCACCTGATCCCCCGGCTGGTCGCGGCCTCCGGGCTCCGCTCCGAAGATCTCAGCTTCGGGAAGAAGGCGATG